>JABGYE010000311.1:0-3063 GCA_018675395.1 Akkermansiaceae bacterium
TCATCAACATCCATTAATTCTTCACCCCTCTCCTTAGATTCATTCTTTTTGGCATGAAACATTAATATCTTAGACTGAGTCTGACGGTCCGGAAGAGTCATGTTTACTGAGATTAAGAATCGGTCAAGTTGTGGCTCCGGCAGAGCAAAAGTCCCTGTAGAATGAATGCTGTTCTGAGTAGCAATCACCATAAAAGGCGGTGACAAGGGTCGCGTAATACCATCAATAGAAACCTGCCTCTCGTTCATACATTCTAGCAATGCGCTCTGTATACGAGGACTAGTCCGATTAATTTCATCCGCTAACAAAACATTGCTAAACACTGGACCTGGAACAAATTCAAAAACCTCTTTTCCTTGATGGTAAATAGAATACCCTAACAAATCTGAGGACAATAAATCAGGAGTGAATTGCACTCTACTAAAACTCCCATCAATAGATTTGGCTAAAGCTTCCGCAAGAGTAGTCTTTCCTATACCGGGAGCACCTTGAATTAACATATGCCCATCAGACAACAGTCCAACTATCATCAAAAAAGCAGGCCCCTCTGACCCAATCACTGTCCTGGTGAGTCGTTGATAAATAGAATCTAATTCGTTACGCATATTATTTTAATACGAAAGCCACAAAAGGCATACCTATAAGATCACTTAGATGTTTGCAGAAAGCAAGCGTCAGCCCAATCAGCATGATCTGCAATATCTAAGTCTTCTCCAGGATCAACCTCTAATGTTACTTGATCGTGCCCAGTAATATCAACTTTGATGAGTTGCGCAGACTCACCACCACGAATCCTTTTCCTGAATAACTCCTCACTCCCACCACGAACCACAAACTCACAATCACCTCTACCCAAAGCATCATCATCGATACCAATTTCAGCAATAAACAAATCGTAAGGGCCTTCATTTGGGAAAGTAACATAAGTGCCTGATGAAAACCCCAAACCTCTGTCGTAAATTTGGTCTTTAATTTTTATCGGCAACCCTGTCACAGTGAGGTCCCTTTGCCAGGGCCTCCGAAAGGTAATAACTGGACGAACTTCCTCTTTTATAACATCGAGATCAGACAAGTACTCTAATCTAGCAGACTTCAATCCTACCCGCTTAATTAAATCCCAGGAAACATTTATTTTAACATCTTCAACAATAGTAATCTCAACCATTTTACCATCATACTTTACTATATCAGCTTTGACTCGAGTTCCTCCAACCAAAGACAATACACAAGATGGCCTTTCATCTTCTTTCAACAAAGGCGAAGCAAGGACCGCTCCATATGCTCGAGAAAGCGGCACCGTCTGTAATGTTTGATCACGATCAAAGATAAGAAAATTACCATCAATTTCTTCAATTAATCCATCAACTTCCTGCAATTCGGCCCCACCACTGATAAAAATACTATCAACATCCTTAGCTGCCTCCCATTCCAGAAGACCTTTCTGAAAACGAGATCCCCTCCTCAGTTTACCAAAACGGAAAGCTCTAACAGCATCGATCGGCAACTCAACTCTACCAATTCCGGGAGACTCAAAAACAACCTCTTCTTCTAACAATCTAATAGCAGAAGCTGAAAACTCACTACCACAAATAAGAATAACTCTGCCTTCAGAAAAATCTGCAACTTCAGAACGGTCCCCAGGTATTATGCTCCTCAAACCATCCAGAGGAAATTCTTGATCTTTTATATTCACTATTCCATTTTCATCAATCGACTCAATTTCTCCTTCAACAATTTCCCCTTCGAGCGTAATTACGCGAGGCTTTTCCGCAGCGTAAGAATTCGCTACTAAGACAAAAGCAATCATTATCCAAACAAAAACTGGACTCTTTATAGAAACATAGGGCATTCCTAATTTATTCACTTTTATCCTTAGACCCACCCTGAACCGATCGATAATATTGATCGACCAAAAGTCTATATCGTGCCGGATACTTTGATTTTAGAGCACCAAGAGCATCAGTCCCCCGGTCCCGTTTACGCAAGTCATCCCAAGCACTTTCCGCAGCGCCCCTGACTCGCCGAACTACTCGCGGAGCTTTCTGTGCATTAGGGTTCCCTTGTTTGCTATTATTTTGTCCATTGCCCGGTTTGCTCGATGGATTGCCCCCCTGACCCTGTGCCTGACTCTCCGAACTATTAGGATTAGGAGGAGGAGGCTTTTCCTGTTCTTCTGCCATTTCAATCAATGAATCAAGCATTTCTACTATCTTACTTTGAGCAATCTGGGTCCCTTCACCCACCTCAGTTAGATCTAATTTACGTCGAGAGAATTCCATGTGCCCCGCAACGTCATCAATGCTTCCCCGATGAACTCGTTCTAGCGATGCTATTAAATCCTTAGCTGCTCCTATAAGGCGGGGTGATGAATCGGGGTAACTCTCAATGAACTCGTTAAGAGAATCAGAAGCTGCAGTTCTCTGCAGCATATTTGAATAGCAAACCCCCTCATAATATAAAGACTCTCCTACACGAAGAGAATGCTCGCTCCACTCATTCCTAACATTACTTAAATGGGGCAAGGATTTTTCATAAAGCCCCTCAGAAACAAGCACTCTAGAAAGATAATATGAACCCTCAGCTGCAAGGAAAGGATCCTTATTCTTCGAAATTAATTCTAATGACTCAATGCCTTTTTCTGGATCATCTCCAGCCACTCTTAAAGCTTCAGCAAAGTCAGGATATAGTTCTCTCAAAAATGAAGTGAGAGCTCCAGATTCAATTTTTTCTCGATCTCTAAAATCAGCAATCTGATTTTGCATTTCTACAGAAAACTCTTTATTTGAAGAATGGTACTCACTAAACAAGTTTAAAACTTTTACGGTAGATTCCTTTTGCGATGCAAAGAGTCCTGCAGTCAGTGATAGCGTAACACATAGTTGATATATAATAGAAAATCTCATCATTATTATGATCTTTTAATTCATATACGGTTCAATCGATTTCTGCCTCGACTGGCGGCTGCCCCCTAGCAGCAAGTTCTCTTGCAGACTCAGTAATTTTTTTCTGTAGCAGAGTCGCATCGCTCACCTGCCTCTTTAAAACATCATTCAATTCATCAGA
>JABGYE010000116.1:0-10930 GCA_018675395.1 Akkermansiaceae bacterium
AGCCAATCAAATTGCCAATTCCGATAGAGGACCTCGGAGGTCAAGATCTTTCAACTTGGCATCGGCCTGCCCAAAGTAATCCATGACTGGGCCACCATTGGCCTGAAGAATTGTATTGTACCAATTGCCAATAGTCTTGTGCCCCCGTTTCCCATATTGCGGATATCGGAGATAGCGCCCGGCGGTTTTCAACTTGTGTTTACTGCCCCCAACAATCACGAATGGCCACTCTTTCCTTTGCGAATGGTGCGCTTCCCCAGTATCTGAAAAGTAAATAATCATCGTATTATCCAGCATCGTTCCATCTCCTTCCGGAACCGCCTTAAGTTTCGCTGCAAGCTTCGCAATCTGATCAATTTGAAATTTCCTGATCACTTCACGAGCCTGTTCTCGGTTCATTCCGTTGTCCGTTGTCTTCTGGTGGCCTATATCGTGAACGCTAGTATTTTTGAATCCAAAAGTCGCATACTTTACGCTGAGCCAATCAGCCCTAATGGAAATAGTATTTGTCAGTCCCGCGATAAGGGCAGCCGAGGTAAGGTCAAAGAAAACAGAAACCCTGTCAGTAAAAACTGTTGAAGCGTATTGGGTAGTAAGTTCGGGTGCGTTATTAATAATCTTTTCCTGCATCGCAACTAGCTGGTCATTGCGGCCCCGGACAGACTCGAATGCAGCAAGGTAATGATCCAATTTTTCCCGTTCGTCAGAACTTATCCTTTTAGCAAGCCTGTTCGCATCATCTTTAAGGAAATCCAGAAGGTTAGCCTGCAAAGCAAATTCTTTCTTCCCTCCAGTCTCAAGACTAAGAGCGCTTCCGAAGAGTTGCCGGTAGGCCTTTTCGGCGCTTGCCTGATAAGGCATAGGTTTATTTTGTCCGTAAGCCGATATGCGGGGGAAAACTGCAGTGTCCTGAACAGTAGGGCCGTAATTATTACCTATGCTGTGACCATTTGGGGAGAAACCGTAATTTCTAAACGGGGCCGGATTCAATTGACCAAGCAAACAATCGATCGTCGCTGACGCCGGCTTCTCGGGAGAGTGATGACAACTCATGGCCCCATAGTAGGACGAATGGTTCCCTTGAAAGTTGCACCCAGAGAGCCCCTCAAGAATCATCATCTCATTTTTGAATGGCTCGAGTGACGCCATTGATCGGTGTAGCTTATGATCCTTAAGGTTCCGGTCCAGCAATGAATCTCCATTACCAATTTCAATTCCTTCTGGACGAATTCCGTTTGGAGTCAACCCACTCGATTTGACAACGAAAACAAATCGACGAGGAAATCCATCCGAACGGCCAGCCGCATGAGCTTCCATCTGTTCGAGTAGAGGAGTCATCGTAACGGCCCCGGTCCCTAGCGCCATACCTCGTATGAATTTCTGTCGGTTCAATTTCATTGTTAATCTGTCATTTGCGGTAAAGAAATGAGTCAGAGCTCAGTAATGACACTAACACCTCACTGAATTTTCCTCCACTATTAATGTAAGCCCTATCAGCAGCGATTAGAGTCTTAGAGTCACTGAGAATCTCATTTCTCCCTATCCAATACCGGAAAGCATGACGAATGATTGATTGACGGACTCTCGCACTTCTAGCGAGACGATGAACCAGTTCAGAAGCATCTTTGACGGGCCCGTCAACGCCTGGTTCACCGGTTCCTGTAATTTCTCCCGTAGTGTCCCAAGAATATTTGGCAAGCTCTCCTTTATTGAGCCCTGATTTAATTTGATCTGGTTTAAGTTCCGTCTCAAATATTTTCTTTTTTTTGTTATAATACATACCGGTTCGAACCCACCCACGGTCAGTAAAACTTTCGAAGGGCCACCCGAGCGGTTCGAAAGATTTATGACATTTCCAACACTCCGCTTTTCTGGTCACTTCGAACCTCTGCCTTAATGTTTCATCATGAACTTCGGGAACATTCGCATCGACACCAATAGGCAATGCCGGCAAATTCCCCGCCAGGAGCTTCTCACGGATCCAGATTCCCCGGTGAACAGGATCATTTGCATCGTTTGTCGAATGAGCAATGAGCCAACTATTATCATGAAGAATTCCTGCTCTAAAAGTATCATTGGGTAGATTGTCCGCCTGCCTAGAAACTTTCTCATAGTTCTTGATGGCCGCTTCCCGACGATCTGCCGGAATCTTTTTTAAACGTTCCTCGAATTGAGCCCTGAACACTGGTAAAAGTTTTTCCTTACTCATATTAAAACGTTCAGAAGTAAGTAGTTCCTCAAATACTCTAACGTCCTCGTTTACGATCCGGACAATCTGTCCTTGGGGTGCCCCCACTAGAGCCCTTGAACCGAGGCCGGCACCAGGGCTGTCCTTGAACGTGGCTCCTGCCCTAGGATACTGAAAGAATTCCTCAAAGAAACGAACGACCCTAGGATAATAACCGTAACCATGAGGAGCTTCTTGTAGCATTCGATGAAAAGCACTGGCCGGAAGATTTTTCCGTATCGGAGGAGAGCCCTCGGCAATCATTGCTCTGAGAACCCTTTCAACATCAACTCTTGTCCTGAGCTTGCCAGAACTTAGCGCATGACTGATAATCTTATTATTTGCAGGCGGCTCATCGGTAAGAGCATAAGATAACGCAAAAGCAATTTCCTGAGAAGACAGCATCCTTCTCCCATGCGAATCAGGGTCACCGCGCCCCAGTTCCATTCGGTACACTGCACCAGTAGAAAGATATATTGCCAGTAATGAAGTTTTTAGCCCGGCCTCATTACCACCTTCTCTAATGTTGGCCTTCATGAAATTGAAATACCTATCAAACTCATCCTCATTTATGGGACGTCCGAACGCTTTGTTAAATTCTTCTCTCACTACTCTGGCCATGGATTCCTCACTCGGCATTCCTTTAGCCTCTGAAATTGCCTTGAAACTTTCTTTTCCTGCGATTCGTATCGGCTTCCCCTTATCTGACCCATAGCTCAGGCCCGGCAATTCTCGATCATGTATTTGGCTCGAAATAATATCGCTAAGAGCCATTCGTAGCGCCATGAATCCAGCCTCATCCATAACTTCTTGTGAGGAGTAATCACGAATACCCGTTGATTTAGAGAGATAACTTACCGGCTCCGCTTCGATCCCTCCCCTCACGACTGATTGATAGCGCTTTCCCCTATAAATATGAGGGCTTATTCTCCATAATCGTGCCGGCGTGTAAGGCATATCCTTAACTGAGCCATCAAATAAGAGCTCATGACTGATCCTGTTTCCATACTCAGGAAGTAGTAATCGAGCCCTCACAGAAAATCCCTTCCCCACCCTATCCAGCTCATCCTTGATCCACTCTGCCACAATGGTTCGCTGAGTGGCGGTGGGTTGATTTTTTTTCTCCGGCGGCATCATTCCGATCTCTACCTGTTCGAGAATCTTTTCCCAGACAGAGCTCGTACCATTGACTTTAAAATTAGACTTTAAATCTTCAAAATTCAGCCCCCCCTTTTTCGAATCGTTGTCGTGACAATCTAAGCAGTACTCACTTAAGAAGGGTCTGATTTCTTCTTTGAATGTATTATCCGATTTCAAATAAGAAATCGAAATAATGTAATAAATGAAAAGGTAATACCTCATATTAAAGGGAAATATAAGCGAATTCTTTGATAAAATAAGACCGTAAAAGGACCCCCATCAATATCTGTTTCTAATTTTATACACTCCCATTTTTTATGCAATTTTGAGCGGACTTAATTATTTCCAGCTCATTAATTTTCGCATTCCCAGCATATTAATGCTGCATTAAATTTAAGACAGTTTCCACTTAGCTTGACGCAATACAGCTAGTGTACTTCCAGCCATTTTCTCATACCAAGCAGTCACTAACGAACTGTCATTTAACTGGACCGTCGTTGGATAACCGAGGTCTCCACCAACTCCATCACCCGAAATAATGACCGGATCACTCCAAGTCTTTCCATGATCGATACTCACGCGGGCTTGATTACCAAAAGGTTTTCGGCGATGCCCATAACTCATCAAGAGCCGTCCATCAATCAACCGTAGCAAGTGTGATGGAAGTCCCCAAACGCCAATAGAAACAGGCTCACTCCAAGTCTTGCCTCCATCGGTCGATTCAGTTTGCAGTGTCTCACCATTGTTCGCCTTATTGTGATTACGGATGTGCACGACAAGATTACCATTAATCGCTTCTACCCCATGCAACTCATGATAGTTCTCTGGGTCATCGCCTTTACGCGTGGGAATTTGAGCCAAGCGCTTCCACGATTGACCGTCATCATTTGATTCGCACACACCAATCCAGGTTTTTTCGTGCCAAAGATTTTTCCCGGGATAAATGATTCGACCATCTTTAAGATTCACTGGGCCATGCGGACTATTGACTAGAGAGTCATAGCGAGGGCTCCAAGTTACCCCTCCATCCGTAGAGCGGATCATCCAATTGCCGAGCTCTTTCTTGCGAGCTAAAGCAGATACCCGGTTATGAGCTGCGAGCCACTGCTCACGCCTCTTCTCGGGCCAATTCTTATGGGAACCTTTTTTAAGGTAATATTCATCATAAGCGTTGGAAGTGAAGGTCGTAGCCAGGAGCGTACCTTTGGCAGTTTCCAGAATACCGGCATCGCGGTCATCGATGGGACTATCAAGCAATACACGGGGAAAGGTCCAGGTTTGGCCACCGTCCCTAGAACGCATCAGTTCCACTTGCCCAAAAGGACACACGTGCCCTTCACGACCTCCAGAACAGATCAGCAATAACTCACCGTCCTGACGTCGGGCAAGTGTGGACCAACCATGATAATGATTGGGACGTAAACTAATGACTCTGGTACCGGTGATATTAATTTTTGGCTGTGCCCCCAGAGAAAGGAAGGGGAATGCTAAACTGGCAGATGCGCAAGAAGCCATCATCTGGCGTCGGGAAGTAGTCAACATAGGTTTATCCTATAATTAAAAAGTGCATTGAGGAAACCCACAATGCACTTTTTTTTAGTCGAAATTTAAGAGCTTTTTTTATTTCTTAGCTCCATCACCATCCTTCTTGGCTGCGTCACCTTTCTTCTTGGCTCCGTCACCTTTCTTCTTGGCTCCGTCGCCTTTCTTCTTGGCCGCGTCACCTTTCTTCTTTTTGGGCTGTTGCTTAGCCGCAAACTCTTCCTTGCTCAATTTTCCGTCACCGTCCTTGTCTCTACGCTTAAAATTCTTAGCCGCGACCTCCGGCTTGTCCTTGAAATAAGGATTCGCTTTGAGCTCATCAAGTGACAGGCTCCCATCACTGTTCTTGTCGAACTTCGCAAAACGCTCAGCCGCTGTCTTGGTTGGTTTTTTTGCTGGCTTCTTCTTCTCATCATCAGCCGCGAATAAAGGGGCAGTGAGAAGAGCAGTGAAAATACCAATGAGGGCAATTAAATTAATACTGTTTTTCATGATCAGTATTATGCACTTGTGGCGACAAAATCCCACTCAAATACTTATGAAAGATTTTTAATCGGTTCTGAATCAGCAATTAACGATTTTACTTTTCTCGGAATATTCTCCATTAACCGAACTTCACCGACATCGAGTAACGAATGCATCACGGTGCCGAGAAGATTATTCATTGTGACAGGATCACTGTTCGGTTCACCTCCGTCCCGGGTCGACTCCCCTATGACCTGACCATGATTGAACCCTCCTCCGGAAAGCATAAGTGGAGCCAAATTTCCCCAATGATCACGGCCCCCATTCTTATTAATCTTAGGATTCCTCCCCATTTCTCCACAACAGACAAGCAGGACCTTGTCCTGCAATCCCCTGTTATGAATATCTTCAATGAAAGCAGAAACCGCATGGTCAAAGGGATGACCGACGTAGTGCATTCCCTCAGTCACGGTCGCATTGTTCTGGTCCGCATGAAAGTCCCATACAAAGTTGGTCGTGACCGTGACAAAACCACAACCACGTTCAACTAGGCGTCTCGCCATGAGCATAAGCTTACCCAAAGAATTAACATGGTCCCTATAATTTTTATGATTGTTCCAGACCTTTCGAATGGTTGAATAAGGAACTAACGGAGCCGTATCATAGCGCTCAATAGTTTTTGGGTCCTCCGAGGACAAATCAAAGGCACCAGCGACGCCACCAAGAATGGTATCAAAGGCCTGCTCCTGGAAACCACTAACACCATCAAGTCTGCCCGTATCATCAACTCGACGGCGCAAAGAATCCACGCTGCCAAGGAGGCCCCTACGGTCATTGAGCCTAGGCTCAGGAATGGACAGTACCATGTCCTGCTGCAAGTCACCTCCGCCTCCGGGAACGAATGGAGCATATGAACTTCCAATGGATCCAGTAGATACAAACTTGCCAAAACTTTTATTTCTTTCTTGTGCTTCCGGAACCACGGCCCTTGGAAAAAGAGCAACATTCGTTGGCATCCCACTCTGTGTCCGGTTCGGCCCCGCGACCCTAGAATAAATCGATCCTAAGTTTGCTCCTAGGGAAGTGTTACCAACGATCGGTTTGATGTCATGGTTCCCGTTCCCTGTAGTGAAAGATCGGACTATCGACATTTTGTCTGCCAGTCCCGCCAAACCTTTCAGAGTAGATCCAAAGGTGACCCCTGGAATATTTGTTTTAACTTCACCGATAGCGCTACGAACTCCATCCGGAGCATCCATTTTCGGATCAAATGTCTCCGTTTGTGGAGGGCCTCCGTGCATAAACAGAAAAACCACGGCCTTGTCTTTGACCGGAATCCCCTGCTCCGCAGCACTGGCCTTTACTCTCAATAAATCTGCGAGCGTGAGACCCCCAATGCCTAGGCCTCCGACGCGAAGAAAATCACGCCTACCCATTGATGAACTGCTACAAACAGAGAGCATTACTCTTAACAGTTTACATCCCAATATGCCTTAACTGCAAGAATTAGCACCCGTACTGGTAAATCCCAATATTTTAGGCATAGATGCTATACGAATGGCTACGTTTACCCTATAATCGCAACCCAAATTAAAACAATATGAGCAAACAATATAACGTCGCCATCATAGGTCTCGGGTTCGGTGCCGAATTCATTCCAATATATCAACGTCATCCACAGGCAAACATGTATGCCATCTGCCAGAGAACTGAAGAGTCCCTGAACGAAGTCGGAGATAAATATAATATCGATAAACGTTATCAGAACTATGATGATGTTCTGAATGATCCTGAGGTGGATTTTGTCCATATCAATACACCTATTCCGAACCATGCAGAGCAATCAATAGCAGCCCTGAGGGCTGGCAAGCACGTTGCCTGCACCGTGCCCATGGCCACTTCCGTAGAGGACTGCGAAACCATTGTGAACTTATGCAAAGAAACAGGACTCAAATACATGATGATGGAAACTGTCGTCTATGCCCGCGAATTTCTTTTCGCTAAAGAAATGTATGAGAAAGGAGAGTTAGGCAAAATACAATTCCTAAAGGCAAGCCATCAGCAAGACATGGATGGTTGGCCCGGATACTGGCCTGGTCTTCCTCCAATGCATTACGCCACTCATTGCGTTGGACCTGTCCTTGGCCTCACAAAGGGTCAAGCAGAGTACGTATCATGTTTTCCTTCAGGAACCATTCGTGAAGAAATGCATGATTGCTACAATTCACCATTCGCAGTCGAATCTACACATATAAAATTCAAAGATTCAGATCTCTCCGCTTACATCTATCGTTCATTGTTTGATGTCGCGCGCCAGTACCGTGAAAGCTTCGAAGTGTACGGTGACAAGAAGGCAATGGAATGGCCCCTCATAGAAGGGGACCCCCTCATTCTTCATACTGCCAAGAAGCCAGAACCTGAAATTCCAGAAAAAGTAGAATGTCCTGACTATGCTCACCTGTTGCCTGACGAAATTGCTCCCTTCACTACTGGAGGAGTTTATGGTGGAGAGGATGGAGAAGATCACCTCAGCTTCACTCAAGGCGCTGGGCACGGAGGATCTCATCCTCACCTCGTCCACGAATTCCTCAGTGCGCTTGCCGAAGACCGAGACCCGTTCCCGAACGCAATCCAATCAGCTAACTGGACCTGCACAGGAATCATTGCCCACGAAAGCGCTCTTGCTGGAGGCGAATTGAAAAAAATGCCTGAATTCGCTCTATCATAATCATAACAATGAAAACTCTCCTCTCTCTTGTTCTCATTACTGCATTCCTTGGCTCTGCGGAAGCAAATCGACTAGAGGTTCTCTTCCTTGGCGATGAAGGACATCACAAACCAGCTGAAAGAGTTCCTCAGATCATGGAAGGGCTCGGGCCCCGTGGTGTGAATTTTACTTACACTGCTGACCCGAACTGCCTCCATGATGGGACCTTGGAAAATTTCGATGCACTTATGATTTACGCCAACATTGGTAAGATCACGGAAGAACAGGAGAAAGGTATACTGGATTATGTGTATGACGGAGGAGCATTCTTGCCGATCCATTGCGCCTCTTACTGTTTTCTTAACTCAATGCAATATGTGAAATTAGTGGGAGCCCAGTTCAAGTCACATGGGACCGGAACCTTCTCAACCAAAATAGAAAAACCCGGACATCCTATAATGAAAAGCTTCAAAGGCTTTGAAACATGGGACGAAACGTATGTACATCACAAGGGCACTAAGGACAGAAATATTCTGCAGACGAGAGAAGGTGAACCATGGACATGGACACGTGAACCAGGAAAAGGACGCGTTTTTTATACCGCTTACGGACATGATCAAAGAACATGGAGTAAGCCGGGTTTTCATGACTTGGTTTTTCGGGGCCTCATATGGGCAATCGGTGAAAAGAAGAGTAAGACATTTCTCTCTACGAAACTCCCAAAACTAGTACGACGCGATGGGGACCTTGTCCCAAACTATGAAAGGCGGCCCGAACCAATCAAAGTGCACCAACCTCTGAGCCCAGAGCAGTCTCTAAAACATACACAAGTTGCCAATGGGATTGATATTTCACTATTCGCATCCGAAGAGCTCGGACTTTACAGCGTCATTGAAATTGACTGGGACGAAAGGGGCCGCGCATGGGTCATCGAGACTCGTGACTATCCGAACGAATTAAAACCAACTGAACTCGGAAAGGACAGGATCAGAATCCTTGAAGATACGGACGGAGATGGCAAGGCCGACAAAGCAACGCTCTTCGCTGACAAGCTGTCTATCCCGACCGGAATGTGTTTTGCCAGAGGCGGGTTAATTGTTCAAATGGCACCGGAATTCATCTTCCTCAAAGACACTAACGGGGATGACAAAGCAGACATTAGAGAAACTCTCTTCTCCGGTTGGAGCACGGGCGACACTCATGCAGGACCCTCAAACCTGAAATATGGTTTTGATAACTGGATCTGGGGAGTCATGGGATACGCAGGATTCAATGGAAAAGTCGGCGGCAAAGACCATCGTTTTGGTCAGGGCGTTTATCGATTCAAACCGGACGGGTCAGAGCTAGAATTCCTTGGAAGAACATCCAACAATACATGGGGGCTGGGCTTCTCAGAAAATAATGATGTTTTCATATCCACCGCGAATAATCAGTCCAGTGTTTATATGCCTATCGCAAAGACACATTACGACCGTTTCGATGGATTAGATCAACCGAGCCGTTTACCTGGAATAGATTCAAATAAAAAATTCTTCCCCATCACACCCAACGTTCGCCAAGTTGACGTTTTTGGCGGTTTCACGGCGGCCGCGGGACATCATCTTTACACGGCCAGGAGTTTTCCAAAGGACTGGTGGAACCGTTCAGCTCTAGTCAATGCTCCGACAGGTAATTTAGTTTACAGGGCTCAGGTCCGGCCCGAAGGATCCCATTTCGTGGCAGAAAACGGTTGGAACCTAGTCGCATCAGTTGACGAATGGTTCTCCCCTATTTACTCCGAAGTTGGTCCTGACGGCGCAATTTGGATGAGCGACTGGTACAGTTTCCTAATCCAACACAACCCTACTCCAAACAAGGGTCGGGGAGGATTCGATGCTAAGAGGGGCCGAGGCAATGCCTTCGAATCGCCCTTACGCGATTACACCCGTACCCGGATTTACCGATTCACAGCCAAGGATGGCAAGCCCAGTGAAACTTTCGATTTATCAAAGAAAAAACCCAAGGATCTGCTCAAAGCAATTCAAAGTGATAACATGTTCTGGAGAATGCACGCACAACGTCTCATCGTCGAAAGCGAAGATAGCGCCACATTTACCCAACCCCTAAAAGGGATCATTAAATCATCCGAACCTGATGAGATCGGTATCGCAGGTGGAGCAATCCACGCACTGTGGGCACTTCATGGGCTTGGAGCCGTTGACTCTGAATCAATTCAAGTAGGGCTCAATCACAAATCAGCAGGGGCCCGCCGCGCCGCTGCATCCGTGACACCTCGAAAAGAAAATTTCACAAAACATCTTCTCAAATCAATCAATGACCCTGACCATCAGGTCCGCAAAGATGTATTACTTGCACTTTCTGAAATGCCTCCCTCTGAAGAAATCGGGAACATCCTTTTCTCAAAGCGAAAAGATAACTTTATTTTGAATGATCGTTGGTTACCAACTGCGTTCCAAATGGCCTGTTCCCGACACGGTGCCGGCTACCTCAAAGCCGCTCTGGCCAAGTCCTCCCCAGCGAACGCAACTGCACCACCAAAAGCAGCCCAAATTCCCAAAGAAAACTTAATCTTAAATTCAGGATTTGATGCCATTGACGGGACGATGCCAAAGAACTGGAAAGCACGAAACTATTCTGGCCGGGCAGATCAACGCATCGTTTCTCCCGGCAGAGGAGGAAAAGGAAATGCAATAATGATTGAATCGGCTCAGGGCGCTGACAGCTCAATCCATTTTGATCTCAAAGTAAAAAAACGCACCACTTATCAACTCAGTGCATGGATAAAGACAGAAGGACTCAAAACGATCCGAGGAGGACGCGGAGCTCAATTAAATATCCACGCTCTGCCC
>JABGYE010000097.1:0-5766 GCA_018675395.1 Akkermansiaceae bacterium
AGGGATCCAATATTAATCGAGGAATGGTAAATGTTGGATTAGCAGCAGAGGAAGATGCGCTTGCTGTAGAAGAGAACCCACAGCCGAGTGTCGAAGAATCTGATATCTGGAAATGGCGAGGGCGCAATCTCTATTTTTTCAATCAGCAGAGGGGGTTACAGGTATTTTCTTTACATGATCTTAATGAGCCCAGTCGTATAGCTCAGTTGAGAATGCCAGCAGTTGGTGAGCAACTCTACCTTGTTGGGGAGGAGCATGTAATTCTCTTGGCGAATTCAGGTAATTCTTATTGGCGAGGGGTGAACTCTGCGCAATCAGAGGTGGTGTTAGTTCACCATCAAACTGATCAGCTATCAGTCAAGAAGCGTTACTCATTGGAGGGATCTTTTGTTGAGAGCCGTATGATAGGAAATCGTCTCTATGCAGTGACTAGAATATGGGAAAGTGTTAGGCAGATTGACGGCGATTGGCACGCGCGTTCAGGGCTCAAGGTATATGCTTTTGATTTTACTGATCCAACGAATCCTGTCGAAATGAAGGGGCTGGATCTGACTGGTGAGGAAAGTTATTATTATAATGCAGTGGTTACTGCAACGCCTGATTATCTTTTTGTGATCCCCTCCGTTTATGACACTAATGAACGGGAGAATGTTTCATGGGTCCATGCCATTAAGATTGACGACCCTTCCGAACCAATGGAAATTACACACAAGGTTCGATTAGGAGGTCATCTCAATGACAAATATAAGTTGGCATTGCGTGACGGTATTCTGACCACAGTTTCACAGGTATGGGGGAGGAATGCAGGACAGCAAAGACACACCTTAGTAGAGAATCACGATCTTCGGCATCATCCGAATGAGTTGGCTAGGCAATTGGATTCACTGGTCCTTGCCCCAGGCGAGACTGTACGGGCAACTAGGTTTCATGATGATCGTCTGTATGTCGTTACTTTTAGGCAAATAGATCCTCTCTTTGCCGTCGATCTATCTAGGCCTCGCCGGTTAAAGATTCTTGGACATATCGATATACCTGGTTGGTCCACGTATATGGAAATATTTGGAGAATTGGGCCGTATATTGTCGGTAGGAATTGAAGATTCAAGAGTTGCTATTTCCTTGTTTGATGTGGCTGATCCCACAAAGATGAGATTGTCTGAACGAATTTATCTTGGGGACGAAGATACTTACAGCTGGAGTGAAGGTAATTACGATGAGAAGGCGGTAGGATTTTTTCCTGATCAAAATTTATTGGTTTTGCCTTTCACAGGCAGGGTGGACGGATCTTATCAAAAAAAGATGCAGATCATGGATATTGGAGATGACCTACTGGTCAAGCGAGGAGTGATCGATTCTGATTTTATAGCACGTCGTGGAAAACTTCTTGATAATGACAAGTTAGTTGTCATTTCTGGACAGCAGTTACGGGTAATGGACATTTCGGATCGGGACCTTCCAGAGGAGAAAGTTTCATTAACAATTGCTTGGTCAGCAGATCGAATCATTCGTACGGATGATTATCTCATTCAGTTAGAAGGAGGTTCATCGCATTGGTGGGATTCAAATTCAGGGACTCCCACTACTCTCAGGATAACTGTTTCTGATGATCCTGATGCATTGGTCAGTGAGTTGGAAATTGGTCGCGGCAATGAATTGAACGGAGCGACCATCATCGGTAAAACGGTTCACCTTCTAACGTCCCGGACTGAATCGATTACGGTAAAAGACAATGAAGAATTAGAGCGCTGGAAACATGCTACATTCTTTTATACTCATTCCATTGATATTTCTAATCCCAAGGTTCCGGTACTGATAGGAACGAACAGGATGAAAGCATCTGATTCCTTAATTTATCTCGGGTCAATGCGGGCGAATGCATTGTCGGAAGATAAAATTCTTTGGGTTCCGGATCAATCGAACACGGGATATTATTCATGCATGCGTTGTATCGGAATGGCCGAGGATGTAATGGTTGATGATATTGGGTTTTGGCCCCGGCAAGGGAATGATGGTTGGCTCATTGTTACAGGTTCTGGGGATGATTCTCTTCCAAGTTTTTTCTCTGCTACACGGATGGTCAATCATGATGATTATCCGGACAGCTGGGTTGAAACCGGTCCGATTTTCTTGTCCGATCAGATTGCAAGTTTTGGCTGTTATGTCAGTAGCTGGAGTGGGAAGAGGCACGAGGGGCGTCATTTAATGAGGAGGATCGATTTTTCAAATCCCACGAAACCGGTCCTTCTTAAAGAAGTTGATGTTCCTGGCTTGCTTGAGCATGTTTATACGACGAAGTCGAGAGGAACGATATTATTTACAACACGTCAAAAAACTGAGCCTGACAAGACAGGCTTGGTTCGATGGTCATCAGATCTGGTACTTGAAGCTTCAATTTATGACGGGGTTAATGCATTTTTGATCGATTCTATTGAAATTAAAGGATCCTATCACTCAACAGTTTCAGGGCATGGTCGTTTTATTTTATTAAATATGAACAATGGGAATCGTTGGTGGTGGGATGGATCCGAGTCAGAGGATGGTGAGAATGGTTTACGGGTTCTGGGTTGGATGGAAGCTGAGAGCAGTATTGAGGAATTATCCGATATTTCTACTAAGGTGTATTTGAATAATGTAATAATTGAAGATGACTTGCTATTTGCGTTTGATTATGGAGCCGTTGAAGTGATTGCGCTTTCGGATCTACCGGAAACGCCACGGACTAACTTCTTTGAGTTATCCGTTGGATCTTTTCTTTCTGGTGAGAACGTCATTAATATTTCTAAGATGGAAAGGAAGGCTTGGATTGCGGCCGGAACCTACGGAGTCGAAACCCTGGACATTGCCGAACTGGCTGGAACGGTAGGTGATGGATCCTTAGGCCAGTTGCCACAAGGCATAAATAATGAATGGGATGAATTGATTATTGATCCGTTACAATTTGTTAGAGCAGATGACGAAGATTTTATAGGATCTATTTTGCCTGGGTATGGATGGCGTTTTCAACCAGAAAAGAACCAAGAAGAATATGCTCAATGGGCCGCGGATCATTTTGATTCTCTTCCCGATCCATTAGACGATAATGATAAAGATGGGGTTAGTAATTTGATGGAGTTTTTTACTGGGACAGGACCAAACAACGCCCGTTCCTTGGTGAATCCTTCAACATTAATACTTGAACATGAAGAGGGAGGAATGCATTTTGCTTTGAGTATTGCTCCAGATCCGGCAGCAATTGGAGTTAATATTTTTGCAGAGATCTCTGAAGATCTTTTGACATGGAAGAATGCAGCAGGTTTAGTCCAATGGAATTGGCACGGACCTGTAAAAAGTGTCAGGCTCATCGAATCCATGGATTCAAACCGCTCCATTTATCTTCGTTTAGGAGTTAGAATGGATTAGGATAAGTAGTTATTTCTATTAATGGGTTCAGTTTCGGTTTCTTCGATTAAATAAATGATTTAACTCGAACATCGGGGTCTTGACTCTAGTTGGTAAGGGTTGTCATGATCTTGCTCATGAAGAACAATTTAATGCTCGGTATTCGATTTCCTTTCTTAGTTATCTTCTTTTGCTCTTTTTCATTATTGAGCGCTGATGAGGGGAAGGGATTCATTTCTATTTTTGATGGCAAGACTCTCAAAGGTTGGAGAAAAGCACCAGAGACTAGTTATGAGCCATGGTCAGTCAAGGACGGAGTCATTCGTGGCGAGGGAGAAGAAAATCGATTAGTTTATTTGGTATATTCAGGAGAGGAAAATCTTAAGAGCTTTGAGCTAAAGTTTCGCTATAAAATGGTTACCAAGGGAAATACCGGTGTTGAAGTGCGTACAAGAATTGACAAGACAGGGAAACGTCCATTTGAAGGCTATCATGCCGATCTTGGTCATGTTGGAATAGGGCCAGGCGTTCTGGGGGCTTGGGACTTCCATTTTGGATCCGGTACGAGGAAGGAATTTCCATGTCAACGTGGGACCAGCTTAGTCATTGATGCTAAAGGGAACGGTAAGCACAGCCCTATAAAGGATGCTATTAACATTAAGGAAATAAAAAAACGTGACTGGAATGATTGTCGCATCGTTGCCAAGGGAAATTTTTTCCAGTTATGGATCAATGATAAGTTGTCATCCGAATTCACTGATAATATAAGCGAAGGTCGTTTGGAGAGCGGATTCATTGGTTTGCAGTTGCACGACAAGGGAATGGTTGTCGAATTCAAAGACTTGTTTCTTAAGAGGCTATAATTTTTCAACTAGATTTGTTTGTATAGAGATTCTTGCGGTTGCTTATGTTATACGAGACAACGAAGTAACAAACATGCCTAGGTACAAACTTGATACTGAATTGGCAGGTGTTATATACATGGAAGAGTCGTCAGTCATTTCAGGTAATCTTAATTGCAGAAAGAGCTGTTCTCAGTGGATGAAGGCCTTTGCGGAGAAGTTAGGTGCAATGGTGTGATATTTACATTATCATAAAACCATATTGCATTTAATATTTAGTGCTATTTCTCCATGAGATTGTTTCAGTTTGCCGCTCTTATACTCTTCTTTTCATCCGTGGCAAAGGGTAGAGATGTTTTTCAGGAAGAGGTGAAGCCGTTATTGCAAAGTCATTGCTTCGGATGTCATGGACAGAAAAAGCAGAAAGGTGACCTTAGGTTGGACACGCTTGACCCGAATATTGTTGAGGGTGCCTCGGCGGAGCGGTGGCACGATGCGCTTAATAATATCAATCTTGGAGAGATGCCGCCTGAGGGTGAGCCGCAACTCTCTCCAAGCGAACGCCGTAAACTGGTAGATTGGTTAACCGGAGAGTTGCAAAAAGCGGCCAAGGTGCGCCAAGGCATTGGAGGACAATTGGTGATGCGTCGTCTTAACCGGACGGAATATCAATACACAATGACGGATCTACTTGGGTTAGAGATGGACTACAGTGGAGTTTTTCCTTCTGACGGTCGATCCTCGGAGGGATTCAAAAACAACGGAGCTTCCTTGGGGATGACGGCTCTTCAGGTTGAGAATTATATTAAGATTGCTCGGCAGGCTTTTAGGTTTGTGGTCGTGGAAGGAGAACAGGAAAAAAAAAGCGTTACAGTCGTTGATAGAAACAAAGGACCAATCCGAGGTCCTAATAGTAGGCGTTTCACCGGAAACTCTTCTGAACGGCTGGGGCGGGTGAATTTTTGGCACGGGTCTTTCAAGGATCTGCCTCGCACAGGAAAATTTAGTATTCGGGTAAAGGCCTATACAGATCGCAAACTTGGGCAGCCTGCTCCGATCCTTTTTGCCCAATATGGATATTTTGTTTCAGGGTTGACCCTTAACATAATGGAAAAAGCTGGGGAGGTTGCGATCACTTCGAACAAGTCTCAGTATTATGAAATCTCGGGCCTACCCGAATTTTTTCCGCTCCCCGAAGCTCATGTGCCAAGTGCCAAGCTCAATGGGATCATCACCTTGCAAAATGCCCTCGACGATGGCGAGTCTCCTACCCAAGCCATTAACAAGGTAATTGAGGAGAAGGACAAGAAAGGAAAAGTCAGGAAAAGAAAAGTTAAGGTCTTCCCTGAGGATCCTGATTTTCCTCGCATCATCATTGAATCCGTCGAGTTCGTTCGCAATGACTACCCGTCCTGGCCTCCCGCATTGCATCGGAGAATTATTCATGAAGGAGAGGACGTGTCCGATCCGAAGGTAGTCGAAAACTTATTGAGCCGTTTTCTTCGGCGGGCCTGGCGCCGACCAGTTAACGGGAAAGAAATAAAAAA
>JABGYE010000182.1:0-8455 GCA_018675395.1 Akkermansiaceae bacterium
ACAATACATTCATGCTTTCAGGGGAAGAATGGATGAGCGCTATGATATGGTTCGAGCAGTTAGAGATGAGCGTTACAAATATATAAGAAATTATAATCCTCATCAGATATACGGTCAGTTCATCGCCTACATGTTCCAGACTGACACTACTCGGATCTGGAAGAACATGTTCGATGCCGGAAAGCTTAACGAGGTGCAGAGCGCTTTCTGGAAGACAAAACCCGCTATTGAATTTTATGATACTAGAAATGATCCGCACGAGGTGAATAATTTGGCTCAGAGTGAAGCTCATGCAGACCAGAGGGACCGTCTCGCTGACGAGCTTAATAGGTGGCAATTAGAGATAGGGGATTTGGGTTTTTTGCCTGAAGGGGAAATGCATGATCGCTGCGGCGATCTGACGCCTTATGAATTAGGTAGAGATAAGAAAAAATCCCCTCTGGCAAAAATAAAGGCAGCGGCAGAGAAAGCGACCACTGCTACGAGTTCATCTTTGGGTGATCTTCAATCAATGATGAAAGACAAGGACGCGGCGATCCGTTATTGGGGAGCTACTGGATGTATCATATTAGGAAAGGGTGCGACTGCAGCGAAATCTGACCTTGTTAATCTCTGTAAGGATCCGTGCGCTGATGTGAGAAGCGCTGCTTCTCAGGCTCTTTTTATGATAGGAGAAGTTAAGACTGCTGAGTCTACGCTCGAGGCAATTTTATCTGAAAAGAATCCGTTTTCACGACTCAGAGCAATGAACGTGCTTGATCATATGGATGAGAGTGCTCGTGAGGCCGTTACACGAATAGCTAAAGTCGGGGACCCGGTAAGCATTGGCGCTTACGGAGAAAATTATATTGGCAATGTTATAAATAAGGCCGCGGCTGACCTTGGAGTTGCCCAGAAGAAAAAGAGGCGTAAGAAATAAACATAACACCAATGAATTTATGATTTACGGAGCCTTGCATCTGCAGACAATGGAGCCAAACTAGTATCAATGTTTTCTCAACTTTCAGATGGATTAGATAATGTCTTCAAGAAGCTCAAGGGGCAGGGGAAGATTTCGGAGAAAAATATATCAGATGCCATGCGTGAAATTCGCATGGCTTTGCTTGAGGCGGACGTTGATTTCGGAGTCGCCAAAAAATTCATAGCAACGGTCAAAGAGGACGCTCTTGGCGAAAAAGTGTTAAAGAGCATCACTCCAGGTCAGCAGATCGTTAAAGTCTTTCAAGATGCCCTCGTTGATCTTTTAGGAGGTGATGCGGCTCCGCTTGATCTTAATCCACCTGCCCGCATTCTGATGTGTGGTCTTAACGGTGCAGGTAAGACAACGACTTCGGGCAAACTCGCATTAAGATTAAAGAAAGAGGGAAGAAAACCTATCCTCGTTGCATGTGATTTGTATCGGCCGGCAGCCGTTGAGCAATTAGTGACTTTGGCAAAAGAAATTGATGTTCCTGTTTATAGGGCCGACCCTGGTGACAAGGATGTGGTCAAAGTTGCTAAAAAGGCCATCTCTTGGGCTGAGTCACAGTCAGGAAATGTACTGATATTTGATACGGCAGGAAGGCAAGAAATCGATCAGGATCTTGTTCAGGAGTTAAAGAACTTATGCGATTATTTGAAACCTAAAGAAACTCTTCTCGTTGCTGATGCTGCGACGGGTCAACAATCAGTTAGTGTTGCTACTCATTTTGATGAGGCCGTTGGTTTGAGCGGGATTGTGCTTACTAAACTGGATGGTGATGCGAGGGGCGGAGCTGCTCTGTCCATGCGTTCGGTGACTGGGAAACCGATCAAGTATATAGGTGAGGGAGAGAAGCTTGAGGACTTTGATGCTTTTGTTCCGTCGCGGATGGCAGAACGCATCCTCGGGATGGGTGATGTCGTTGGGCTCGTTGAGAAAGCGGCAGAAGTTATCGATGAGGAAGAGGCCATGCGGATTGCCAACCGCATGAAAAAGGCCACTTTTGATTTTAATGATTTTCTTGCTCAAATGAAAATGATGCAGAAGATGGGTCCGCTAGAGGGAATTTTGGGGATGATGCCCGGTGCAGGCAAATTGAAAGGATTGGCCGGAGCGATGGACGAAGGAAAACTGAAAAGAGTAGAAGCTATTGTTTTGTCAATGACTCCAATAGAAAGGGAAAGGCCTGAGATCCTGAATGGTAAGCGACGACTCAGGCTAGCGAAGGGCAGTGGCAACAGTATTACACAGGTAAATCAGTTCTTAAGACAATTCGGGCAAATGCGTAAAATGATGAGAAGTAAGGGAAAAATGAAAAAAATGCTTTCCCAGTTAGGTGCTGGAGGCATGGATATGGGGGGCCTTGGTGGGGATTTCCCAAAAGGTATGAAGTTTTGACCCCTAAAACTAGTTGAAAAAATCCTTGGCAATTAGGAAAAAAGGGTCAAATGTAGCGCCCTCCCAAAAAAGGTGACAAATGTCATTTCTGGGACAAATTAATAAATCATGGCTGTTGTCATACGTTTGAGAAGAGAAGGAGCTAAGGGCCGCCCATATTATAGGGTGGTTGTTGCTGATTCGCGTGCTCCACGCGATGGCCGTTTTATTGAAATGGTTGGAAACTATAATCCTATGCAGGATGGTGACACCAAGATAGATCTTGAAAAGGTCGATAAGTGGATAGGTGATGGGGCCAAGCCGAGTCCGACAGTTAAAAGTCTGATCAGTAAGGCAAGGAAAGCGGATTCTTCTGCTGAATAGTAGTTTTGGATTGAGTTCAGCTTCTTGGATTTTCAGTCCAAGGAATATCATTAGGGCCAAGTGCTCAGCAATGCTTGCGGCGTTCAGCGTAATGTACTAGCCTCGTGCTGTAAGTTAAAGTGATGCGAATTCTGAGATACCAGTCCCTCATACTGCTATTATTGGCATCATTAGGGGCATGGGCCGTTCCTCCTCCGGACCCAGCAGGAGTCGAAGTGGTGGGTGGAGTTGAGGCCGCAGTTGAACCGAAGCGAGTCAGTTCCGATGAAGAAGCTAAAGAGGATCCTTCATTGGGTCCTGGTGATTCTATTTTAAGAGACATCGGTTTCGATCCTCTGTCGAAAGATTATAAGGACAGGGTCAAGGGATTGTTTCTTGACTCGGACCAGTTAGATAATGCGTTGGGCTTAATTGCTGACTTGGACAATGATGATTTTCGTAAGAGGAATGAGGCTTCCAAGAAACTTGCCATGATTGAGGCGCCCATTGAGCATATGCTCAGCGAATCCAGAAAGGATAGTACAATTGAAATGGCGCGTCGTGTTCAGGGGATTTTGAATGTTAGGATTAAAAAGAGGCTCATTGATGTGCTTTACCATGCCTCGGTAAGATCGGATGAGAATTCTGCTCCTAGTTCTTTAGAGTCACTGATGATTCTGGTTTCAACTTTTGATTCTGTAACATACTGGGAATTAATGAGGGCCTTGGAAATGGCAGCTGTGAGAGTGTCGGTAGAGCAGGACCGCGCATTGCTGGAGAAGGGATTATCCCATGACTCTCAATCAGTCAGGGAAATCTGTTCTTTTGTTCTTGGCTACCTTGGCATGGATCAGGGTTCAGGGGATGAGGCTTCAGATTCAGAGGACATTTTAATTTTGGCAAATGCTAGAGGGCGCTCAGCTGCTGGAAAGGATGGAGTTACAAAGATTCTTCTTGGTTTACTCTCTTCAAATAATGTTCGTGTGAGGCAAGAATCGGGGTCCTTATTAAGGATTATATTTCAAACGGATCTAGGTTTCGCTGCCTATGATTCTCCAGAATTAAGAGAACTGGCTAAGGACCGGTGGAGTAATTATATTAATGGTAAGGAGGACGGCCCTCACTGGCCTGTCTTTCTGGGAATGTCTTCACGTGGTCATTTTCAGGTCATTGTTGGTAAGTCAGACACTAAGGGTGGAGCGGCGCTTTCGTATACTACGAGTGGTAAAAAGATAGAGAATTCTGAATTGGCGGAGTCGATAAGTGGTGCGGTTTCTGATAGGATGGTCTTTGACTATGCTGCGGGGAATGTTGTCGTTTCCGGGGGTGCAGAACTCGAAAGTAAGATCGCTGTTTTCTCATTGAATGGTACTGATCTCTGGACTGTGTCTGGCGTGCCTTCTGGTGCCGGGGCTGCGCTTCTCCCTGAAGGGAAAATGGCAATTGCATCAGGATTTAATGTGAGATTTATAGATCTTTTTGGTAATCCTGTCAGGTCTTGGAAGATGCCTTCGAAGATGGATTCTTTTTCCCGATTGAGGCTAGGCAGGTTTATGTGCGCTCATTCTGATGAAGGGATCATTGCTGAATATGATTCTGATGGGAGGCAGATCTGGAAAGTTTCTGGAATGAATAGGCCAAGGAATGTTTCACGCTTAGAGAACGGTAATATTCTAGTTGTAGTGGACTCCGAGCCTAAGGCAGGAGAAGAAAAAGCAACTAGCTCACTAGTAGAGTTACTTGAACTCTCACCCGATGGTCAGCGAACCCTTTTAAGGATTCAACCAAAGGGAGTCAAAACGATCAGCAGTGCGGCAAGGCTGCCTAATGGGAATTCGCTCGTAGGAACCGAGAAGGGTCTCGCTGAATATACTCCTGACGGATATGCTATTAAGGTATGGTTAAAGTCCCCAATTTTATCGCTCCATGTCCATTAATTATTTTATTGCTATGAGCAAAAGAAATGGGGTAATGGGTCTGAGGAACTTTCTATTGTTGTTTTTTGCTATTGGGGTCGGGATCTCGTCAGCAGATGATAATGGTCCGTGGCGCCTCGAGATGACCATTGAGCAGGAACCTAGCCCGGAGCTGATTGAGTTAAGGAAAGAAATATCGGATAAAGAGAAACAGAATCAAAACTCCTCGGATTCCTCGGAAACAATAAAAGAGAAGATTCTCTCTTTCCTGAAAGGGGTTCCAGAAATAATTGCACCGTTAGTAAAAAACAAAAAAGAGTCTAAGGAAAAATCAGTTAATGAAAGTTCGATTGATGACTCTGTTAGTGTCGAGCTCTCGATGTCCGGAAAAGTGCATTCTATGGATAAGGATTATCTAACATTTGGGCCTGCATTGAGTCCTGGGAAAAAGATAAAGGTTCCTATAAAGAAAATCACATCACTTAGTCGTCAATCAGAGAAGATCAAAGATGACCAAGAGGATTCTGAAAGTGATAATTTTAGAGTCATGCTACGTGACGGATCTGAGGTCCTGGGTGATCCTGTTCAGTTCAATGGAGAATCTCTAATCGTCGCATTTTCGGGAACCGAGGCAAAGATACCTTTACCAATTAATCAAATCATTAAGATAGAGCGGGACCAGCTCATCGGGAACGTGGATAAATTATTATTACCAGATTCTCCTAGAAGACACATTGCGGCTCTGGCCACTGGGGAGATCTTAGCTGGGCAATTACTGCCTTCTGTCGATTCGGAAAAATGGTTGAGAATTTCTAGCCCTATCCTTTCAGCTGAAGTCCCGCTGTCAGTCCTGGATGTGCTCCTCTTCCCTGATCCGGATTCAGTGATCGCTGACGTTGAATTAGAACTGGCTGATGAAATTAAAGTGGTCGAAGACGGAAATAATGGCACTCCCGACAGGGGAAATAATGAACCACAAAAGGAAGAGGTCATTGAGGTCGAAGAGGCTACGGTCATTCGCAACCTAGTTGCCCTATCGCCTTCAGGAATGATCTGGGCCGATGAGCTCGAATTAAGAGGATCGGATCTAGTCCTTTCGGCACTAGGTATGGATGAATTGTTAGTGCCGTTGTCGAGAGTCGAATCGCTTAGTTTTGGACATGAAGGATTGCCAGCATCTGCGCCAGTATTAGTCTGGGGAGGTTACACTGACGAGGACGACGAATATGTTAAAACTATTGATGCTCTTTCGGGTCGTGTGCCGTCCCGAAAGATTGTACAGAGTAAATCTAAAGTCCCTGATCCACAATTTATGCGTAACCTTCGGAGGTCCCGCGTCTTACTGGTTCCGGAGATGGAAGGCTTCAAGAGAGCAATAATGAAGGTTGCTATGGAACAGGAAGGGAAAGGATGCCCCACTTGGAGTTCGGCTTTGCGCGGGTTTCTCAAAAGAGGTGGGAATATTATTTTCCTTAGCCCGACCAGTGAAGGTTTGTCTTTCATGAACGAATGCGGTCTTGGCCCAATACGTTCTGGTCCCGCTGGTCGAGGATGGGAAATTACCGATGAGGGCAGGAAGTTAGGGATAAAGATTGAAGGAATTATTAAGAATGTTAACGCGAGTCATTATTACAGGAAATCGGCCCCTTGGGAGGTTTGGGGTGCTGCTCAGGGAGGAGCTGACGGTGCGATATTACTTGGTCGCCGAGTCGATCGCGGCTGGGTCATGGTCTTTGGATCGGACTTCTACCAATCCAATGATACCATCAAAGAAATTCTTTTTCGCCTTATCCAGTTCAATGGTCGTGGTTAAGTCGCTACTGCTTATTTAGTCTTAACTTGTAAAGGGCGTAGCTTCGTTTCTTTCGCTCTTTTGGTGACTGGGCGGTGACGTAAAGATTTAATGAATCCTTTCCGTGTCCGAAAGTGCAGTTTGTAGGGTCACCAGGCAAGTCGATGACTCGCAGAAGATTGCCGCCAGGATCAAAGATATAAATTCCTGCCTCCTTGCCGCTTCCGGCAGTTGCAAAGATGTTCCCCCTTGGTCCGAGCGCCATTCCGTCAATTCCTCGTGATGATCCGAAGTCATGGAGGATCTGTTTATTTTCGAGTTTGCCTTCTTCTGTTAGACTGAAAGACAAGAGTTGTCTTGTCCCATCATTTGTTACCTCGTGATCCGCGACGAATACTTTCTTTCCGTCTTTTGAAAATATTATTCCGTTAGGTTTTTTAACGTCCTTAGTTGCTAATTCTGTACTCCCGTCGGGACGGACCATAAAAATTCCCTCAAATTCAAGTTCTCTCTTTTCTTCACCAACGTATCGAGGGTCCGTGAAATAGACATTCTTTCCTGCACTGTCGATAGCCAGATCATTGGGGCTGTTGAAGCGTTTTCCTTGCCATTCTTTTGTGAGGGTTCGGACCTTTCCGTCCTTCGTGGTCATAGAGATTCTTCTTCCTCCACTTGTATTAGCACCTTCACAAGCGATGAGGTTTCCTTCTGGGTCAAATATGAGTCCGTTGGCTCGGCCGCTGCGTTCACGGAATGTGGTAACTTTTTTATTTGAAGGAGAGAATTTGTAGATCGAGTTAGATCCAACATCAGAGAAGAGTACCGAACCGTCAGGTCCTACGGCGGGACCTTCAGTGAATTCTCCGCCTTCCCATATTAGTTCAAGTTCGTGGGAGGGAAGATTCACCCCCTTCGCGTGGGCGATAATGAAGTCCACGAGTTCCTGACAATAGAAAAATCCTTTCCACATATTATGGCCTTGTCCATTAGGCACTACGAGTTGCATTTTTCCTCCTAGCCTTTGGTATCTCTTGGCTACGTCACCTGAATTGGATTTAAGGGGAACGACTCCGTCAACGTTTCCGTGGATATGAAATATGGGAACCTTGGCATCTGCTAGGGGCTTTAGTTTTTCAACGGGATTGTTGATTCCTAAGCTTTTCGCAAGTTCATCAACTGTCATTCCATAAGCAGGTGCTGCCCTATTTAGACCTGGGTAACTTCTCAAGTCACATACTGGGTAAATGCCGGCAATGCATTTGACCTTGTTTGGGTTTTCTGAAGCCCAATTGTAGAGCATGAGACCGCCTCGGCTCCTTGCTAATAGGCAGGCTTTCTGATCAAGGCCTCTTTCAGTTCTAAGAAATTTATGAAATTTTGTATAAATTTTACACCCTTCAGGGCTTCCGTAAGATTCTCCAATATTAATACCCGCAACGGCTATTCCTGCTTCGAGGAAATGCCCTATCATCCATCCCTCGTCCCTTTCATTTGGTAATCCTCTGAGCGTAGGCGCGTACATGACCCAGGGGATTTTACCTTTGATAAGCTTATCAGGCATAATAATGAAGGCATCACGGCTCTCAAATTTCAGTCGTTCCCATTGAAACTTTTCATTATTTGCGGCGGATGAAACAATATTTAGAGCGACTAGCGATAGAATAATTCTTATTGGAAAAATTAGCATTTCTATGTTTTAGCTCAATGAGGTGACAATAAAAACTCTTTTAGGTGTGGCCTTGCTACTTTTTTACAGTCATTATACTTGCTGACTGGTCTTTACTGAAGACTCATATTTAAGAATACGCTAACATAACAACAATGAAAA
The DNA here is from genome assembly GCA_018675395.1 of Akkermansiaceae bacterium. Taxonomy (GTDB): domain Bacteria; phylum Verrucomicrobiota; class Verrucomicrobiia; order Verrucomicrobiales; family DEV007; genus EC70. The sequence continues at coordinate 8,238 of JABGYE010000182.1, forward strand.
ACCTCTTATATCCGTCATTAATATTTTCTATTTTCTTTGCCTTGCCGATCATTATTACCGGATGCAATAAGGGGCAAGAAGCACCATCTGAGCAAAAATCGTCAGAGCCTAAGCCAGAGCCTAAGCCAGAGCCTAAGCCAGAACCTAAGCCAGAACCTAAGCCAGAACCTAAGCCAGAACCTAAGCCAGAACCTAAGCCAGAACCTAAGCCAGAACCT
>JABGYE010000093.1:0-7689 GCA_018675395.1 Akkermansiaceae bacterium
ATGAAATGCGCCGGCTACGTGCCTTTGAGACTCCCTTCCAGCGCTATCGACGCAAACAACGTACAGCAGCAAAAAAATCGCGCATGCGATTTAGAGCAAATCTTCAAGTATTTAAGCGAGGCAACACCACTAAGGAAGAAGAAGTTGCTCCTGAAGAAACAACCGCTGTAGCAAAAGCAACTACCGAATCAGTTGCCACGGAATAGACATCCTAGTTGCATTGGGAAATTTAATCTTCAGCTAGCTCGATAAAGTAATCCTCTATCGCTGAAACAAGTCCGGGAATATTCGATTCCTTAGCCTCTATATCAACCTGCAGCCCGGCAGATTGCAAAGTCTCTGAAGTAATTGGTCCAATACTAGCAATTATTAAGTGCTCTGGAATTGGTAAATCCATATCCAAAAAACTTTCCACAGTGCTTGAGCTGGTAAAAGTGATGATGTCAGTGTCTCCAGCCCGAAACCTTTCAACCGCACCAGTGGGATCTTCTGACTCAGATACAGTCTGATAAGCGATCGCTTCATCAACAATTGCACCGGCTTCAACCAAACCATTAGAAATTACATCTCTGGCAACAGAAGGGCGAACTAGCAAAATAGTTTCATTCTCAACACTTTCATCTATCAGGTTCTTTAGTAAACTCTCAGCAACATATCCATCTGGAACTAGATCCACTGAAAGATGATAATGCTGAACTCTTTTTTTGGTTCCTGGGCCAATCACCGCTATCTTCGCACCTCCTATGGATCGAGCATCTTTGTAGAGTTTAAAAAACATATCAAAGAAAGCATCTACTCCATTCGGGCTAGTGAATATGATCCAAGAATATTTGTGGGCGTCCTGTACTAATTGCGCAAATGCTTTGATGTTTTCAGGCGGCTCGATTCTAATTGTAGGCATTTCATCAACATCAGCTCCTAGGCACCTCAACCGAGCACTAAGTTCTCCTGCCTGACTACGCGTTCTGGTAACAACAATTTGTTTTCCAAACAAAGCGCGACTCTCAAACCAATTTAATGCTTTTCTTAACTTAACCACTTGCCCGAAAATGGCCACAGCAGGAGCCTTGAATCCCACTTTTTCTGATTTGCTTGAAATATCACCCAATTCGCCAACTAGAGTTCGCTGACGACCAGTAGTTGCCCATCGAATTAAAGCTACAGGAGTATCTGCTGCGGCTCCACCAGCAATCATCATCCGAGTAACTCTTTCTAATTGTCCTACTCCCATCAACATGACCTTCGTCCCATCCGAATTTCCAATTTTGGAATAATCTACAGCAGCATCTTCTTTCGTAGGATCCTCATGACCTGTAAAAATAGTTAGCTGAGAACAGTGGTCCCGATGCGTCACTGGAATACCTGCGTAAGCTGGACCTGCTACTGAAGAACTGATACCAGGAACAATTTCAAAGGGCACACCAGACTCATGCAATTCCTGAGCCTCTTCACCTCCTCTACCAAACACGAAAGGATCACCGCCCTTTAACCTCACAACAGTTTTTCCTTCCAATGATAATTTTACAAGCAAATCGTTTAATTGATCCTGAGGAATAGCATGATCAGCCGCCTTTTTCCCGGCATAAATCTTTTCCGCGGTTATCGGAGCATGATTAAGTATATCAACATTGCAAAGGTAGTCATAAACAACGACATCAGCCATCTCAAGGCACTGTTTTGCACGCAATGTAAGAAGCCCAGGATCACCAGGACCAGCTCCCACTAGATAGCAAATTCCTTTTTTGTTATTTTCAGAATCACTCATATTTAAACGCATCAATCCCCATTAGCTTCAACAAATCAAATGCAATTTTATTTAATTCATTTCTTTTCCCTGTCTTGGTTCCAGTCTTTGGGGAGGAGTCTAATTTTTCTTCATCAAAAACTATAGCACTAATTTTCAACTCATTATCTGACAATAAATTTGCACTAACGCCCACTGGAGTATCACAACCTGCTCCAAGAAGTTTAAGGAATTCTCTTTCTACACTAACGCAATCCTCTGTATCCACATCATTAATTAATTTAAGAGAATCAACTACCGGAGCATCTGCAAGTGTTTCTACTGCAATTGCACCTTGCCCGGCAGCGGGAATAAAATCCGAAACACTCAGAGGTAAGCACTCTAGAACTTTATTCTCTATAATAATCTGAGATGTCTCAGAATCATAAAGTTCCAATCGCTCAATACCGGCTCTAGCCAATATAGTCGCATGACCAGCTTTCCCATCAATTAACTTCCTTAATCTAGTAGAAACATTACCTCTAATCTCAGAAATGACTACATCTGGCCTCATCCATCTAAGAGTTCGTGCCCTGCGAACACTACTCGTTGCCACACAAGAATTTTCTTCAAGGTCCTCTAAAAGGCATGCTTTACCCCTAAAGATTAAAAGATCTTCAATGGGGGCACGTCGTAAAACTGATGCAACCTGAAAACAAGGATCAAGCTCCGAAGGTAAATCTTTTAAGCTGTGAACAGCAGCATCAATTTCACCTTTTAGCAACGCATCTTCTAATTCTTTAGTGAAAACTCCTTTCTCCACTATCGGCCGATGCCCCTTCGAAAAATCAGTTAGCCTTAAATCCTTATACCTATCCCCACTGGTTTGAATAATACGCTCTTCAATTTCACCATCAAATCCTTTTGCCCTTAGCTCGGATGCAACGGATCGAGTTTGATAAAGGGCCAAATCACTTCCCCTGGTACCAAGAACAATTTTATTCATACTGTGGTGAGGGGATCATTCCCTTCTTCGGGATATTTTTGAATATTTCTAGAACCTATATCTAGCTCCAACTTCGCTACCTCTGTTGATATTAAATCTTCACATATTATAATTTGTTCTTCACGCCTCGCGTGAGCAGATACCGTAATTTTTTGCAAAGCATCCATATCGTATAGGTAAAGGCCCGGAATACTTGCGACTCCTTCATCAACGTCTCTTGGAACTGCTATGTCTATGATAAATAATGGGCGACCACGACGCTTGCGAACGGCCGGCCCAATCTGCTCTTTAGTTAAAAGGGCGTGAGGGGAAGACGTCGCCGTAATAAGTATGTCCGCTTCAAATAGTCGCGTTAACCCTTCCTCAAATTCATAGGCCTTTCCCCCCATTTCTTCCGCAAGGGCTATGGCCTTCTCATGTGATCGACTCGATACCACTAACCCTTTGACTCCCCGACCAGCAAGTGTTTTGGCAACCATTTCACCCATTTGTCCTGCCCCAAGAATCATAACATTGCAGTCTTGCAAGTTTCCAAATATCTTCTCCGCTAAATCCACTCCAGCAGCACCTACTGAAGTCGCTCCCCGAGTAATCTTTGAATTAGTCCTTACATATTTGGCTATCTTGAAAACATTCTGGAAAAGTTTATTTAAATAGCGTGAAGTTTGTCCCGCCAAATGCGCTACTGCATATGATTTTTTTACTTGTCCCAAAATCTCGGTTTCCCCCAAAATCATTGAATCAAGACCACTCGCAACTCGACACAAGTGCCTCATCATTTCAGATCCCTGAAACTTATAAAAAGGTAAATTTCTCATTTCATTTTCGCCATATAAACAAGAAAAACACTCCTCGAGTTGAGAGAATTTATCAGGGTTAGCTACGGTATATATTTCAATACGATTGCATGTGGAAATAATGACAGCCTCATGAAATCCTTCCTTCTCAGTAATTAAAGAACATTTATTTCCAAGTTTAGTCTCTGAAATAGCCATTTGCTCACGCACCGATACTGGGGCCGATTCATGATTAATGCCCACACAAAAGATCTCAGCTGAATTTATGCCTCCCATCAATTCTAAGAAATAATCAATAAACTTAAAAATGAAATTAGAAAAGCAACCACAGCAAACTGAGCAAGTCTACGTGCAACCATTCCGCGAAAGAACCCAATGAAACAAATTGCTGAATAGAGAATCCATATTGCATACAAGGGCCACAAAGGGTGACTGTCCCCTTTAGGAGGAATTTTCTCTGCAGAAAAAATTCCGGCCGCTAACAATATGACTCCAAAAAACATAAGCCTAAAAACCGCTTTAGATAAATTATGCATTGGAGGCAAATGATAAAATAATGTCTCCAATTTACCCGACCGCACTTGGTGCTCTTGCAGTAAAAACATCAAACCTGCTACAAAAGCCATACCAAAGGATCCATACGAAATTAATGATACTCCGATGTGCAATTCCGTCCAAGTTTCAGCTCCACCAAGGTCTACAGCGACTTTGACTGCTTGTTCTTTATCGAATGGCACTATCGCTGCTATGACACAAATAATCAGAACTAAAGGAGAAGTAAAGACTCCCATTAATGAGAGCCTATAACTTGATCCAAAAAGAAGATAGATAATGACCATAGACCAAGAGACAAAAACGAGTATTTCTAATAAGTTTGTCACCGGGCAGCGCTCATGGACTTGGCCACGTTCAGCCAAGAACATTGTTTGAAAAACCATGCCCAAAAACATGGCCAAGAAATTCCACGCAGATTTCTTGTAATGCCCGCTACGCAAAGAGGTAATTGCATATAAAAATCCACCGCAGAAAAAAACCGCAGCACAAACTAAAAATAAACGATCACGATCCATTTTTTGAAGGGGTGTATGTTAATCCTTGCCTAACTGCTTTGCAAAAGAAGTAATTAACTTATATGAGATTTCATCTAGATATTTCAACTGCTTAAATTTTGTGCTAAGACTCCTATATCTTAATGAAAAATATTGAACTAAATAGGCTGGAAAAAGCAATACGTGATGTCCCTGATTTTCCGAAACCCGGAATTATCTTTAAGGACATAACGCCAGTTCTAGCAGACGCTGAACTTTTTTCAATGAGTGTCCAAGCAATGGCATCTACTACAAATGGTGCAGAAATTGATAAAGTTGTTGGAATAGACGCTCGAGGATTCATTTTTGGAGCCGCCATAGCCAATTTACTCGGGATTGGATTCGTTCCAGTTCGAAAAGCTGGGAAACTACCTTGGATGACAGAATCTGAGTCCTATTCATTAGAATATGGTGAATCAGTAATAGAAATACATAAGGATGCCATTTCGCCTGGAGAGAAGATTATCATCGTGGATGACCTTTTAGCCACAGGAGGTACCGCAGAAGCGACCTTGAAACTCGTTAAAAAATTAGGAGCTGACATACATTCAGCATGCTTCTTTATTGAGCTCGAATTTTTAAATGGAAAAGAGAAATTAAGGGGGACTGAAATTAAATCATTACTAGTCTACTAAAACTAATTTTTTGATCTTATCAGTCTCCTTGATCTAATACGTGGACACACTTCTTCTCCATCAGTTAATTCTTCATGCATTTCTTTCCCAACTTGAGCAGGTGAAGGTCCAACCCACTCACTAGATATCCCCTTAATATCAATGCGACTCGATGATGGATCCAGAGTCAGAGCAGTAAATAATGAATCCTTGTAAGGGCATGTGTATTCAATATATGGAAATTTAGCATGAATATCTTTAGAATAACTCTTATGCCGATGCTTACCTCCAACCCATTGATAAGATGCTGAATTAATGTGAAAATAAATTATACCACCCTTGCGGAAAACGTGATCAATATGGGTATGTCCATTCAATGCCAAAATTATCTTACTCCGATGAACCTGAAGTATCTCCTGAACCTCTTTTGCATTATCGATACTCCATGGCCCTGCAATGGGTTGGTGAGACAAAATTATTACAGGTCCTTCTAACTTCTCTAATTCATTTTTCAGCCACGTCAATTGAGCCTCCCCCATATAGGAGGGGTATCCCTTTGTATGATCTGGAGATTTCTCATTGCCATCCAAAACAATCAATTTCAAACCATTAACATCCTGCGAATAATACCTTCCCTTCATCCCCCAGAGTTTAACAACCTCATCAAATGAATGCCCACCATCAACATCGTGATTACCTAAAACATGAAATGCGTTAGGATTAGATTTTTGGAATTTTTCTAATATCTCAGAATTCTTTTTATTTGGATAAGCAAAATCTCCAAGTTGTATTACTGCGTCCGGGTTTTCATTCTTCATAGCCTGAAGAAATGATTCCAATCGCCGATTCCCATCATGCATCACATCTTGATGCAAATCAGCTATCATCCCAATTTTAACGGGCCCTTCTAATTTTCGAATGTTCGCTAAAATATCTTCACACAAGAAAATTGATCCAATCCCAAAAGCAGATTTTGATATAAAAGAACGGCGACCATTAACTGGAGAACCTAACTTATCATCAGTAAGCATTTAACGTATTTATTCAAATTTCTTAATGACAAGAGAAGCGTTGTGCCCACCAAACCCGAAACTATTACTCAAAGCAATGTCCACATTTTTCTCACGTGCTTTATGAGCCACATAATCCAAATCACACTCCTCATCAGGATCATCAAGGTTAATCGTAGGAGGGACGATGCCGGTATTCACAGATTTAACACAAGCAGCAAGCTCTACCCCACCAGCTGCACCAAGCAAATGACCGGTCATTGACTTGGTAGAGCTCACTAAAAGACCATCATTAACCTTATCACCAAACGAGAGCTTAATTGCTCTAGTTTCGCATATATCGCCAAGCCCAGTAGAAGTACCGTGAGCATTAATATAATCTACATCCTGAGCGTTAACTTGAGCATGGTTTAATGCATTATTCATACAATAACTTGCACCCAACCCTTCTGGATGCGGTGACGTCATATGATACGCATCAGCGGAAACGCCGTAGCCAGAAAGTTCACAATATATTTCAGCTCCTCGGGCTTTTGCATGCTCAAGCTCTTCTATAACAACCACTCCAGACCCTTCGCTCATAACAAACCCATCACGCTCCTTATCAAATGGCCTTGAAGCTTTTTCAGGCTCACCGTTCCGACTACTCAATGCTTTCATTGATCCAAAACCTGATAAACCCATAGTCGAAATGGATGCTTCAGCTCCACCAGCAAGGAAAATATCTGCATCACCAAAACGTATCATCCTCCATGCCTCACCTATATTATGATTAGCTGTAGCACATGCAGTCACAATCGACATGTTTGGTCCTGATAAGCCATATTCCATAGAAACAAGACCACTACTAATATTGGCAATCATCATTGGAATAAGAAACGGCGACACTTTTGATGCCCCACGCTCTAAATAATTTTGATGCTGCTTTTCAAGAGTACTTAATCCCCCAATACCGCTTCCTATCATGCATCCGAATCGATAAGGATCGAAAGATCCCTCACAAATACCAGCGTCTTCATATGCCATTTTTGCTGAAGCCATAGCCAATTGACAGTACCGATCGGCGCGACGGGCATCTTTTGGATTATTAAAATATAAATTAGGCTCGAAGTCATGAACTTCTCCGCCGATCTGACAATAAAAGTCTGATGGATCAAGACTACAAATTCTCTTTATTCCACTCTTTCCCTCAATTAAAGAGGACCAAAAAGAATCAAGGCCAATCCCTATCGGACTGACGATTCCCATTCCTGTAATAACTACTCGACGCTCACTCATTAAAGATAATAATCGTATAAAGTTTTAACCTATAACATTTGCGCATAATCACCAATTTATATTTATAAGTCACTTAACCAAACCCTTTCATTTAATGCCCCGCAACTTGGACAGGGAGGAATGTCATTTCTAGATCTATCCTCATATTGTTCTCCACAAATATTACATACAAG
>JABGYE010000371.1:0-11147 GCA_018675395.1 Akkermansiaceae bacterium
AATCGATACTGCGGGAAAGGCTCTTGAATTACTACTGTGCGTTGACTCGGCTAAAGCTATGAAAATGGCTGACACATTGGAGGAACGAAATCGTCAAAGACAGGATCTGGAGCGGAGAACCACTGCAGAAGCCTTTGAAATGATTGATAGTGGTCAGTTCGGAATAAAGAATATGGGGATTGTTTTAGGAAAACAAGGATGGCACCCTGGAGTCGTTGGTATCGTCGCATCTCGCATTTCAAAAAAAATTCATCGCCCAGTATTTGTCGTTGCCATTGATGAAGATGGGATAGGAAAGGGAAGCGGCAGGAGCATTGAAGGAATTTCATTAATTGATGTCATCAATGATGGTCGTCAATTCCTTATATCTGGTGGTGGTCATCAAATGGCGGCAGGTATTTCAATTCATGAGGATCAAATAAATGCATTCCATGACCATCTTTGTGCTCATGTTTCTGCAAACAGTGATCAGGATTGTCTTACCCCAAAACTGAGGTTGGACGCCGAATGTCCTCTCAGTGAATTGCATCTGAATTTACTCGACCATTACTTAAAGCTTGAACCCTTTGGGTCCAAAAATCCTGAGCCTTTGCTATTCTGCCGAGCAGTCACTCCAACCTCCGAGCCAAGAATTCTTAAGGAAAAACATATAAGAATGACTCTGCGTCAGCGTGAATCTATTTCCGATGCTATTTATTTTAATGGAACCGACTATGAACTTCCTAAGCCTCCCTGGGACATTGCTTTCACGGTTCTTAGAAATGATTTTAGAGGAAAGGTCAGTATACAAATGAATATTAAAGCCATCCGTTCGGCCATTAGCTAAATCACTGCATGTCTTTCACCGCGGAAACTCCTATCGATGAAATAGGTTCACTGGATAAAAAGCTCCTTAAGAATCTTACCAAAATTGGCTATGCGAAAGTACATGATCTCCTTTCACATTATCCCAAGAGGCACGAAAACCGTGAACAGTTCAATGAATTTCCTTATGAGCCTACTGAATCACCAATATGCTTTAAGGGTGAGGTTATTGATTCTTCGAAAAAGTTTTATGGAAGGCGCCGCTTTTTTGAGGCTCTAATAAGTGACTCAGAAGGGGCAGGCATAAATCAAATCACGTTACGTTGGTTTAACATGGTTTTCATTCATAAGATTATCATGGTCGGTCACAAGGTTATAGTTTACGGAAAAGTTAAAAAAAGCGGTAAGCGTTTAATAATTGATCATCCAGAATTTGAAATTGTTGATGCCGACAATACGAACTCAGGCATTCATCTTGACCGCATTACGCCTATATATCCACTCTCAAGCGGTATTAGCCAAAGGCCATTGCGTGAAGTTCTTTTCAACATTATTGAAAATTTGGAGGAGGGTGGTTTCCCCGAAATATTACCCCCCAATAACTTTGTAGAAATTTCTAGAATTAAAGCACTTCGTGCCATTCACTTCCCAGCCTCAGACAAAGAACTGGCAACTGCTAGGCGGGCATTAGCTTGTGAGGAATTTTTTATTTTGCAGCTCAATGTTGCATACAGAAAAGCGCAGCATAATGCGTTGCCCGGGTCCGCACATTGTGGCCCTGGGAAATTGCTATCAAAATTACTTTCCTCACTGCCCTTTGAGATGACTTCCGCACAGTCTCGTTGCGTAGATGAAATACGCTCTGATCTAGCTTCACCAAAACCAATGAACAGACTCCTTCAGGGAGACGTTGGATCCGGAAAAACTCTTGTAGCGGTTTGTGCTATTTTACTTGCCGTAGAAGCGGGTTCTGAGGCTGCTCTCATGGCTCCAACCCAAATATTGGCCGAACAACATCATGCTGTACTTTCTCAATGGTTGGAACCCCTTGGAATCAATGTTGGTTTATGTACTGCAAAAAAGAAAACAGGCTCTGATTTGCCTCTTTTTGAACAAAACTCGCCCGGCGTTATTGTCGGCACTCATGCCCTTTTATATGATTCAGCAGATAGCAAAAACCTCGGCCTTATAGTCATTGATGAGCAGCACAAATTTGGAGTGAGTCAGAGACAAAAATTAATTAATAAAGGGTCCTGCCCTGATGTTCTTGTAATGACGGCTACCCCAATTCCCCGCACCCTAACGCTCACTGTATACGGAGATTTGGATGTTTCTGTCATAGATGAACTGCCGCCCGGAAGGGGAAAAATTAATACACATGTCCGACAATCAAAAAAGCATCTTACCGATTCTATTAAGTTCCTGAAAACTAAACTCAGCGAAGGGCGGCAAGCCTATATCGTCTATCCTCTAATAGAGAATTCAGAAAAAATTAAAGTTGGCTCTGTCGAGGGTGAATTCCAACAGTGGTCTGAAAACTTATCACCTTTTAAATGTGAATTATTGCATGGCAGAATTCCTCCGGAAGAAAAAGATTCTATCATGGATCGTTTTAGGAGTGGATCTACTCATGTTCTCATTTCCACTACCGTAATCGAAGTGGGCGTTGACGTTCCTAATGCCACAATTATGTATGTATTTGATGCTGAGAGATTTGGGTTAGCTCAACTGCATCAACTCAGGGGGAGGATCGGGAGAGGAAAGCACAATAGTTATTGTGTGCTCATGGCCGGAAAGGTTACCGACGATTCAAAAGCAAAGCTCAAGGCCCTTGAGGAAAGCTCAGACGGATTTGTCATTGCTGAAGCAGATCTTAAACTCCGAGGACCAGGAGAATTACTCGGCAAAGCGCAGAGCGGTATTGATAGACTCAAGCTCGGTGACCTGATCACAGAAACGGAACTTGTGAAACAAACTCGGTCACTTTCTTCTGCATTAATCAAGCTAGACCCTAATATAGAAAACCCTGAAAATATTCATTTGAGGACCCTAATTATGTACGATGATGATAATGATGGGGTTGTCGCTTAGCAGGTTTTTGGTTTATGGTGGGAAGGGCCTTTCTTCCAAAAAAGCATATTCGAGTCTTTCTAAAAAGGAGCGTTCCTTGGTGCTAAATTTCCTTCAGTCTCTTTAACCCAGTTTGAATAAACTCTAATTGGTTAGTTCTAAATTAACATGCTGGCCGGATTTTCGATGCGCCTTTTGAGCTCCGCGAGATACTTTGCGCCTACCGCGCCATCAACCACCCTATGATCGCAACTCATCCCCACTTTCATCCGCAGACCAGCTACAAGATTCCCTTCGTCATCAACTACCGGCATGCTCTTGATACTACCAATGGAAAGGATCGCGGCTTGAGGGGGATTAATGATTGCATCAAAACTATCAATTCCATAAGCACCTAATGTAGAAACAGTTATGGTTCCTCCGGCAAATTCATCAGGGGAAAGTTTTTTGGAGCGTGCCCTCTCAGCTAAATCTTTTACTGCTAGGCTAATTTCGAGGAGACTCTTTTGTTGAGCATCAGGTATTACGGGCGTAACTAATCCATCTTCCACCGCAATCGCCACAGAAAGATTAACGGATCCATACTGGATAATGGCGTCCCCATCAAAGGAGGAATTAACTTCAGGCACAGAGGCCGCAGCATTTGCGACCGCTTTGAGAATGAAATCATTTACAGTAAATTTATTGTCTCCTTCTTCTGCGGCGGAATTTGCCTGTTTCCTAAGGTTCATTAGGGGCGCAGCATCAAACTCAACATTAAGATAAAAATGTGGAATTTGTGTTTTAGATTCGAGCAATCGCTGGGCAATAATATTGCGCATTCCTGATAGAGGAATTCTTTGATCTTCACTCGTTAAGGGCCGCGTTTTTTGAGGAGTCGATAGGGCTGTGGAGCTTCCTGAGACTTTATGATTTTCTAAATCTTTTTTTACAATTCTACCACCTGGTCCCGTACCTTTCACTTCGGATAGATTAATGCCTTTAGAGCTGGCTATTTTTTTTGCCAAGGGAGAAGCTTTGATTCTCTCATTACTTTCCGCGAGCGCAGGGTTATCTTCATCGGGCTTGGTTGTGGGGCTCTGATTTTGAGCCTCTTTGTTCTCTTCTGGTTTTTCAGGCTCTGATTCTGATGCCTCAATGGCGGCCGGTTTATCAGGAACCTCTTCACCTTCCTCTACAATCACAGCTAAAATTTCACCGAGTGGCGCTGTGGTTCCTTCCTCTCTATAAATAGCTCCAATTATGCCTTCATCAAAAGCAACCATTTCCATCGTTGCTTTATCGGTCTCTATTTCGGCAATGGGATCCGATACATCGACTTTGTCGCCAACCTTAACGAGCCACTTCACAACAGTACCTTCGGTCATTGTATCACTCAGTTGAGGCATTTGAACAAAATCGGGCATCTTATCGTCCTTTAGTATTTTCTATAGTTTTAGCCGAGCTTCTGAACCATCTCAACAACTCGGCTAACATTTGGGATTTGTTCTTTCTCAAGAGGTGGGCTGTAAATTGCTGGAGCATCAATTGAGGTCACTCTTAAAACGGGGGCATCTAAACTATCAAATGCCTTTTCCTGAATGGTCGCTGCAATTTGTGAACTGACGCCACAGAAGGGTTTGTTTTCGTCAATTAATACGGCCCGGTTGGTTTTTTCCACAGACTTTAATATTGTTTCTTCGTCGAGGGGTCTGATTGAACGCAAATCAACTACCTCTGCATTAATGCCTTTCTCCTCACCTAATTGTTTTGCTGCCTCAAGAGCAACAATGACTGAACGACCATGAGCAATTAAGCTAACATCTGTTCCCTGTTTCTTAACTTCTGCGGAGCCAATCGGCACCGTAAACTCTTCGTCTGACAAATCCGAAGCAGCAGCAGGATCTCCATAAAGTATTGTGTTTTCCATCACATAGACCGGATCGTTGTCCCGGATTGCTGATTTCATTAGACCATACGCATCATGGGCCGTTGCTGGAGCGACAACTTTAAGGCCTGGCACATTAGCAAATAAATTTTCAGGTGTATGAGAATGTGTTGCGCCAACACTCGTGCCGCCATTCGCAGGCCCTCTGACAACTATTGGACAATTTATTGAACCGCCGGACATGTATCGAACGCACGCGGCGTTGTTAATCATTTGGTCCAAAGCAACGTATGCGAAACTAAAAAACATTAGTTCCATCACGGGTCGAACTCCGAGCATTGAAGCTCCTATTCCCATTCCTATAAATCCAGCTTCTGATATGGGTGTATCAACGACTCTCTTATCCCCCCATTTTTTCCATAATCCCTCAGTGACTTTATAAGCACCGTTATATTCTGCCACTTCTTCACCAATAATGACGACCTTATCGTCATTGGCTAGCTCTTCATCGAGTGCCCTGTTAAGTGCTTGTCGGTATAATGTTAAAGCCATATTATTCGTTTCTTTAAGCTCATTTGTTATCCAGCAAAATGGGGTTTAGTCATGAAAAAAATGTTTTCCCTGTTTTCCTGATTCTGTTTGATTATCGACCTCGTAATAAACATCATCCGTAATTTCTGAAAGATTAGGAAAATCACTTTCTTCAGCAAAGGTGACGGAATCCTTAGCTTCGCTCTTAGCCGCATTATCTAATTCTTTATAGCCGTTCTCATCAATGACACTCTCCTCAAAAAGGCGTTTTTTCCAAACGCTAATCGGGTCATAATTTTCTTTGTAATAGTCTATCTCCTCTGGAGATCGGTATTTTTTAGCATTAGCATCTGCTACTGAATGTCCCTGGTAGCGGTAAGTATCAAATTCTAATATCGTAGGTTGTGACTCGTTGTGAGCCCTGTCCATCGCTTCTTTGGTTTTGGCCCTCACTTCATAGATGTCATTACCTTTGGCAACATCCCACTCTATTCCATATGCATCTCCTCTCTGCGCTAAACAATTATTAAATGCTGAGGAACGTTTTTGGCTAGTTCCCATTGAATATCCATTGTTTTCTATAACGTAAATTACCGGTAATTCCCACAACTGAGCCAAGTTAAGAGATTCATGGAATGATCCTTGATTAACAGCTCCATCTCCTAAGAAACATAGAGCGGCCCCTTTCTCTTCATTATATTTCAGCCCGTATGCTAATCCCAACCCGAGTGGAGTCTGCCCAGCTACAATTCCATGTCCGCCCCAATAATTTTTATCAGGAGCAAAAAAGTGCATCGATCCACCCTTTCCCTTTGAGCAGCCTGTTTTTTTTCCATAAAGCTCAGCCATGCACTCATTCATGGACATCCCTACAGCTAGTGCGTGGCCGTGATCACGATAGGCCGTGATCATATGATCATTGTCACCACATAAAGATGCCGTGCCAACTGCGATTGATTCCTGACCAATGTAAAGATGCAAAAATCCACCCATTTTGCCTGCATTATAGTACTTTAAGGATGCTTCTTCAAAGCGCCTGATGCGTACCATTTGGCGTAAAAATTCTATCTTCTCCGCATCAGAAAGTGACTTATTCACTTCTTGTTCGCTATATTTATGGGACTCAATTTGTTCTAGCATTGTTTGCAAAGAATCTAGGTGGTTTGAGAAAGGTGAGGCGCTTTCATTAATGTGTCAGATTTGGGGCTTAAGGCAAAGTAAAAGACGAGTGCAAATATTGAATTGCTAATCAATGTCCGGATGCCAAATAACCAAGCGGGGGGATAGCCTGGGACACCCGTTGTATTTGCTTGAAACCACCCTGCCATATTTTTGGTATAGTGTGGATCCATGAAAAAGGACACTGAATTCAAAAGAAGATAAAACAGCAAGCTTGAGGCGATGGTGCAGCCTAACAGAACATTAATTTTTCTATGTTTTCTTAGTAGATATCCACAAGTGAAAATGACAGCAAATAAAACTAAAAGAAAAAGTGAATAGTAATTTATGATTGGCTGCTCATATTTAAGATTGAGTATTATGTCACTTGTGATGAAGGTTCCAAAGGTAAGTATAAAAGCGATCCTCGTTGGGAACATCATTCCTCCACAGAGAGCCAGTGCTGCTAGTGGTGAAATGTTAGCAAATGCTTCTGCTGTTGGTTGGCCGAGATAGGCGGGCACGACTCGAACCACAACAAACATGACTAGAACCAAAAAGATTAATGAAATACGCTTGAACATTCTTTGATAGAAAAGTATCTCATTTTTTGCTCCCCGCTAGAGCGGTTTGTAAAAATTGTAAGCCTAAAATCTATTATGATGTTTCATTAATAAAATTGGTTGGTAATTATCATGTTAACACCTTTACTGTTTGTAGTTTATGAATTGTAAACACCTAATAACCAATGATATACAACAAAATAAATATTTATTTCCCTTGTTTTTCATACCCAAAAATCAATTCAAATCTTTTTGTGTTCCACGTGGAACATTCTGTTTTAGGTGCATAATAGCTGAAAAGGCGTTGCTTTCGAACATCTTCGAATCAAAATTTAAACCATTCACTAATATTGATTTTGAGTAATTACATCCATCCCAAAAAATATCACGTTCTTGTTATTGGAGCAGGTCACGCTGGAGTCGAAGCAGCAATGGCCGCAGCTCGGATGGGTTGCGAGGTTGCGGTCATTACTCAGAATCTCGATACCATTGGGCAGATGTCATGTAACCCCGCTATTGGAGGATTGGGTAAGGGACATATAGTTCGAGAAATTGATGCGCTGGGTGGATTAATGGGGCTGAACACTGATGCGACTGGTATTCAGTTTAGAATGTTAAATGCATCTAAGGGACCAAGTGTGCGAGCCCCGAGAGCTCAATGTGATAAGAAGGCTTATCAATTTAGAATAAAGTTTGAATTGGAATGTCAAAATGGTTTGGATTTACACCAGGGCAATGTAGCAAACCTCTTGATTAAAAATGATGAGGTTTACGGGATCCGTACTAATTTAGGAGTCGAATACCACACCGAATCGATTATCATTAGCTCTGGAACTTTTATGCGGGGTTTGATGCATGTTGGTAAAGAAAACCAAGCTGGCGGCAGGATGGGTGATGGTATTTCGACGATTTCAGATTCTTTGAAGGATTTGGGTATCGAAATCGAACGGTTCAAAACAGGGACCCCTTGCCGTTTGAATGGTAGATCTATTAATACTGATCTTTGTGAGAGACAAGATGGTGATGAGCCCCCACCTAAATTTAGTTTTCTTGCAGACACTATTGTTAAAGATAACAAACCTTCATCGGGTTTAGATACTTTTACTCTAAATAATTGGTCTGATCCAATGTTCCACGTGGAACAACTGCCTTGTTGGATAACATATACAAATGCATCCACACATGATGTAATTCGATCCAATTTGGATCAATCTCCGATGCATAGTGGCGTTATTGAGGGTGTTGGTCCAAGATATTGTCCATCTATAGAAGATAAGGTAGTAAGATTTGCAGACCGTGAGCGCCATCAGGTCTTTTTGGAGCCAGAGGGGCGCCAAACGAATGAATATTACGTCAATGGTGTATCCACATCTTTGCCGTATTCAATACAATATGAATTTATACGATCCATTAAAGGATTAGAGGATGCAGAAATTATACGTCCTGGGTATGCTGTAGAGTATGATTTCTGTCCACCGACACAACTTCAACCAACACTAGAAACAAAAATTATCGGAGGCCTTTATTTCGCGGGTCAAATTAATGGTACCTCTGGTTATGAAGAAGCAGCAGCACAAGGTTTGATTGCTGGTGCTAACGCGGCTCTTAAAACCCAGAGCAAGGAGCCACTAATATTATCAAGGTCTAAATCTTATATTGGTGTAATGATTGATGATTTGGTAACCCGTGGTGTAACTGAGCCTTATAGAATGTTCACTAGCCGGGCAGAATATAGACTTTTATTAAGACAGGATAATGCCGACCTTAGATTAACTGAGTGGTCCTCGGACTTTGGTTTGGTGGGGGGAGAAAGGCTAAAAAGAATAAAGAAAAAAAGAGAAGATTACACCGTTGCTTTGGATTTAGCTCATAAGAAGAACCTTGAAGGTTTAAGGATCAATGAGTGGTTCCGCAAACCGGGGAATGGGTTAAGTAAATTGCCTGAAGATTTGCATTCATTGTTTAGTGAAGAAATTTGGAGGTTGGTTGAGATAGAATGCAAAAATGCTGGGTACATTGCACGACAAGAACAAATGATAGCTAGAACAGAAAACATGGAGAGTGCCTCTATACCTGATGGGCTAGATTATAATTTAATTAGTGGTTTGAAAAAAGAGGCTTCTGTTCGTCTCAATAAAATTAAACCTAAAACGTTAGGACAGGCCTCTCGAGTTAGTGGAATAACTCCGGCTGATATAGCGGTGTTGACTATTTGGATAAGCAAAAATGAAAGTGTAACTCGTTGATATTAAGTCATTTGCGGTTTTTTATAACTTGGTCAATTTCAGAAATTAACTCCGCTGAGGCTATTCTGACTCTGTTGTTTTTTGTAAATCTAAACCAGAGCATCTCCGCTTTTTTATCGACTAACATTTTACCAATTCGTGCAGTGTCTTCACCATTAAAGGGGTTTCCTTCCTCATCTAATAATCCAAAACTATCAATGAATGATCCACTAAGATCTGAAACAAAAGTAAACAATCCCTTGGTTTTATTTTTTGTTCTTTGAGAATCAAGAGCGGTCCCTTTGCAGATTGCTATAACTTGTACTCCCATTGAGTTAAGTTCTTCTATTTTGTTTTCAAGCTTCACGAGCTCAGCAACACAGTATGGTCACCAGTGACCTCTATAAAAAATAAGTAGTGTTTGATCTGCTTGGTTAAGTTGAGATCCTATATCAAATGAACGCCCCAGACTATCTTGCAGCTGTCCTTTGTCAGACCAATTAGTTTTCTGACCAACTTTGTAATTAATATCTACTGCTGGATAATCAGTGAAATCCTCAACCCACCAAATGAGTAAAAGAGACATGCTCCAAGCTATTAGGTTTAGTAAAAAAAGAGTTTTTCTATTCTTGGTAGCTTTGATTAATAGTCTGCCAAGAACTATCAAGGAAGCAAGAATAACGACAGCCCCCCAAATAGGCCGCTGTTCATAAATTTCAAATTGAGTAGCAAAAAGAAAATGTAGAAACCCAACTAATGGAATAAGAAATAAAGCAACGAGTCCTCTAGCTATTGTCATAAGATGGTATAAATATAATGGAAGGAGGGGATCATATTAAATAGTTTTCACAACACTCTAAGATAAATAATTTAAAGGGATATAATTTCTTCTTCTTCTTCTAAGTGTTAATAACCCGTGAAAAATCTATTCCACAGGCAAAAAAAAGCTGTTCCACAGTACCGGATGACTATTCAAAAACAGTGAATAAGATACCAATAATCGAGCTAAACCTGTGAGCATTTTTCGATAACCAAATTTACAGACACCTGTTCCGGTTTATTAACAACAACAACAAAAGATTTTGGGGAAACATATTAACAGGTTATTCAGAACTGTTTGTATCTATCCATAGAGATTTTACAAGTGCGTTTTGAGCGGCAGATCGTTCTGACTCTTTTTTGTTTTTGCCCTTACCAAAACCAAGGATCTTACCATTCCACAAGACTTCAGTCTCGAATGAACAGTTGTGATCGGGACCTTCCTGGTTAAGAACGTGATAAGTGGGGGCGATTTGAGATATTCTTTGGAGGACCTCCTGTAATTCACCCTTTGGGTTTTTTTCAATAGGTTCGGCAACAATTTGAGAAAATTTTATCTTACAAGAATCCAATATGAACCCCTTAGATGACTCAAAACCACCGTCTAAATAGACCGCACCAATTAGTGCCTCAAAAGCATCGGCTAAGACGCCCTGACGACTTCTTCCTCCCGTGCGCTCTTCTCCCTTACCAAGCAAAACAAAAGTACCAAGATCAATTCCCAATGCATATTCCTCAAGGGCCTCAGTGGAAACCAAGCGGGACCTTAATTTAGTCAAAAGACCTTCGGAAAAATCAGGAAACATAGAAAACAATTCGTGGGTCAACACTAGTTGCAAAACAGCGTCACCAAGAAACTCCAAACGTTGATTATCAGAACCACTATCTTGGTTTTCATACGCGAGGCTTGGGTGCGTTAAAGCTTCAGAGAGAAGTATAGGATTTTCAAAACTGTAACCGATTCGTTTCTCTATAGAGTCCATTTGCGCCATAAATCATACTTTTAAAAGCTAATAAAACACCAGATTTAGAAATCAAATGGGGTGACCGACGGGACTTGAACCCGCGACAACCGGAACCACAAACCGGGGCTCTACCAACTGAGCTACG
>JABGYE010000167.1:0-8899 GCA_018675395.1 Akkermansiaceae bacterium
AAAGCAAGTTGGCAATCATGACATCTATCATTCGCCTGATGATTTCTATGCCCTCTATGTCGATTGCAGGGCAAATAGAGGAGATTGGTGGTGGGGAGGAATGCATGCCAGAGATGCTAAGCTCACCAAGAAGAATTCAGGATTGAATCCAATGCCGGCCGAACATCGCGTCATGGACACCGTGAAATGGGTCATAGATAAATATAAAATTGACCCTGAAAGAGTCTACTTGTCCGGGAACTCGATGGGAGGGAGTGGAACTTTGGGAATTGGCCTACGCAATGGAGATGTCTTCGCTGCCATCAAAGCCAATGTTCCGGCCGGCATTGAACATGCTTCCGAAAGAATGGGCTTCACTCATAAATCTTTGATCAATTATGCTGATCCTCCGATAACCATTAATTACTCTGCACAAAATGATGGCTGGTCATCTGGCCATGACAGGTTCGTGAAGGCCATGAATGATAGGAGGTATCCACTATATTTTTACTGGGGCCCTTTCGGCCATGCCAACAATCATGCCCGGATCATGAAGGTAAATGATTTAATTAATTCCTTTGATTGGTTAAGCATCAGGAAAAATGAAGCCTATGTGGCCTTCTCCAATGCTTCCTGCAATGACAAATTACCGTGGCCAGATAACAGGTCCGATAAAAGCTCAGGTCAAGTCAATGCATTCTTTAGATGGAAAATCATAAGCGATGAAGCAAATAAGATTACATTATCACTTCACCTCATAAGCCCCACGAATTTGAAAACGGATTTTTCTATTCCTGAAGAAGCGGCTGCTGACATTTCCATACGAAGAATTCAAAACATGAAAGTAGCACCAGAAGATACACTTAATTGGCATTATGGTGAATCAAAAGGCAAAGTGAAAGCTGGTCCATGGGGATTAATTACCATTCCCAAGCTGGCAATCTCCGCTAAACCGAAGACATTAACCATTGGTAAGTAGGCACAACTCTGTATAATCTAATGTTCTCGAGACGGATCCAATTTTTCCTATTAATACTATTGGCCGGAACCGATTTACTTGAACTGGCAGCCCAAGGAGTAGCACCCAAAGACCGCGCATTACAATTTGATGCTAAGATCAAGCCATTCCTATCAAAATACTGCTACGACTGCCATGGAGAGGGTTCCGCTAAGGGACAAGTTTCCCTTGATGATCCGCAGAGAGGCGCTCACCAGATGGATAATCATAAACTCTGGTTACAGATATGGGAAAATCTTCGAAGCGACCTCATGCCCCCAGCCAAAGAAGCGCAGCCAAAAACTACAGAGCGACTGGAATTGATCCATTGGATTGAGCGTAACGTATTTTTAATAGATCACAAAAACCCAGATCCTGGCCGCATTACTATGCGTCGCTTAAATCGAATCGAGTACGGCCATACTATTAAAGACCTACTAGGAATCGAATTTAACGTTACTGATAATTTCCCACCTGACGACACGGGATATGGTTTTGATACGATCGGTGATGTCTTAACTATCTCCCCACTCCTAATGGAGAAATACTTCTCTGCAGCCGAGCAAATTATGAAAAAGGCAATCCCCGATGAGGTGGGGAGACCTCAACCGTTAAGCATTGCACCTAATGAGTTCAGACAAGAAGGCAACAATTCGCGAACAGCTCGCTTCATGAGAGCCGGAATCAAACATACCGTCAGGACCGACTGGAAAGCCACCGCAAAGGGAACCCACCGATTCAAAGTGAATTACGAAATCACCGGCAGGCCAAGCGCACAGAACTATACCTCCACATGGCAATTTTTAATTAATGGAAAAAAACATGACAGTCGCGAAATTAACCTGGCAAAAAATAAGGAGGGATCAATCAGTGTAGATCTTGATTTGTCTGCTGAAAAGCACAACATCGGATTTGGGATGGTTCCAAACAACGGAGATCTAAACAACAACATTCCTCTCGCAGTTAAGGTATTAAAGCTAGAAATCACTGGTCCTGGAGGGTCCATCGATTGGAATGCTTATCCAAAAAGCTATCAACAAATTTTTTCTGCAGGCCCACCGCCGAAAGACCCTGAAAAACGTAGGCACTATACAAAAAAATTACTTAACCGATTTGCGAGTCGAGCTTTTCGTCGACCCGTTAATAAAGACACCCTCGATCGACTCATTGATTTAGTTAGTGCAAAGGAATCATCGGCAGGTGGGACCTATAAAAGCGGGATCAGGCTAGCCCTGACTGCGGCACTAAGCTCCCCAGCTTTCCTGCTCCGCGGCGAAGAACCAATTAATGAAAACAATAAGGAGCAAACAATCGATGAATACTCCCTCGCATCTCGCTTATCATACTTTCTATGGAGTTCCACTCCTGACGCACCGCTCCTGAAGCTCGCCGCTGAAGGAAAACTTCGAAGTAACCTTCAAACCACAATTGACCGGATGCTGAAAGAATCAAAATCGGACAGATTTATAGAAAATTTCGTCGGGCAGTGGCTACAAACGCGTGATGTAGAGGGGAAGTTTTTTGATACCCCTCGCATTCTCGGCATCGATGATGGGAACAAGGCCCGTCAAATTTTCAATTTATTCACTCGACAGGACATGAAACGAGAAACCGAATTATTTTTTAGTCATCTCCTCAAGGAAAACCGACCAGCGATCGAGTTAATTACTGCCAATTACTCATTCATTAATGATCGACTCGCAAAATTTTACGGCATCAATGGATTTGAGGGTGAGGAATTTCGCAAGGTTAGCTTCGAAGGAAAATCTCGGCCCGGTGGAATTCTCACACATGGCAGCTTTCTCATTGTAACCTCTAATCCGACCCGAACTTCACCAGTTAAGCGCGGGCTTTTCGTAATAGATAACCTCCTCGGCGTTCCTAATTCGTCGGCACCTCCTAATGTGCCAGAACTGGAAGAGACTCGTCAAAGAATTGGCAAAAATGCAACAATGAAAGAGCTCATGGAACTTCATCGTGCCAAACCATTGTGCCGCTCCTGTCATGCCAGAATGGACCCTATCGGCCTTGCCCTAGAGAACTACAATGCGATTGGCCAACAACTCGAAAAAAAAGGTGCTGAAGTTTTCGACACATCAGGTGTCCTTGTTACTGGGGAAAAGTTTGAAGGAATACCTGAACTTAAAAAAATCATAGCAGGACCGCGAAAGAAAGATTTTCATCGATGCCTAACAGAGAAACTTTTCACTTATGCAATCGGAAGAGGAGTCGAATACAATGATAGTCCAATTATATACAACATTATCAAAGAGGCAGAAAATAGGGGTGGAGGATTAAAAGAATTCATTTATGCCTTAATTGAAAGCGTGCCATTTCAGAGAAGACGAGTGAAAAATGCAAATTGACCTTGCTTATCTATGAAGCTATTGCGAAATTAAGTAAACTTGATGTAATCATGAGTTCGCGAATTGAACAGATTGGACGTAGACGATTTCTGCGCGGAATAGGTGCCAGCGTAACTCTTCCCTCAATGAGCTCAATGGCCATTGAAACCGAGGACGTTAAGAAAGGCACAACTGCTACCGGAGCGCCTCTACGCACAGCTTACCTTTATGCTCCTAACGGAGTCATTCTTGACAAGTGGAGGCCAGAAGGATTTGGAACTGATTTTCACCTCAATCAATCCATGAAACCATTGGAAGGGTTTCGTAACGACCTGCAAATCATAAAAGGGTTCGATCAGTTGAATGGCAGCCCAGGACGTGATGGCGCTGGTGATCACGCTAGAGCCAATGCAACTTTCCTCACTGGAGCTCGCCCTCTGCGAACTTCGGGAGCCAATATTAGAGTAGGCATATCAGCTGATCAATTGGCCGCTAATTTCCTAGCAAAAGAAACCCGATTATCCTCACTCGAACTTTCCTGTGAGAGAGTGCGTAATTCTGGTAGTTGTGATGCAGGATATTCATGCGCTTATCAATATAATATTTCATGGCGGTCCGCAAATAAACCAATGAGCCCTGAGTCTAACCCACGATTGGTCTTCGAGCGACTTTACGGTGTTGGCACTGCCGAAGAACAATCAGCCAATTTAGAACAGCGCCGGGCTGAGAAACGTTCGATCTTGGATTTCGTTCGTGATTCCGCTCGCAAAATGGAAAATAGTCTGGACCGGACTGACAAAGAGAAGCTCGATGAGTATCTAACTGGAATACGTGAGGTGGAAAAGAATATCGAAAGAGCCGAGAAACTTGGACCCCCACCTGCACCGGGACGCGTGGCTCCTGAGCATGGAGTCCCGCGCAACTATCGGGAACATATCAGAATTCTCTTTGATATGATGATACTCGCCTTCAAAAGCGATTCGACTAGAGTAGCTAGCTTCCTGATCGGCCATGACGGGAGCAATAGGAGTTTTAAAGACATCGGAGTCAGTAGTGGTCATCATGACCTTTCACATCACGGAAACAATCAAGAAAAAATGGATCAAGTGAGCTTAATCGATCGCTTTTACATTGAAGAATTTGCCTATTTTCTTGAGCAGATGAGTGCGGCTAAGGACATCGATGGGCGCTCTCTTCTTCACAATTCAATGATAGTATGGGGAAGCGGCCTCTCAGATGGAAATCAGCACTCGCATAAGGACCTTCCTATCATTTTAGCAGGTCACGCAGGAGGAAAATTTCAAACAGGCCGTCATTTTGATGTTGGAGCTAAGCCACTGAACAACCTGTTCGTCAGAATGCTCGAAGAAGTCGGACTTCCCAAAGCTCAGTTTGGTGACTCAACAGGTTCCGAAAACCGCGTATAAGGTTTCAGAAAATATATTGAATATCCTTTTGTTCTCTACTCGCCTGAAGATTTTTTTTGACGAAAATGAGGTGCATTCTTCTTTGGAATCCATTTCCTCAGTTTCTTCTTGGTTTCCGCGTACCTAGAATCTGCCGCCAAATTGTGTAACTGATTAGAGTCATTTGACATATCATATAACTCTTCCCCACCTTTATTATACCGAATGTAATAAAACTTTTCGGAACGGACTGCATGGTTAGAACCGTGCCAATGCGGAGAATGCGTTATCAATGCCGGATAAGGCCAATCAGCTTGAGGGTTGCTTAACAATGGGGCAATGCTACGACCTTCAATTTCCTGATTCTTGGAAAGACCACAAAGATCAATAAGCGTAGGATAAAGATCGATTAAACTGACTGGCCGTTTGCAGTTATCGTTGAAAGGTTTACCTCCTAGACCCTTTGGCAGTTGAATTATAAGTGGTGTCCGTGTGGTCTGTTGCCAAAGCGCGGATTTAGCGAAGGTTTTTTTACAGATGTCATAACCGTGATCTCCCCATAAGACTACAATGGTATCATCCCTATAACGACTATTATTGAGCGCATTAAGAACATGCCCAACACAATCGTCGGCAAAAGAACCTGCAGCAAGGCAACCCTGAACTGCCTCTCTCCATTTTCCACTCTCACGTATAATCTCAGCCGCATCTCCAATCATCCTACGCCCCCCTGGCGGGACATCATCTATGTCATTGGTTAGATGTTGAGGTAATTGAATTTTATCCAAAGGATGAATATCAAAATATTTTTTTGGGACATGCCATGGCAAATGAGGTAAATAAATACCGCATCCTAGAAAAAAAGGCTTTTCATGTTTGCGTTTTAAGAATTCTGCAGCCCCAGCTGCGGTCCTCCAGTCAGCCGACTGCTCCTTTGGCTTCTCGAGCGGTTCCCAGTCAATGAGCCTCGCAAGAATCGGGTTTGAAAACTTTTCCTTGAGCCCATGAGTGTACCGCCTCGAAGGTTCAGGGCGAGGTGTTCCCTGACCTAGGGAGTACTGCTCGTCCCAGGAACTTGGATCAGAAAATTTACCTTTCGGCTGATGAAATAATTTCCCACCCCCGAAGGCTTTGTATCCATGCTTGCGAAAGTATTGAGGCAGAGTGACCCAGTCCTTATATTTTGGAAGGTCCCTGAACCAATTAAGGTTACCATAAATACCAGTAGTGGATGGACTAAGGCCTGTCATCACTGCGGTTCTGGAAGGGCTGCACAAAGGTGCAGCGCAATAAGCATGTTCGAATAATACACCACGCCCGGCTAAAGCATCTATGTTTGGCGTTTTCGCCTGCGGATGACCACCTAAACATCCGACCCAGTCATTCAAGTCATCAACAGAAATGAATAAAATATTTGGTCTACTTTTGCTTGCATTATCACTTTGCTCCTCCGGCTTATTCTGTTCTTCATCCTCAGATAGAACACTCAAGAATAATCCAAAAGTTATTAGTGAAACAGTATAAATCATTGTGTTCAATATTGATTAATTGGAATTTACAATAAACTCCTCAAAGATGGATTCCGCTATCATCTTCATCTTTAATTTTTCTCAATCGCTCTGGACTCCATCACCTTCAGGGATGCCATAGACTGATACCACATCAAGCGGATCCAGATTGATCCAGCAAAAAGAATTATCTTTAACGAGCGCTCGCTTACCATCAAACATCAGCCAATCAGCACGTAAACGAGAACCTGATTTAGTATGCAGTTCAAAGTTTGCCCCATTCTTTTTAAAATTCCTAAGCTTAATAAATTTCACCTGTCCATTTCTATAATCTTTTTTTCCTAGGAGCGGTGATCTCATCCTAAGAAAATTCCGATCAAAAGAAACGAGCGTTGACTCGAAAAAATCTCCTCCTCCCAACATGCAACCAGGGTCCCATTCCAATAACTCTTTATAATGTAATGAACTAATCGGAGATAGTTGCAACCCACCGACATTCTTTCTCGGTATTCTCAATTCCTTCCCTTCAAGGTAAATAATTTTTACTGACTTGTCATCTACCTCGGAGATTGTACCTGACAGGAAAGATCCACCTTTCAGAAAAACTCCGGTTCCTGGCGCACTGATCTGACTTTCACGACTAGATCCTTGGTAAAACCGGTCTACCTCAATCAATCGCTTAGCTCCTCCTGGCGGAGTCCATGAAAGGACTACAACTGCGAGTACCTGCCCATCAAAATAATCCAGCCTGATCGGATAGCACCGACGAGCCTCAAGCTCAATTACCCCAATATGTTCGCTTTCAGCCTGCGGGCGCCAACGGTCAATGACTGGTCTCCCGTCAATAAAGAGCCTTGCCCCATCATCACTGCGAAGATGAAAAGTATAATTACCCTCGTTGAGTGTCTCAATTTCTCCCTCCCATCGAACGCTGAATCTATCTGCTGGGATATCAGACATCGGCGCAGCCGTTCCCCAGCGGAAATTAATTTGAGCATCAACCCGCTCAATCATCTTACCGCTTAATTCTGGCGTACTGTAATAATGTCCCCTTAGTCCAGGGACCCTCTTCAAAACCTTAGGGTTACCTTCCCTTTGCATGCGAACTTCCTTTAACTGCTCTGCTGTGAACTGATGCTGCACATTACCATCTATCTCCGTTAGGATCATCGTCTCACGCTCGAAACGGACCCACCCCTCAAGCTTCTCCCCGTTCTTCATCTCGGCCATTCCTCGCAACTGAGCCCCCTCTGGCACCTGAGCCATAGCCATTACCGCGAATAAGAATTTTAAGACAACAAAAGTACAGAATTTTTGCATTCTTAAATTAAAAGATTGGAGTTAGGGAGAGTGCAATTCATGTACTTTCTAAAACAATGCTTTAATTGGATTCCCTCTACTCGCTGGAGATGTGAACCTATCTAGCCCAAGGGGTGATGCCAGATTGATATTCATCCTTTGGATAAAATTCAATTACCTCAACATCTAACCAATGGCATAGCTGAGACATTTACTAGAGGTTGGATACGGCGATTTGCTGTAAATATTTTTCCTCTGGCAACGTGCGCGTTTTTTGTAAATGTCGATAAATTTTATCAGCGTCCTTCTTCTTAACTTTCTCTGCAAATTTTAAGCAATAACTGGCTGCCTTGATACGCGAAAACCCTTTCTCATTCTGATCAGCTTTCAGAAAAGATTCAAGTGTGGAGGAGTCACCGATCTGAGTCAATCCCCACAGACCCAGCAGCCGGCATTCATCATCTTTATTTACTATAGCTTCAAGAAAAAATTCCTTCGATGACTCATCAGCTAACTCAGCCAGACCATGCAAAACATTACGATAAAGAATCGAATTATTCTTAACTTTCGGCAATGCCTTACGGAATTGCTCAGAGGAACCTTTTCCTATGGCAATGAGAGCCTGAGCTGCGTCATCAGCAATGCCCGCAACAACCAAGAACGCCCCAATCGCAGGAACGACTTCCTCCCCACCACAGATCTGAAGTTGACGAATAACAAATGCCTTTACCCTGTCAGGATGATCCTCTGAAAGCGCCTTCGCAAGAACAAGGGAAAATTTAGCGCGCTTATTACTCTTCACTTTACTACCATGGTCAGGAATTCGAACAGCCATAGTATGCAACAGGTGCCGGGCTTGAATATCATTCCCTTCAGCGCCGGGATCGATAAGCCGCTTCACAATCTGTGAAGCAACTGCTTCTGGATCTTTCATCGCCTCCTGAATCGCTTTTTCTGTTTTTTCTTTGTTAATATCACTCAGGATTCCCCGCTTGGCCGGTAACGGAAAAGAGTCAAGGTAAGGTTGTATGTCCATGTTATTATAAAATATAGAAAAAGTATTATTAGAGGTGCCAGGGTGAGCGCATCGGAACATTAACGAATCGATTTGCTTCTTCGTCCCCAACGAACTGCTCCTTATTGGGATCGTATTGTAACTTGCGACCGAGGCGAATTGCTAAGTTGGCAAGGTGCAAAAGACAAGCGGCTCGATGCGCTGCCTCGGGATTACCTCCAGCTTGTTTGCGCTGTTTGACGGCCTCGCCAAATGTAAGTAACGGCTCAGGATCAGGCATAGCCTTGATTTTTTCCTGATTCTCCTCAGAGAGTTGAGATAAAGAGACCTGCTTAGCTGCTTTCCTTTCA
>JABGYE010000199.1:0-4084 GCA_018675395.1 Akkermansiaceae bacterium
GCACAAACATCATCACGCTCAGTTGGACAAATAATCCTATCGACGAACGTGGCTCCCTACTCATGACTGCGTAATTATACCCAATTGCTCTCTCTCGGGCAAGCTCTCCCCTAATCAAGGACTCACTTAAAAACAAAGCCCCTCTTCGGGTTTTTAACTCCAGTTTTCCTCAAAAAATGCAACTTGGAAAAAAGTCAGTCATTGCCCATTCACTCTATGACATCGCACTATTTAAATAGTGATTATGGACATATTAGGGCAATAGTCATTTTGTGGAAACTCTTGGTATTCTCATAACCCTTCTTACCATTAAGTGGTAGCAGGAGGGAGAGTTGAACTCCCGACCTTAGGCTTATGAATCCTCTGCTCTACCACTGAGCTATCCTGCCATCTTTATAAGCAAATAAAGCAGTAGAATGATAACTTTCGACTGTTTTCTGCTAATAATTTATTCAATTAGCACAATATTGACGTATTTTCAAGGAGTCCAAAATAAGAGCGTTTGAACTATGCCAGTTCTAGATTAATTGGAGTAATATCAATGGATCCCATAAAAGAAGAGGCCACTAAGGTCATAAGCAAGCTTCAGCAAAGTGGCTATCTGGCCTACTTCGCTGGAGGCTGCGTAAGAGATTTGTTACGAGATGAGATTCCAACTGATTATGACATCGCAACGAACGCTTTACCTGAGCAGGTCACAGCCCTCTTCAGTAAAACACGTTCAGTCGGCGCTCACTTTGGCGTCATTATCGTAATCTCAGGGGAATTCGCTTTTGATGTTGCCACTTTCCGGAACGACGGATCTAACGGTGACGGGAGAAGACCAGAGACCGTTGAATTTACTAGCCCAGAGGAAGATGTGCTACGGAGAGACTTTACTATCAACGGAATATTCTATGATCCGATCCAGGGCCTCACAATTGATTACGTCAATGGCCAGGATGACATTAAGTCCGGAACCGTCAAAGCAATCGGCAATCCTGAATCTCGTTTTAAGGAAGATCACCTAAGACTATTACGGGCGGTCCGGTTCGCTGCACGGTTCGATTACAAAATCGAAGAAAACACATGGTCCGCCATATGCAGCAATGCTAAAGAAATAAAAAACATCAGCGAAGAGAGGATCCGCGACGAATTCTCCAAAATACTTGTCGACCCTCAACGAGTCCGCGGATTTGACCTTCTCATGGAAAGCGGGCTAATGGAGGCTATAATCCCAGAAATTTTAGACCTTAAAGGTTGCGAACAGCCTCCACAATTCCATCCAGAAGGTGACGTCTTTGTTCATACTAGACTGATGCTAACTCTATTAAAAGAGGACCCGTCCTTGCCCTTAGTCCTAAGCGTTTTACTTCACGACATCGGAAAGCCCGCCACCTTCTCCTATGACGAGGAAGCGGACAGGATCCGATTCAATGGTCATGATAAGATCGGAGCTCATATGGCCTCTGACATACTCAAACGACTCAAATTTCCCAACAAAGTAATTGAAGAAGTGACCGAAATGGTCGCTAATCACATGACATTTAAAGATGTCCAAAAGATGCGTGAAGCGAAGCTTAAAAGGTTCATGACAAGGCCAACTTTCGAAGACGAAACAGAACTGCATCGCGTCGACTGCCTAGGCAGTTGGGGAGGATTGGATAACTATGATTTTCTAAACCAGAAAAGAACCGAGTTCGACAACGAACCAATCATACCTACCCCGATCCTGACCGGAAAGGACTTGATTCAAATCGGTTGGAAACCTAGCCCTGAACTGGGTGAGATACTGACTAAAGTTCAGGACCTTCAACTCGAAGGAAGCCTGAATACTAAGGAAGAGGCCTTGGAATGGGTAAATTCAAATTGCCCCACATCTTAAGGTTCCAGAACCAATTAATTACCAAGGGCCTCAGCGATTTGATCTCTATAATTTAGGGCCCTCTCTGAGGCGCTCCCTTCACCAAACATAACTCCCCTTGAAACGTTAATTACTAACGGAGCACTTCTACCTGATCCTGAGAGAAGACTCAGGTCCCCTCCCTGCGCACCGAGCCCTGGAAGCAGCAACGGAGCGTCCGGTATTTTCCCAATAATTTCCGGCTCCGCGTTGGTCAATCCTACCACAAATCCGACCTCTCCTTCCAAAGGTTCCGACTTCTTAGCCATTTCACATACGAGCTCAAAGACTTGTCTCCCATCATCTAACTTCTTAGTTTCAATGTCCTCTGCGCTGGGATTAGAAGTGACACCGAGAAGATAGACAGCCTTTCCTGGATAATTCAGCATTGGCTCGACCGAATCAAAGCCCATGTAAGGGCTAATTGTCACGGCGTCCACTCCCTCCATAAATTCAAAATACGCTTTCGCGTAATAGGATTGGGTAGCACCTATGTCACCCCTCTTCGCATCAAGGATAACCGGAATATTTTCGGGCACGTCCGCGATTAACTTTTCCATGATTGCATAGCCCTTAGAACCGAGAGCCTCGAAATATGCCGCATTGGGTTTATAACACGCAGCATAAGGGATAGTCTGATCAACTAAGTCTCTGACAAAAGCTTCAAAGTCACCACCTATTAAGTCTGACCTCGGATCGATACCTACACATAGATTTGATCCAACCTCATCTATTCTGGCACTTAACTTTTCTGAATACCCCATATCTATTAGGCTGCGCCATCGGACCTGTCCAACAGCACTTCTCTTCCATTCATGACCAAGTCGATACTTCCCTGAAGCTCCTTATCAAGGAATGGAGTGTTCGGAGATTTCGACTTCATAAACTCCTGAGTGAAGATCGTCGTTGATTGAGGATCAAAAAGAACCAACTCAGCTCTACTCCCCTCCTTAACGGACACTTGATCCAAATTAAGTATTCTTCTCGGCTCTACTGCGTACCTCTTCACCAAAAGATCCCACCCAAACTTTCCTTCCTTTATGTAATGGTGGTAAAGTGACGGAAGAGCAGTTTCCAGACCAGTGATCCCAAAAGGAGCCGCCTCAAAGTCCTGCTGCTTTTTCTCAAATTCTGTATGAGGCGCGTGATCCGTAGCGATGACATCAAAGACACCCTCGATGAGCCCTTCGAGTAACTTCTCATTATCTTCCTCGGTCCTCAGAGGAGGGTTCATTTTGAAATAGGTGTCATAATTAACAATGTCATTCTCATTGAAAATTAAATGGTGAGGAGCCACCTCACAGGTCACTTTGACTCCGTCATTCTTGGCTCGCCTAATAATCTCCATGCCGCGAGCCGTAGTGACGTGCTGGACATGCAGATGAGCTCCAGTGTATGCTGCTATTTGAATATCTCTAGCAATGCATATCTCCTCACTGATTGAAGGGATGCCAGGGATACCTAACTTGTATGACCTTTTCCCTTCATTCATGGCGCCGGCCCCGGACAATTGCATAGTCTCGCAATGAGAAGCCAGCGGCAGGTCAAATTCTCGTGCATATTCCATCGCCCGTCGAAGGAGTTGGGGATTTTCTACCGGAGAACCATCATCCGTAATCATAACGACTCCAGCCTCCTTCATTCCTCCAATGGCAGCCATTTCTTCCCCTGCCCTTTCCTTGGTAATGCAGCCAGTAGTGAAAAACTCTACCCTGGAATCCCTACCAGCAATCTCCAATACACTTCGAACCATTCCGCCACTATCGATCGCCGGGACCGTGTTCGGCATAGCAACGATACCCGTAACTCCTCCGTTAATTGCTGCTTCAGATCCAGTCCTTATCGTTTCCTTGGATGTTTGACCAGGCTCCCTCACGTGAACATGCAAATCAAAAAGGCCCGGAAGAAGGACCTTCCCTTTTGCATCAATGACTCTGGTCCCATCACTTGAATCAAGAGACGAACTGACCGCCTTAATGACACCATTCTCAACGAGCACATCAGACTCAAATAAGTCTGCGCTATCCTCACTGGCCACTGATGCCTGCTTAAGTAATATCAGATCATCCATCCTGTTTAAAAGTTTGAGGTTTAAGCCAGTAGAGTACTGCCATGCGGGTCGCTATGCCATTTTCAACTTGTCTATTGATAAGGCACCTATCGTAAGTGGTCACGGAATCCGCTAATTCAACACCCCGATTA
>JABGYE010000186.1:0-12188 GCA_018675395.1 Akkermansiaceae bacterium
ACAACATCCATATCACTCTGAATAAATAAAACCTTCCTCTTAGTTTTTGGATGAACTAATTCAAGTATTGTCTCACAGTCATAAAAATTATGCCTATCAGGCACTGCATTTAATCGAGTCAAGAACTGTTGTAATCTTTTAGCTTTCAAATCATACAATTTGTAGTAAAAACCAGACACTTTTCCCGTCTTGATCATATCGTCAAACTCAGGAACAATTTCGCTCAAGTTTTGATTAATAGATAAGATCCCTTGTGCATCTTTAACCGGCAACGGAACCCGCAAATTGACATTGAACTCAAAAGTATAACTTTTCCTATCTGTCCTCTCTTGTGATGCGAATGCACCTTGAGTAACATTCATTAAAGAATTGGAATCAATTCCGTTCCACAGTCGAGCCGTATCAATGCTCTTATAATTAACAAATTTACTCGGAAGAGGTTCTCTTACCAAAACTTTTTTGACTACCTCTTTGTCGCGATAGACGACCTTTGAATTCTTATTGTTAGGATCAGATTTACCATTCCCTTTAGACAAATAAAACCAACAAGCTAAAACACCAAAAATTAAAGAAGCTGATCCAAAGCCAATTAAATACATTCGCACCGACCGCCTCATTTACTTCCTAGATTTAATTAATCGAAAGCTAGGATCTGTTTGCAGCTTTAATGATTAATAATTTAATCATTAATTTATTTTTACTGTACAGATAACCCTGTTAAACAATCCATTATCAGCTCTGGCACTATGGCTTCTCTGGGATAGGCAAGATAAAATCATCTTCAACTTCAGGAATCGGAAGCAGCTCTGGCACTTCCTTTTCTTCAGTTTTCAGTTCTTTCCCGTCACCGATAGGTAAATCTTGAGGGGACTCCGATTCAACTTCCTTTGGCTTCTCTTCTGTAACAATTTCCTTAGGAGCCTCTGTTAAATCCAAACCTTCAACAAATGGCACTTTGATCACTTGACCTTCTCTAATCAAATCACCACTAATACCATTTAATTGTCTCAAAATTGAAACTGAAGTCTTTCGATCTCTCGAAATCTTCCAAAGACTATCACCTTTTCTTATTGCATAGTCCTCTGTCTTTATTGATTCAATTTCCTTACTGATTTTACCTTCCTGATCAGGATAATCAGCAAAATCCACATTTAACGGATGAACTTCCCCTCCCTTCACTCCAATTGATGGCAATAAAGAAATTGGAGCCCGCTCTCTGATACCACATCCAGCCATTAAAAGGGCAAGGATCACTATATTAATCTGGTAGAATTTCATCGATTTCTTTCTTTGCCTAATTCTCATTATTACATTTTGAGCCGTCTCAAACAAAATGACAATAACTAAGAAATCATTTTTATG
The DNA here is from genome assembly GCA_018675395.1 of Akkermansiaceae bacterium. Lineage (GTDB taxonomy): Bacteria > Verrucomicrobiota > Verrucomicrobiia > Verrucomicrobiales > DEV007 > EC70. Next base: position 1,363 of record JABGYE010000186.1, read on the forward strand.
TCTTGGATGTGCTTTCATTATTCGGCGCATCAAACCTTTCTGACCTTTCCGTTTCGACCCTTTGTTCATAATCAGGCAAATAAAAAACATTACGATTAACTAAAAAAAACCATGCCGCAAAATGTCGTTTTTTATTGTTAATTTCCCTAAATGATAAATTTACCATGTATTTAGCTGCGCGTAATTTACTTTTAACTTCCCAGGAAATAATTCCGCTATCTTCATCATAAGCAACCGGAACATCTCCGAAACCACTAACTTTCATACTAATTGAATCAGGTTCAATCGCTACATATGCAGAAACATCTACAAGTATACTTGGCAGTCTATCTATAATCTCCTTCCCGTTCTCCGGCCAAACTTTGATCCGACTCGAATTACCCGCTGCTTTGCCATTGTTCCCAATTATATTTTGCGCACCGACCAATCCTCCTTTCCCTCTAAAACTAGTTCCTGCCTTCCAATTGATGTCATTGTTTCCGTGAATTATGTAACGAGGCAATTCATAAAGGAGCGTCTCATATCCAGACTTTGCTCCATTAACGGTCACCGCTGATGAGTAACCTGCCTCGGCAATTTTTTTTGCTAAGCTCTCATTATATTCTCCATAGGGGTAAGCGAAACTGTTAACAGTTACACCGAATTTTTTTTCTAATGATTCCTTAGAGCCTTTAATTTCTTTAACTAACCAATCTTGATAATCACTTTCATTCCTAAACTTCCTTTTAGCCTTCACTAAAAAATCGTGTGACACACTATGGCTACCCAACTCACCTCCTCCTTCGATTAACGCCCTCACCTCTTTATCGTTCAAAGTCCTTCCACTTCCTCCCAAAAAGTCTGTATACAGATAAAATGTGAAAGGATACTTAAATTCTTTAAGTATGGGCAAAGCTACATCCGCAAGATCATCATACCCATCGTCTATAGTAATGACGACGCAACTCTCAGGAATCTCTTTTGTCCCATCTCTCCATTTCATGTAATCACGAAAAGAAATTACTGGAATTCCTGCATCCTTGAGCGCCTGCATTTGAGATCTAAATTTTGTTACCCTTATCCTCATTTCCCCAGGATTACCTCGCGTAATGATCTGGTGATATCCTAAAAAAGTAACTCGAGAGCTTTTATCAATTATAGGATCTGGAAGCACTTTTGGAAGTTGCATAGGCTCAGGACTCATGTCCAACTCCTCAAGCTCTTCAGCTATTTCTAATTCAATTGCATTTGTAGCTTTTGGTCGATCACAAGCCACACAAATCAGTAAGCTAAAAATAAAAATGACGATGAGATTCAATTTGGTTCCTTTAATATTTATATCTCTTTCCGCAACTCATTCTATACCATTAAACTATATCTAATATTAAAACCTAAGTTATATCAATTATCTAACTTGCTTAATATAAAAAGTGAACACTAAAGAAAAATCAATCGACATTATACATACAATATGTTGAGCTCTAAAAACAATACAATACCCATATATTGTGAATTTTCGTCTTTTAAGCTGTTCAAACACAAAGCTTACCAATAAAATCTACAAATCTTAACAGTTTAATTTATTCTATTAAAAAATATGCGCTTAAAGTCGCTAAAACTTCACGGTTTTAAATCATTTGCCAATCGCACTGAATTTGAATTTCATCCTGGTGTAACAGGGGTTGTTGGACCAAATGGTTGCGGAAAGTCAAATGTCGTTGATGCCATTCGCTGGGTATTAGGAGAAACATCAGCTAAAGCTCTCCGCGGTGGAGAAATGGCCGATGTTATCTTTAATGGAACGGATAAAAGGAAGCCAGTGGGGATGGCCGAAGTTACTCTAACGCTATCTGACTGCGAAGACGCTTTAGGCCTCGACTTTAATGAAGTGGCTTTAACTCGTAGAGTTTTCAGAGACGGTAAATCTGAATATCGGTTAAACGGAAATATTTGTCGATTAAAAGACATCCACGAACTCCTCATGGACACTGGAATTGGTCGTACCGCTTACTCCATAATGGAACAAGGTAAAATCGATCTCTTGCTCAGCTCTCGTCCCGAGGATCGAAGGACTGTTTTCGAAGAAGCTGCAGGCATCACAAAATTCAAATCTCAAAAAAGAGAGGCTCTTCGAAAATTAGAATACACAGAAGCTAATTTACTTAGGGTGACCGACATTATTGAAGAAGTTAAGAGACAAATAAATTCTCTCAACCGTCAAGCTAGCAAAGCTAGGAGATATCAAGAGCTATTGGTTGACGTGAAAACACTGGATACTCATTTTAGCCATCGAAAGTTCGAAGAATTTGATGCTGAAAGAAGTGAGCTGAACACTTCCATACAATCTTTATCAGGCGAAATTTCTGAATCTCAGAACTCCATCAGCGAAAAAGAGCAAGCCATCATTAACGCTAGAAATTCGCTATCCTCACTCGAGGGAGACATCTCCAAGAGAAGAGAGCAATTATTAGACAATCAAAATAAAATTAACTCTTCAAAAAGCAGAATCGAATTCAACAATGAGCGACAGGCAGAATTAGACAATTTAATTACTCAGAACTCAGAAGACATATCGAAGACACAAGAAACGTTAAGCAAAGAAAAGACCGAGTTAGATTCCACTTCTGAATCTCTACTAAGAATCACAGAAAACTTAGATCATCAAAAACAACAACTCAGAGACCACGAAAAGAAAACTGCAGATTTACGAGAAAAAAGATCCGACCTAGAATTGAACCTTCAAGAAATATCAGAATCCAAAGCAACTCAATTAGCTCAACTTGCCCAGGTTAAAGCCGAACTAGGCTCTTTTTCTAGTATGTCTGAAACCGACAATGAAAGAATAAATCAGATCGTTGGTCAAATCACAGGAATCAACAAAGAGCACACAGAGAGACAAACGGAATTCTTCGGAGTCAATGAGAAAATGAGCATTGCCTCTGAATCACTTCAAGATTTAGAAGCTAAACTATCTCTAGCTGAAAAAGAATTTCAAAACGCAACCAATCAAAAAGATATTCTGAATGTAAATTTATCAAAATTTCATCGGGAATTGGCTGAAAAAGAGTCTCGCTTGCAGGTTCTAAAGGCTCTCCTAGTTGATGGCGAGGGCCTAGGAAAAGGAACCCAAGCAGTCCTTGATAATCTTAAAACTAATACACAAAACCAATTCAAAGCTTATGGGCTACTCAGTTCTTTTATTGAAGTCGACCCAAATTATATCCCTGCCATAGAAGCCGCGCTCGGATCTCATTTGCAATCAATTCTAGTTTCCGATGAAATCATTGCAGAAAACGCAATCGATATCCTCTCAAAGAATCGATTAGGGAGAGCAAGTATTGTTCCAGAAAATTTTGTTGCTCCTCCCTCCGCTCGTCAATTGATGACCTTACCCACAGGCGTTGAAGCCTGGGCCATAGACAAAGTACGATCCACTGAAACTGTTAGCTCGTTAATTGAGCAATTACTAGAAAACACATTTATTGTTAAGGACATCAAAACCGCGATAGCTTTAAGAAAAGATTTCCCATCTTATAGTTTCGCTACACTTGACGGAAACATTATCAGCTCCAATGGCTTCATCACAGGCGGGGCCGGTGAATCGGGAGACGCTAGCTCTTTGCTGGCTAGGCTAAATGAAATAAAGGAACTCGAAACAGAAACCTCTACTCTGAATGATAATTTAGGTGAACATCAGATGAAGATTCAAGAAATTGAAAACCTAGTCAATACTTCATCAGAGAAAGTTGATACATGCAGAAGCCAATTGCAATCCGCCACAATTACGCACTCAACTCTCGAAGGCAAAAAATCACTTCTTGAACGTGAAAGCGAAGGCTTAGAATCTAAACTCCTTAATATGCAACAGGAGCAAAAGGGGTTGTTGCGGAGACAGGAAAATGCTGAGACAAAACTCCAAAGTCTCAGAGATAGCGAGCAAGATTTAAACTCATCGATAGAGTCAATGAATCATCAAGTATCGAAAATAGAATCTTCAGCCGAAGAAGCAAAAAGGCAGGAAACTGACTCTATAGAATTGCTTTCAGAATTAAGGACTGCAATGGCAGTAGAAGAAAAGGCACAACAATCACTCCAAGAGCTAAAGGCACCAATTACGGAAAGAATGTCCGGATTAGAATCCGCCATATCTCGCCGAGCTGCTGAAGTCACTAGTTATAATGAACGCATCGAACAGTCAAAGACTGAAAATGTTTCACTTACCGATCGAATAAGTGCACTCAATCAGGAATCACAAAACCTAGACGAAGCCCTTGAAGAAGTTACAAATCAACGAGTAAACAGAGCGGAAAGCGTTAGCAGTGCAGAAAATGAACTTCGTGACGCTCGACGAAAAATTGCCAAATTGACTGAACAAAAGGGCAAAGAAGAAGTTAAAAAAACACAAATCGATCTCAGAATCGAAAGCCTCTGCAGCACAATTAGACAAAGATATAATATCGACCTTGGTCACTTTAGCCCTGATAGCCATACGCTACTTTGTGCCATTGATGATCAAAAAAAATCTCGCTCACTCAGAGAAAAGCGGCGAGCGGCCAGGGAGACAAAACTTGAATCTGATGTTGATGCGGATCCAGAGAAAGATCAGACAATAGATGGACAAGAAAACCCCAACACTCAATCCATTCAACAAATACCTGGAGAAGATCAACCTGATTGGGATTTCGTAGAATCTGTCATTGATGAACTAAAACAAAAACTTGATTCAATGGGACCGGTTAACATTGAAGCCATCGAAGAATTCGAATCGCTACAAGAGCGCTATGATTTCCTCAATAAAGAGCACAACGACTTAACATCTTCAAAGGAAAGTCTTCATAAAGTAATCAATAAAATTAACCGCGAAACAAAAACCCGATTCGCAGATACATTTGAAGAGATTAGAAAAAACTTCAGCAATGTCTTTAAAGAACTATTTGGAGAATCAGCTAGAGCAAACCTAGTCATGCTCGATGAAAGCGATCCTCTAGAGAGCGGAATCGATATCATAGCTAAACCACCAGGAAAGAAACCTCAATCCATAACATTACTGTCGGGTGGAGAAAGAGCAATGACTGCAGTCGCATTACTCTTTTCAATTTATATGGTTAAACCAAGTCCCTTCTGCGTTCTAGATGAGCTTGACGCACCACTTGACGAATCCAACATCGGAAGATTCCTCAAACTCTTAGACAGATTCACTAAAGAAAGCCAGTTTGTTATAGTTACTCACAACAAACGAACAATGAGCCGTTGTGAAGTTATGTACGGAGTCACACAAGAAGAATTCGGAATAAGCCAGCTCATTGGAATGAAATTCACTACTAACGCTGAGATTGAAACAAGCAAAATAACCAACTAAATCAGGATTGCCCAAATCAATACAAAGGCTAGAATGCTAGAATTATTATATGGCAAAATCTGCCAACCAGAACCAAGAACCAATCGGAAAACTGTCAACTATAGCAGTTGATACTTACCGATGGATGGTCCTTGCAAGAACCTTTGAAGATAGGATTTCAAATATCTATCGGGCAGGAAAAATAGTAGGTGGAGTCTATGTAGGAAAAGGGCAAGAAGCCTTTAGCGCATCTCTTGCCTCTCAGCTGGTGAAAGGGCAGGACATATACTCTCCACTCATAAGGGACATGGCCGGAAGAGCCGCATTCGGTGAGCCCCTAATCGATGCTGCAAGAACATACTTAGGCTCAGCTCAGGGACCAACAATCGGACGGGACGGGAACGTTCATAGAGGAAACTCACAAGAAGGCATGCCCACAATGATATCCCATCTTGGAGCAATGATCTCAGTTGTAAACGGAATGCTTTTTGCTCGGCGCTTAAGAAAAAAACTTAACACTACTGTCGGAGCTGCTTGCATCGGAGATGGCGCAACATCAACCGGCGCTTTCCATGAAGCCCTTAATATGGCGGCCGTTGAAAAACTTCCTTTGATTATATCTATTGCAAACAACCAATTTGCATACTCAACACCAACTGACAAACAGTTCGCATGCAATGAACTAGTAGACAGAGCTGCCGGTTATGGCGTGAATGGAATAAATATAAACGGCACTGATCTAATAGAATGCATTAAAGGGTTTGAGAAAGCTATATCACTAGCACGTGCTGGCAAAGGGCCTCAAATCGTTGTAGGAAATTTACTTCGCCTATCAGGTCACGGAGAGCATGATGACTCTCCTTATGTCTCAGATGAACTACGATCTTCGGACCTTGGCCAGGATTGCCTCCTCAAGGCTAAGGACAGAATCATTGAAGAAAGTTGGTACACCGAAAAAGAATGTAATGACATTCAAGAGCAAGCTACTATTGAAGTTAATACTGCAATCGCTCAAGCAGAATCAGAAAAGGGTCCCAATCCATATTCTCATGACTGGAACGCATATTCCAGTCCGTCATTCCGCAAATAAATAGCCGTGAGCATTTCATACCTAGAAGCAATCAGAGAAGCTCAATCATTAGCCCTAGAGAATGATAAAAATGTTTTCATTTACGGTCAAGACGTAGGCGCTTTTGGCGGAGCATTTAAGGCTACTAAGGATCTATTTCAAAAACATCCAGACAGAGTGATAGATTCTCCAATAAGCGAGGACGCGATGGTTGGCCTTGCCGTTGGCGCAGCTATAGAGGGTATGCGACCAATAATTGAAATGCAGTTTGCAGATTTTTCGTCAGTCGGCTTTAATCAAATAGTAAATCAAGCTGCTACACTTTATTGGCGCACTGCAGTATCATGCCCAATTACGATCCGATTGCCATCCGGAGGAACGCCAGGAAGCGGCCCTTTCCACAGCCAATGCATGGAAACAATATATGCCCATTACCCAGGCACTATCGTCATGACTCCGGCCACAGTCGAAGACGCATACTCAATGCTATTAGAGGCAATCGCAATCGATGATCCGGTCATTTTCTGTGAGCATAAGTACTTATATTATCACTTAAAATCTGATTCATTACCCAAACAAACTTTACCTGCAAAAAATGCTCGTATCGTAAGGTCAGGACGCCATGCAACTGTTGTAACATACAGCGCAATGCTCCATGAAGCTTTGAGGGCTGCTGACAACATGAAAACCGATGGCTATGAAATAGAAGTAGTTGATCTTAGATGCATTAAACCGATCGATATGGGCACAGTTTTAGGGTCAATAGCTCGAACAGGAAGGGTATTGGCCATCGGTGAAGCCTTTCCATGGGGCGGAGTCACATCCGAAATCATTTCGAGAGTAAGTTCAGAAGGATTCAACCTTCTTGACGCTCCTCCCGCCCGTCTAAATTCAATAGATACTCCTATCCCCTATCATCCTGACCTTTGGCGATATCACAGGCCAACGGCTAGCTCAGTAGAAGAGGAGTTACGTAAACTAATCAGAGAATAAATTCAAAGATGCGCATACCAATCCTAATGCCTCAACTAGGCGAATCCATTGCTGAAGCCACCATCAAAGAAATTAAAATTGAAGTAGGCCAAACCGTGAAAACTGATGAGGACGTCCTCGAAGTAGAAACGGAAAAGGCAATGATGGAGGTCACTACACCTTACCCCGGAAAAGTTGTCGAAGTGTTAGCAGAAATAGATGTCAGCTATCCTGTCGGGTCAACATTAGGCTATCTAGAAGTTGATGACTCAATAGCTAAAAAAATAAACATCGATCCATCTGAAGTACAGAACCCTGAACCCGGAAAAGTCAGCTCTAATATCAAAACAGAAGATGATTCTGCAAGTGACTCTGGGTCACTTCAAACAACATCAGAAGATCCTAATAATCCTGAAGTAACCCCTACCATCAGAGGCCTTCCTGTTCCCGCCGGGGCTTCAGGAGCAACTTATATCTCGCCTAGATTAAGAGCAAGAATGCAGGAATTAGGATTAAATGCCGCTGATCTAGCCGGAATTGCAGGAACTGGAGCAGGAGGAAGAGTCACAGTAGAAGACTTCGAATCTTTCATGTTTGATCTTGAAACAAAAAAGACCTCAGCCGCCTCTCCAATGAGGATTGCAGTTGCCGACTCAATGCGCAGAAGCTGGACAAGACCTCTCGCCACTGTTGGATCACCTGTGTGTTTAGAAAATTTACTATCACATCGCAAAGAGTCTTCACCGAAACCTGGCCCCACCCTTTACATCATCAGAGCGCTTGCGATTGCTTTATCAGAAAGAACCGCAACGGCTGGACGATTAGTTGGCAATCAGATAATACACCCCTCATCAATAGACATAGGTTTTGCCGTTGAAGTTGATGACGGCGTATTAGTACCAGTTATCAGAAATGTCGATCAAATACCATTGAAGGATTTAGTTGAACAATATTCAGCTTTGGTGGAATCTGCAAAAAAAAGACGACTCCCAAAAGAAGCAAGCACTCCACCTGGAATCGCAACTGTCACAAACTTTGGCAGTTTTGGAATTGTCTGGGCAACACCAATACCTTTGCCTGAACAAAACTTGGTTCTTGGATTAGGACACGGACAACAAAAGCCTCACTGGGATGCAGAAACCTCTTCATGGAAACCTGCAATCGAAGCTGAGTTGACTTTAAGTTTTGATCACCGAATATTGGACGGAGGAAGAGCAGGCCGTCTTCTTACTCGAATTGCAGAATTATTACAAAGACCTAGCGATCTTTAATTATAAAACACTCCTGGCAATTCAGTTAATCCTCAAGACTATCAATTCTTATAGCCACTTCGAAATCACTTTCAGTTAGGCCTCGTTTAGAATGAGTAGTCAGAACTAATGCTACGCTAGTATAATTGATTAATATCTCTGGGTGGTGTTCGGCTTCTTCAGCAATCTCTGCAACGCTATTTACAAAATCGATGGCAGATAAATACTCATCAAACTCAAAGCTGCGCGATATAGAATCTACGTTTAATTCCCATTCTGGGATTTTTTTGATTCTTTCCTGAATAATTTCAGGCATTAGGGTATCTGTCATAATTAGTGTGGGGTACTAAATTTAAAGGTTAAAAAGACTCATATAAATTTAAGATAGCCTATTTATCATATTTTTTTTAATTACAACCAATTTTTCTTCGCATTTCTCCATTTCTCTTTGCAAACCTAATAAGAACAATTTAATAATCTTTGTTCGGGAAGATCTTCCCAAAATTATTAAATTACAAAGCTGTTACAGAATGGGCACTCTATATAATAACATCGTAGAAACTATTGGAAGAACTCCTCTAGTAAAACTAAATAAAGTCACAGATGGCATTGATGCGACGATTGCCTTGAAATGCGAATTTTTCAATCCCCTGGGATCTGTTAAAGACCGTATCGGGATGGCCATGATCGAATCAGCAGAAGCCAAAGGATTAATTAATTCAGACACAACAATAGTTGAACCTACTAGCGGCAACACGGGCATTGCCCTGGCTTTTGTATGTGCTTCACGAGGATATAAGCTTACTCTCACAATGCCTGAAACAATGAGCCTTGAAAGAAGAACTCTATTGTCACTGCTAGGAGCAACCCTTGTGCTCACTCCAGGCCCACAGGGCATGAAGGGCGCGATTGAAAAAGCAACGGAAATTGTAGAAAATACTGAAAATGCATGGATGCCACAACAATTTGAAAATGAGGCCAATCCAGCAATTCACCGTGAAACAACTGCAGCCGAAATCTGGGAAGACAGTGATGGCCAAGTAGATATCCTCATTTCTGCTGTAGGGACAGGCGGCACTATTTCCGGATGCTGTGAAGTAATAAAAAATAAAAAACCTGAGTTCCAAGCAATAGCAGTCGAACCTGAAGATTCACCCGTAATATCTCAACAATTAGCTGGTGAAGAACTCACGCCTGGGCCTCATAAGATTCAAGGAACGGGAGCCGGATTCATACCTGGAAACCTTCATCTTAAAGAACCCGAAAGCGGAGAAGATCAAATCACAGAATGCATCAAAGTTTCGAATGATGAAGCATTTGCAATGGCAAGACGAATTGCCGCAGAAGAAGGGATCCTTGTTGGCATTAGCACAGGAGCAAATGTTTGTGCCGCAATAAAAGTCGGTTCAAGACCTGAAAATAAAGGGAAGTTTATAGTCACAATCGGATGCTCTACAGGAGAACGATACCTCAGTACACCCTTAGCAGATGATGCAAGAGCCGCAGTAGGAGCATAAAACTTATATTTACCCCATATTAACATTAGCAAGCAGACAATTAGCAGATGGAACCTAATACTGAAATAAATACCGAACTACCTTCCGTTAATCCTCTCGAAGCTTTCTTTGAAAAGAATTGGAAAACACTAACTTGCGTAATACTCGCTCTAATTATTATCCTAGGGTTCATCTTCTTCAGCAAGGCTCTAAAACAAACTAATCTTCAAAAGGATGGCGAAGAACTAGTGTCTGCTTCTCTAAGCAATGATTCTCCAATCACCCAGCTAGACAAAATATCCAAGGATAAAGAAAAAACAATAACTGGTGGGAATGCCCTCTTACTACTAGCTAATAAACACTTAGAAAATATTCCTCCTAATCTTGAGGGAGCAAAAACCGCCCTCACACAATTCACCTCCTTATACAAAGACAGCCCACTTTATAATGACGGTCTATTTGCTCTAGCCACATTACACGAAGAACTTGGAGATAGCGAAAAAGCTGAAGAGTTATATAGAGAAATAAACAAACCAGATAATTCAGCTTCGCCTGCTTCGGCCATTCGTCTTGCTGATTTGTTATATAAAGAAGGAAAGTATAATGACGCAAGTGATGCATATGTATCCGCTGGAATTACAAGCGGCTTTGCATCAGTTTTTAGTAAAATCGCAAGCTCAAAACTATCATCAACCGAAGAAACAATTGCTCTCATAGAAAAT
>JABGYE010000084.1:0-2585 GCA_018675395.1 Akkermansiaceae bacterium
ATCAAGATATTGGATCACCTCAACTTTATGAGGGATTGTGCAATTGAAGCCCTTGAATCCAAAGGCCCTTGCACCGTTAACCGCTCTCTTGAGATTTTCTGGACTTACTTCAAGAGTTAAGTACCGCCAATCGAGGTTTAATGCATCGAAAGCGGGTTCGATCATTGCCTGAGTCGGATTTTCTGCCACAGGGAAGCCAAAGCAACCCACGAGTTCTTGTTTAAAATTAAGTTCTTTCGCCATTTACATAAACTTTGTGCTCACGAAGGCTTGATTTCAAGCTGTCAAATGGCTTGGATTAATGAAATGACACGATATTTATCATCTTTTCTGCTTTTTTGTTTCATTGCATTGGTTGGTTGCAATAAAACTGATCCTGGATCGGGTAATAAACAATTGCGAATAGCTGTTATCCCTAAGGGCACTACTCATGAATTTTGGAAATCAGGAGAAGCGGGAGCTAAAAGGGCAGGAGAGGAATTAGGTGTTGAAATAATATGGAAGGGACCTCAACAGGAAAGTGACAGGGCCGGCCAACTAAAAGTAGTTGAAAATTTTATTACTCAGCGAGTCGACGGGATTGCTCTTGCGCCACTTGATGACAAGGCTCTCGTTCGCCCAGTGAAGGAAGCGCATGAATCTGGAATCAAGGTTGCTGTATGGGATTCGGGTCTTGATGAATCTGCGGCAGAAGCGGTGGTAAGCAATGTCATGACTAATAATTTTGGGGCCGGGAAGGAATGTGGGAAGCGCCTCGCTTCACTAATGAATAATACTGGAAAGGTTATTATGCTTAGGCATGCCGTGAATCATGCAAGTACTACTAATAGGGAAGAAGGTTTTCTTGCTGGGATAAAAGAATCGGCACCAGACATTGAATTGGTCTCAATTGATCAGCGTGGTGGGGTTTCAATTGATGAAGCCTTAAAGGCTTCAGAAAATTTATTAAACCAGTTTGGTGACAGCGTTCAGGGCATTTTCACACCAAACGAATCGACTACTCAAGGGATGTTGCGTGCGCTTGATGAAGCTGGTCTAGCGGGAAAGATTTCTTTTGTTGGATTTGACACTAATGATTCTTTGCTAAGTGCTCTAAGAAAAAATAAAATATCAGCCCTTGCGGTACAGGATCCTTTCAGGATGGGATATACTGCAGTTAAAAATATTGTAGCGTCCATTAAAGGAGAATCTTTTGAGGCTGATGTCGATACTGGGGCTGTGCTTCTGGACTTGGAAAATATTGATTCTCAGGAGGTAAAGGAGCTCCTGAATCCATCTCAGAAGTAAGAAAAAATGGCAAGCACAGAGGACGTAAGTTCCGTGGATTCTAGTTTAGCTAAAGGCTATGGAAAGAATTTCTTAGCTCTGTTGATACCGGTCAGTGGGTTAATCTTCGTATTTCTGTTATTGCTTCTACTGATAATTATTTATGTTCCGGATAATGTAGACAATTTTTTATCGATTCAGAATTTAAAGACGATCCTTAAGCAAACTGTCATCGTTGGTATAGGCGCTTTGGCGATGACAATGATTATAGTCAGCGGGGGAATTGATCTTAGTGCTGGATCTGTTGTTGCCCTAACCGCGGTCTCATGTGCTCACGCAGTGAATTGGTGTAATGGAAATGTTTTTATAGGAGGGTTCATTCCTTTGCCTGTGGTCTTTGCAATTATGGTAGGTGCGGGAGTGGGATTTTTAAACGGAGCGATATCGGCTCGCCTTGGCATCGCTCCATTTATCGTGACACTGGGAATGATGTTGGTCGCAAGGGGCCTTGCAGAAGGGTTCGCTGATGAGACAGTTGTCAGGTCGCCTGATAATTTTCTAAAAACGCTAATGATGAGGTCGCCTGATCCTAAATGGCTGATCTTTGCTTATGGAGTTTGGATTAATATTTTCCTTTTCTTGCTGATGGTTATTTTAATGCGGTTTTCGGTTTTTGGCCGCCGCATCTATGCCCTTGGAGCCAATGAAGAGGCGGCAAGGTACTCGGGAATTAATGTGATACGAAATCGCATTCTTATTTTTACTCTTGGAGGGGCAATGTTTGGTTTGGCTGGAGTGATGTCTTATGCGGAAATAGGTGACGGTGATCCAACGACTGCAGTTGCTCTTGAGCTAGACATTATCGCGGCAGTTGTCATTGGAGGAGCTTCACTTGTCGGTGGCCGTGGAACAGTTTTTGGCTCTATGGTTGGAGCTATTATAATTACGGTGCTCTACAATGGATGTGTGATGCTAAGAGTAGATGATTGGGTGCAGAAGGTGCTAATAGGAGGGATTATTGTTGCAGCAGTATGGGTAGATGGGGTTCGAGTAAAGCGTAAATGAAAATTATTCGTATCTCCATTTAATGATCCAGGGATCATTAGTTTGCTTCTGCATTTCTTTTAGTTTTCCTTTGTAAGTTTGTAGTAATTCATAGTGTTTTGCTTCCGCTGCCAAATTTTTGGACTCATTTGGATCCTTGCGCATGTCAAAAAGTTCAAATTCTGGTCTTTTTATATATTCTTGTACTGTCCTTTTCCCATACTTTGTTGTTGGTCCCTGTTTGAATTGTGCTTGCCATGTTGGAGCGGCCCAGA
>JABGYE010000364.1:0-2805 GCA_018675395.1 Akkermansiaceae bacterium
CTTAGGCAGGATCCTGACATTATTGTTGTTAGTGAATTACGTGATCTTGAAACGATACGCACAGCCATCACCGCAGCAGAAACGGGTCACCTAGTAATTAGCACTTTACACACTATCGATGCACCAAAATCGCTTGATAGAATGATTGATGTTTTCCCTGCGGATCAACAAGAGATGATTATTACTCAATTATCAAATTGTCTTCAGGCTGTCGTTTCCCAAAGACTCATAGAACGCCAGGACCACCCAGGAAGAGTAATGGCATCCGAAATTATGAAAATAAATCATGGTATCCGGGCATGCATGATCGAACGCAAATTCGAACAACTGATTGGTCTGATTCAAATCGGAACACAAGAAGGTATGCACACAATTGATGAAAGCTTGGCACATTTATTGATTAATAAACATATTTCAATAAATGACGCATTGCTCCATTGCCGAGACGAGGAATACATTAAGGATAATTTCGATGCAGCACAAAACACGACAAAGCCTTGAAGAACTCTTCAATTATTATAAAATAACACAATTACTCACTCATGATTGCTGATTACTTCTGGAAAATAATATTCGCCGTTCTTGTAATAGTAGGATTCGTCCATTACAAAGACTGGAGGGATCAAGGCAAAAAATACGAAGCTAATGTAGCCACAATAGCTGAATTACTGGATCACAGTAAAAATGCGGAACCCTTCAATGATGACGAAGCCGTATCAAGAACCTTGCAGTGCATGTACTTTCTCCGGAAAATAGAAGAGCACAAAGGAGAGACATTCAGTATAGATAAAATTTTTGAAGCAGCTCAAGAGGAAAGCAATAACACAAAAGTTGTGAATAACCTCCTCAGAGATGCATTTAGAAAAAACTATGCAATAGCTAAAGAATTTGGAGTATTAGATGATGAAGACGCCATGTCTAGCCTGATGGATGGAACGTCCACCTTAATCATTAGCGGACCATGGAAAGGAGAAGAGCTTGTCGTTGGGCACTACATCTCTCCAAGCATTAATGATACTATTTCTTTGCACCTAGCAAACAGACTCCTGCTCCCTAAAAGCGTAAAGCTGGCAATGCAATTTGCAGACATAACAAATGATGTGAAGGAGCGAGCAGATCGCCTAAAAAGAGCTGGAATACTGGACGTTGGATCATTCGACAGTATCAAGCAGCAATACGATACACTCAGGGAACTGGCGACTAGGAATAATTAGCATTCAATTCAGCATTTTCTCGTCAAGGTTTGAACTATTCGATTCTATTCATTTGCACTGGTAATATCTGTCGGAGCCCGATGGCAGAAGGCCTGTTCCGAAAAATAACCGAGGAAGATGAAGCATCATTCGATGTCCAGTCAGCAGGAGTAGCCACTGGGGGGGGGCAAGAACCCAGCAAATACACACTGGAAATACTCAAAGAAGAAGGAATAGACCTTTCATCTAATAAAAGTCAATTCCTTGACCATGAACTAATTAACTGGGCAAGTCACATTTTCACCATGTCAGCTAGTCACCTCTACACTGTGCACAAAATGTTCCCGGAAGCATCGGAAAAGACCTTTCTGGTCACTGAGTTTTGTGATAATCAGTTAATTACTAATCAAGACGTGCCCGACCCCTATGGAGGCAACAGTAATGAATACGAGCATACAAGAAATCTTTTAAATGAATCACTCCCTAGTCTCGTTAATTTCATTAAAACCAATATTTAATTAAATAGCCTAACGTAAAATGTCTAAGATTCACTCCATAGCGATCGCCAGCGATCATGCAGGATATAACCTAAAGGAAATACTTTGTGGTCACCTTATGGAAAATGATTATCAGGTTGAAAACTTGGGAACCGACTCTGCAGATTCAACTGATTACCCGGACTACGCTCACGCTGTGAGTAAGAAAGTGGCCAGTGGAGAGGCCTCATTTGGTGTTCTGGTTTGTCATTCCGGAATAGGCATGAGCATTGTTGCTAACCGACATCCCGGGATACGCGCAGCTGTCGTTAACGTCCCCGAAGATGCAACGCTCACAAGAGTTCACAATGATGCCAACATACTCTGCATCGGCGCTCAAAGAACAGATGAGGGAACCGCAAAAGAAATTCTTTCAGCATTCCTCAACGCTGTTTTTGAAGATGGAGGCCGTCACGAAAGAAGAGTGAATAAAATTAACTCTCATGTTGCACCAATAACTGAACAGGACCCTGAACTCTCATCCGCGATCCATAAAGAAATAAAAAGGCAGGAAAACAATATCGAACTCATTGCCAGTGAAAATTTCGCCAGTGCCGCTGTCCGTGAAGCGCAGGGAAGTCAGCTAACAAATAAATATGCTGAAGGTTACCCGGGACGTCGCTGGTATGGCGGATGCGAAAATGTTGATCTGGCAGAGGAACTGGCAATCAATCGAGCCAAGCAAATCTTCGGAGCCGAACATGCCAATGTTCAACCACACTCAGGGTCTCAAGCAAACGCTGCCGTTTACTTTTGCGCATTAGAACATGGAGATAAGATCTTAGCTATGGATCTTTCACATGGCGGCCACCTGACTCATGGCCACCCAGCAAATTTCTCTGGAAAATTTTATAATATATCAGCATATGGAGTGGATAAAGAAACAGAGAAAATCGATTATGACGCCCTTCAGAAGCAAGCAGAAGAAGTGCAGCCCAAGATGATCACGGCAGGCGCATCGGCCTACCCTCGTATCATTGATTTTGAAAGGATGTCGCAAATAGCAAAATCCGTTAATGCTTTACTCTTTGTTGATATGGCTCATATCGCCGGGCTAGTGGCGGGAGAAGTTCACC
>JABGYE010000091.1:0-5969 GCA_018675395.1 Akkermansiaceae bacterium
AGGTTCGGTTAATTTTTTTCGATGATCTGTTGGTGGCATTATTTCATCATCATCTTCTGACAGGATCCGTTGAGCGAGTGGGCTCTGACTCGCCTTGCCAGGTACAATGACCTCTTTGATTGCGCTTTCTCTCATATCGAGACGTAACTTTGCCTTGCGATTACCCGCATCTGGTCCATGGCAGGACCAACAATTATCTGCGAGGATGGGCCTCACATCTCGATTAAACTCAATTTTTTCAGCGGCCTGTGATTCGGTCATCAAAATTATTCCTGTAGCTAAGAGTAAGCAGCAAAAATGATTTTGCGTGAGGCACCGAATTGAATTGGGAATTAGCATATAACGCTTCTTGATCAATACTGGATTATTGTTTCCATTTTATTCTTAGCCAAGCCTTGATTGCTTTAAAATTATCGCCGCCATTGAGGCTTATATTAGTTCATTTTAATATGCCTATGGATTCAGTCGAAAATTGTGAGAATGAACATCATATTAACAGCGAGAACTCTAAAATTGTTTAATAATCAGAAGAGTGAATAAAAGGTGATTTTTTAAGTTTGCCCAATGCTTAGATTTCTAGCACCCTATAGTGTAATAAATATGAATTTTGAGTAGTTATTAAGAGATTCAGTTATTTGTTTTAATTTTATTTTTATGATCAGAACCATGATTAGCGTTTTCCGGTTTTTTCCATTTAGTTTCATTTTTTATCTTTCTTTGATCGTTCCATTTGCCGTTGCGCAAGAACCAAAGGGGTTGCCGGTTCCCAAAAAAGAATCCACGCCCAAGAAAGATCCTGCCCTTGACCAATACTATGTGGCAAATGCTGCTTTTAATAGAAAACTTTATCCAGTGGCTGTGAGTCAATTTGAGGCTTTCCTTGAGAAAAATCCTGACCACTCCAAGGCTGACCTTGCTGGGCAGGGACTTGCCCTTAGCCTTTATGCTCTTAAGCAGTATGAAAAGGCAATGCCTCGTCTCGATGCACTTCTAAAGAAAGAGAAACTTGATCCTAAAGTGAGCCGAGAGCGGCTCGTCATGCTTCATGGTCAGTGTCTGATGATTTCAGGAAAGCGGGTCGATGCAAAGGCATTGTTTCTTGCCGAGATTAAAGGGCTAACGGATAAATCTTATCGTGGAGCTGCATTGGCTGCAATCTGTGATGTTAGCTTCAGCGAGAAGAAATGGCTTGATGTGGAAAAGTGGGCTGTCGGTCTTATTACTTCTAAGCCAGGACCTGAAGGTCTTGCTCGGGTCCTCTATCAGCAGGGCTATGCTAAATATCAACTCAAAAAACCTCAGGAGGCCATTCAGTCATTGGTTGGAATTGCCACATTGGAGGCAAATAAACTATGGTCAACGAGGGCAAATTATATTCTTGGAGAGTGCTATAATTTACTCAAGGAGTATGGCAAAGCAGAGCAGTCTTTCTTAGCTGCACTGCCAAGTCTCGGGCCTCCAGAATCTACAGAATGCCATTACAGGTTGGGTATTACTCGGTTCACTTTAAAGAAGTATTCGGATAGCATTGAGGATCTTGGGAAATACATCAAAGATGCGCCTGAAGGTAAGCACATAGGAGAAGCTACCTTTTATATTGCAAGAGCGCACCTCGAAGAAAAAAACTTTGAAGAGGCAGGAACTGCCTTCGCTTCTTTGAGTGCAGGAGAAGGATCAATAGCAGCGAGAGCAAGTCTATGGCATGCACGAGTCTTTGCCCGTAACGGTAAGGATTATGATAAGGCGTCAGAGATTCTGGAGGATGCGGCTGATCGTTTTGCAGAATCAGAAATCATCACCGATCTTCGTTTCGATTATGCGAATGCGTTGATGGGTAGAAAAGCACCTGACTGGAAGTCAGCGCTTTCTTTGCTTGGCGAAGTTCAAAAAGATGAAAAATTCTCGCAACTGGCAGAACTATTGGTCCAGAAATCTGTGTGCCAACAGAATCTTGCCGATTATGAGAATAGTCTCAGCTCTATTGATGAATTTATTTCCTCATTTCCTGAACATCCCCTGAAAGGAATTGCTCTTTTTTCAAAAGCGGAAAATTTATTTTTACTAAAGAAAATCGAGGAAGCAGGGTCTGTATATGCAGATTTCCTTAGTGATTTCCCTCAGCATCCGAACAAATTAATTGCTCAGTTCCGAATCGTACAGATTAATCATGGTGAGGGCCAGTGGGAAGAGTGCCTAAAAGATTCAGCATCTCTTCAGAAACAATTTAAAGACAACCCCCTTCAAGAGCTGAAAGGACCACTTTTTGCTCAGTTAGATTTTATCATGGGAGACTGTTCTTTCCGTTTAGAGCAATGGGAAGAAGCCATCGCTCATTTGGAAAAATTTTCAGCTTCGAATATTTCAGAAGGCAAGGTAACTGCGATTGAAAATCTGGACACTGCCCTGATGCAGTTAGCAGTGGCTCATTCTCGTCAGGGAGATGACGCGCAGTCTTTGTCGAAACTTAAGGTTCTCGTCGATACTTATCCTGGATCCACACCTCACCTTCCATTAGCCTTAGCGGAACAGGGTCGCATTGGTTTTGAGTCAGGCGATTATAAAGCTGCTCGTACTGCGTTAGAAGGGTTCCTTGAGGAGGACAAGAAAATGTTGAAGCCGTTTTCAGATGGAGCTGAAGATCAGCGGCCCAGAGTTATGTATTATCTTGGTTGGATCGATTCCTCTGAAGCTAAACATGAGTCTGCAGCCGCAAATTTTGCAAAGGTTTTGGACCTTGATTCACAGCATCCGCTGGCTTCTGATGCTGCATTGCAACAAGGTGTGTCTTTGGTCAATGTCGGAGATTTCAAGTCTTCGAGTAAGCATTTATTGGATGTAATCGAAAATTATCCAAAACATGCCAAGCTTGCCAGAGTCATTTATTATGCTGGAATTTCTCTTGCCAGGCAGAGTCAGTGGGATTCAGCTGCAGTGCAGTTTAGCTCATTGATTGAAAATTATCCCAGTTCTGATTTTACTGACCGGGCTCTTTATGAATTGGCTTGGTGTAATCGAAGTTCCGAAAAGATTGAGGAGGCGGTTGAACTTTATCAGACACTCTTAAAGGAACACCCTAAAAGTTCACTCGTAGCTAAAGTCCAGAGTGAATTGGCAGAGATGAATTTAAAAGGAGGTAATATTGAGGAGGTCATCGATCAGTTAACCGAGGCCCTTGAAGGTGTGAAGGATGAGAAGCTACGTGCTGATATCCGATACCAATTAGCAAGCGCTCATCTCAAGGCGGCTGATTATAAAATTGCTGCAGTCCAATTCGAAGAGATGCTCAAGGATTATCCTGAATCAAAGTTATTGGATCGTATCTTGTTTAATGCTGGTGAGTGTCGGCTAAAGCTTGGTGAGATGGAACCTGCGAGTATACATTTTACTGCTGCCTCTGGAGTCGAAGGGAGTCCGGATGCGCTTTCGGAATCAGTCATGATGCGGCTTGGTGAAACTCAATCTGCTACAGGAAAACATAGCGAAGCAAAAATCACATATGCGGGTTTCCTTGAGCGTTTTAAGGAGAGTCGCTGGAGAAGAAATGCTTCTTTCGGACTAGCATATGCAACTGATCTTAGCGGGAACTCTGCTGATGCAATTCCTCTTTACAAGGCATTAGTTTCTTCTGATAACGTGGATTTGTGGACTGTTCGCTCCCGTTATCAGGTTGGGCTTTGTTATATGAATTTAAAGAAATATGAGGAAGCCCTCGTCGAATTTGTGAACCTTGAGATCAATTATCCACAGTACCCTAATTGGCAGGCGAATTCAGTACTGGGCGTGGGTCGCATTCTTTTGGAACAGAAGAAAACTGATCAGGCGATCGAACGGTTCAAGGAAGTATTGAACCGATACAAGGACGAGGAGGCCATTAGCCTTGCTCAAAATTATCTAGAAAAAATTGAGTCAGAATAGACTCTGAGAAAGCTCAAAATGAGCTATTATAAAAGGCTTGCTAAACTCATCTCGGCAATGCGGATACCGCGTTGTTCTTGGCGCTCTATCTTACGGGCTGTTAAGGGTTTGAAGTGGTCAGATGTCAAGCGATGGTCGGGTCCGGCAATAGCATTGTTGGTTGCGTTGATTATTCTGTGGAACCTTGGTGGTAAGGCGCGCAGAGAAGTCTGGGCCTACTACACTGATGGTGAGGATATTCGTATAGGTGCTCAGGAAAACAAAGCCCGTTCCGTTTTGTGGGAACCTCCTTCTCCGACCATTTTGCCAAAAGGAGAAGAAAAGGAAAAATTGAAGGAGGGTCCGTCCGGAAATTTTGAAGCTGCATTTTCTGCGGATGGTAGGCAAATGGCCCTGGTCCTCGAACGAGAGAAAGGCTCTGATATTTTCATTTCATCTTGGGACGGTAGGGTCTGGTCGGTGCCTGAACCTATTACAAATATTAATACAGATTCTAATGAGAGAGGCCCTGCATTTTCGGCTTCTGGTAATTATTTATATTTTAGCTCTGACCGGAAAGGTGGGCAGGGAGGTTATGACATTTATGCGGCTCTCTGGAATGGGACCCAATGGGCCACCGTAAAGGGTCTTAGCTCAAGCATTAATGGACCAAATAATGAAACGGGACCTGCTCCTTCATCCGATGATTCGGTATTATATTTTTCATCTGATCGGAACGGAACCGAAGACCAGGACATTTATGCTGCCGTACGTGAACAAGGTTCCGCAAAGGCGCCAGAACCGGCTATGCTCCAGTTCACTGATTCTGTTCCGGTTAATGATCTCAATTCTCGATCCAATGATGTGCAGGCAGCACTCACTAAAAAAGGGTCTCATGTATTTCTTTCTTCGGACCGTGAAGATGATTCAGTTTTTGGTGTTTATATGAGTCGCGTAATTGGCGATGAAGTTCAATCTCCTGAACGTGTGGACCTTTATATTAAAGAAGATAATGTTACGGATCCGGCAGTCCGAATGGATGGATTTGATCTGCTCTTTAGTACAGATTATGGTTCTTCTGAGGCTGATGAAGAAAGTGATTATCGCTTATATAAGTCAACTACGCGTGAAGTATTTGGCTATCGAGATTCTAGCCGATGGGAAGAATATAAAAATGCTTTAGGAAAATTAAAGTGGTGGTTAATCGCGGCACTGTTAGCGCTCCTTGCTCTTATCTATCTATTAGAAACGTGGCAGGACATTACGAGTCTATTACATAAGTGCATAGCTGCATCGATGGCCTTGCATTTACTGCTTTTATTGCTGGCCACTGCCTGGTTTATTACTCAGGAATTTGAACAGCAGAGCGAAAATCTATCGAGTGAGATTGCTATTAGTTTAGATGCTCTTTCGCAGGAGGAATTGGCTATGGAAAGTGCTCCTGAAGAGGCAGAGATATCTGATCCTAGTACTCAAATATCAATCGAGAAAGCCGAGAGTGATTTCAATATCCCGGAACTAAAGCCACAGGAATTAGTTGAGAATATACCTGAGGCGGAATCACAATTTCAGGAGTCTCTGGACATTGAAATTCAGATTTCACAGGCCGAGGTACAAGAAGATTCGATGGCTCAGAAAGTGAATGAATCGAGTCTCATCGCTGAGCTCTCTGAACCTGTTTTGCCTGAGATTGAGGAAGCTTTACTGGAGGAGGATCCGAACCGAACGACTCAGGACAAGGAAGCGGCTGAATCTAATAATGTTTTTGAGCCTGAGATTGAAAGTACTGAATTATCCAAGGCAGAAATGGATGCGGTTTCTGACAGTGCGGTTGAGAGTGAGACCGGAAGTGAGTCAGTAGCGTCCGGGAGTTTGGTGGCGGCGGCGACGCAGGCCGAGAGTCAGTTAACAGAATCTGGAGGAGCTTCTCAGGAAGCGGCCCAGACGCCAGAGCTTGCATCGGGAAGTTTACCTGAGTTAGCGCTTGTGGAGCCTGGAGCTCCTCAGCTTGAGGAAGTGACTGGTGATCCTGGAGCGCAGCAGGCGGATCCATCGAAAGACACCTTTGAGCCTGG
>JABGYE010000162.1:0-9052 GCA_018675395.1 Akkermansiaceae bacterium
ACTACGCCATGGACTCTACCAGCAAACATGGCAATCGCTCTCAATGAACAATTAACTTATATTGATGGCGAGTTCAAAAATGATGAAGGAGTAACTCAGCGACTAGTTATTGCTAAAGAACTAATTGAAAAATTCTCCTTAGCTACAAATTTAACTCTCACAGAAAAGCACAGTGAGATAAAAGGTAACCAATTTTCAAATTCAATCACCCAGCATCCTTTCATATCTCGTGCTTCCCCAGTAATATTTGCAAATTTCGTCACAACCGAAACAGGAACAGGGGCAGTCCACATTGCTCCTGGCCACGGTGGCGATGACTACCTAGCTGGAAAAGAGGCGGGCTTGGACATTTTATCTCCTGTCGATGACCTCGGCAATTATACAGAAGAAGTAGGAATACCTGAGCTTGTAGGGAACCACGTGCTAAGATCTAACGAGCTCATAATTGACATGCTCAATTCAAAAAAAGCTCTACTTGGAAAAGAAGAATACGAACATTCCTATCCTCATTGTTGGCGATCCAAAACGCCCATTATTTTCCGCGCAGTCCCACAATTTTTTATTGCCATTGACGCATTTCGCAAAGAAGCACTTGAAGAAATTGACACTGTCGAATGGCTGCCAAATAAAAATAGAAACAGAATTTACGGAACAGTCGAGTCAAGACCTGACTGGTGCATCTCCCGCCAACGAACATGGGGAGTTCCATTGCCAGTTTTTTATCAAGTCGATGGCAGCCCTATAATTGATGGAGACCTCTCTCGCCAAGTTGCCGAAATCCTTGAAAAAGAAGGCTCAAATCTATGGTTCGAACAAGATGATAGCTGGTGGGCTGATAAAATGAATCTTCCTGAAGGAACATCCCGCTGCAAAGATACTCTTGATGTATGGATCGATTCTGGTTCTAGCCATGTAGCCGTATGCGATCGCCACCCTGAACTTAGCTCCCCCGCAGACCTTTACCTTGAAGCAACAGATCAGCACAGGGGATGGTTCCAAAGCTCCTTAATGATAAGCATGGTGACCAGAGGAACCGCACCATATAAATCTGTTCTCACTCATGGTTTCGTTGTTGATCAAGATACAGGAAAAAAAGTTTCAAAATCGGATCAAGCCAATTCAAAAGACAAAAAGAAAAAGAAAAAAGTTAAACCCATGGAAGCAGATCATTTTGTTTCCAAATTTGGAGCAGATATACTTCGCCTATGGGTCGCTAGTGTTGACTGGGAAACTGAAGTTCCTTTCGGAGAAGGCCTATTCAAGCAAACTTCTGATACATACAGGCGAATTCGTAATACATTGCGAATTCTTTTGGGTAATCTTCATGATTTTGATAACAAAAAAGACGCAATCCCTTATGCCAAAATGTCGATCATTGATCAATGGATTCTTGAACGCTTGCATCAGGTGACTCTTGAATGCGCAAAAGGGTACGAAACATTTCAGTTCAGAAAAGCGTATAACGCTATCAACAACTTCTGCACCAACGATTTAAGTAGCATTTATATCGATATAACTAAAGACAGAATGTATTGTGACCTTCCAGATGCTCACAAAAGGCGTTCGACTCAAACATGTATGTCTAAGGTTTTTAACGACCTATGCCATTTACTAGCCCCAATACTATGTTACACAGCCGACGAAGCGTGGGAACATGCCGGTCATTCACCAGGTGACATTCATTGTGCTTTGTTCCCAAAGCCTGACCCAGAGCATGTGCCAGGTAATGCCATTCAAAAAGTTGATCAATTGCTAAGTTACAGGAATTTGATACAACAATCGATTGAGCCTTTAAGACAAGAAAAAGTAATCAGATCCAATTACGAGGCTTCGGTTCAACTTTCGTTAGCAGAAGGCAATGCTACACCAGAGGAATTACTAGGCAGTGCAGAAGATGTTAATGAATTCTTCATGCTCAGCTCACTCAGCATTATCACAGATCAGGGAGGACCCACAGCAACTACTGTGAAGTCCACACATCCAAAGTGCCCCAGATGCTGGCGACTATTAGAGAGCCAACACGAGTATTATCTGTGCCCTCGCTGTGAAAAAGCAATCAACTAAGCCTCTCCTGCCCATAAAGACGGCGGCAAATTGATTTTAGATAATAGACTATCAATTTTTTCTATTTCTTCAGATGAAAATTCGCAAGCATGGACACTCTTGCAATTCTCAATTATTTGCTTCGGTGAGCTGGCACCAATCAACGCAGAAGTGACCCGACCATCACGAAGGACCCAAGAAAGCGCCATTTGCGCCAATGATTGACCTCGTTCATTTGCTACCTCATTTAATTTACGCAAACAATCAATAATCGGCTCATTCAATTCCCCTTCTCTAATCAAACCTTGTGTATTTGCTGCTCTAGAAGACTCTGGAATTCCATTCAAATACTTGTCTGTCAATAGTCCTTGATAGAGTGGACAAAAGGCAATGATTCCCATCCCATTATTTTCAGCAGTATCCAGTAAACTTGTTTCGATCCACCGATTAAACATTGAATAGTTCGGTTGGTGTATAATGATTGGCGCCCAGCCATTCTCTTTGCAGATACTGACAGCTTTAATAGTCTGATCAGAACTATAGCTACTAATACCTGCGTAAAGAGCCTTTCCTTGTTCGACTGCTGAATTGAGAGCTCCCAGCGTTTCTTCGATCGGCGTATCAGGATCAAAGCGATGGCTATAAAAAAGGTCAACATACTGCATATCTAGCCTTTCTAAGGATTGATCTAAGCTATTTAAAAGATACTTACGTGAGCCCCATTCTCCATATGGACCTGGCCACATATCATACCCAGCCTTACTCGAAACAACAATTTCATGGCGGGGAAGACTTTTTAGTATCCTACCGGCATTTACTTCTGCGCTCCCATAAGGAGGCCCGTAATTGTTAGCAAGGTCAAAGTGAGTGATCCCTTGATCGAATGCTGTATAAACAATTTCTCGCTGTAATTCAGTGACATTATCTCCTCCAAAAGTGTGCCAGAAACCGAGTGTAATGGCTGGTAATTTTAGCCCCCACTGACCACATCGCCTATAATTCATTCGCCCATCATAACGTTGAGGGTCAGCTATATAATTTGAAGCCATAGTTTATATCATTGCCATAAGCACAAACAAAAATCGAGAGAATTCACCTCTACTAAGACCATACCTTTAATAGAAGAGCTAACATCAAATGGTAGAATCTTTGGATCCGATTAATGATAGACTTGATTTGTTTTCTTTTTGTTTAGGGAGATTACTCATTACGATTCAGAATTCGGGGCGACGCTTTTTCTACCCATCCCGCTTTGCGCTGTCCATTCCCTTGCATCCCTATGTCTCCAAGATCTTTGCGCGCCTCGGTGACCCATTTTTGTAAACTCTTAACTACTTTTGGATTGTCAGCGGCGACATTTTTATCTTCATGGATATCTTCAGCCAAGTTATAAAGTGCAAGTTCTTTTCTCCCTTCTGATTTGCCCCAGTTACGCTTCTTTGATTCCATTCCGACAAAAAGCTTCCAATTCCCAGAGCGCACGGCCTGCAATTGGTCCATCTGGTAGTAGAAGAAAACATCACGGACATTTGATTTTTCCTTGCCGCTCAAAATTGGCCAGATATTGACTCCATCAATGATACGATCATTGGGCATTTCACCTCCACTAATTGCAGCAAATGTAGGAAGTAAGTCTAAAGTACTGGTAATTAGATTACTTTTTGTCCCTGCAGGTATTTTGCTAGGCCAGCGAACGACACATGGGACACGCATGCCTCCTTCATCAGTACGTCCCTTACGGCCTCTCAACGGCAAATTACTTCCCTGCTTTTCCCTAGCGGATCCATTGTCAGAAGTAAATAAGATTAGAGTTTGGTCATCAATTCCTTCTGATTTTACAGTTTTTAAAAGTTCACCCATTGACCAATCAATTTCCTGTACCCAATCACCGTAAGCTCCATCTTTACTACTATTTTTAAACTTTTTCCCAGGCACCAAAGGTAAATGTACAGCCGTATGCGGGAGGTAGAGAAAGAATGGCTCATCACTAGAAGCCTTTATGAACTTAACTGCTTCCTTCGTGTACTCCTCCGTGATCGTATCATCACGCTGAACGTTGTCTCTAATTACTGTCAAGTCGCGCACTAAAGGTAATGGTACCTGCTTGCGATTCATGTCATTACTGTATGGAATGCCAAAATAGGAATCAAAGCCTTGGTTCGTTGGCATAAAATCAGGATGGTCTCCTAGGTGCCACTTCCCAATGCACATAGTACGGTATCCTTCATTTTTGAGAATTTCGGCTATCGTTATTTCATTAGGGTTTAGACCCTTGCGTGCTGCAGGAAAAAGAACACATAGATTCTTTTCATCAACATGCATATTAACCCTCCGAGGATAACAACCGGTCATTAGGCTCGCGCGAGAAGGGGTACACACGGGGCATGTAGAATAGAAGTCAGTAAGACGCATCCCTTCTTTGGCCATTTGATCAAGTACTGGTGTCGCGTGTGTCTTTGAACCAAACGGACCAATGTCCCCATAACCTAAATCATCACAAAAGACTAAAATAACATTTGGCCTCTTTTCTTTGGCACTTATAAATGAAAAAGGAATTAGAAAACAAAGAATACTAAGAAGAAATAGACGTTTTTTCATATTTAAAAGTAAGGCTAGTTCAAATTATCATCCTATTGCAAAATCAATATATTTGCATAGCTATTACTCAACTTGTTGATTATAGATTTAATTTCTCATGAAAGCACTGACACTAGAGGCCTACAATCAACTAAGTTACGGTGACGCCCCGAACCCTGAATATGGAAACAATGATGTTCTTATTCGGGTAAATGCATGCGGAATTTGCGGGAGCGACATTCACGGAATGGATGGAAGCACAGGTCGAAGAATCCCCCCTATCATAATGGGGCATGAAGCTGCCGGGACTATTTCTTCTATCGGTTCAGAGGTAACGGACTGGAACATCGGTGACAGAGTCACATTTGATTCAACTATTTACTGTGGCTCATGCAAATACTGCGATGAAGGTAAAGTGAACCTTTGCGAGAATCGAAAAGTACTAGGCGTTTCACCTGGAGAATATCGCCAACACGGCGCATTTGCAGAGTACATCTCAGTCCCAGAGAGGATTCTTTATAAGATCCCGGATAATTTGTCCTTCGAAGAAGCGGCATTTGTTGAGCCAGTATCCGTTGCTCTTCACGGAGTAAATCGAACCCCAGTCAAGGACGGTGACACTGCCGTTGTCATCGGCTCAGGAATGATTGGCTTGCTAGTCATTCAGGCCCTAAGGATTAAAGGTGCTGCTAAAATAATTGCCGGAGACATTGATCCTGAAAAAATTAAAACTGCAATTAGTGTTGGAGCCGATCATGGAATCATTAGTGACGAGAATGCTCTAGAGGAAATAAATGCACTGACAGGAGACGGTGCCGACATAGCCATGGAAGTAGTTGGAATGTCACCCACTCTTAACCTTGCCATTGAAAGTGTTCGTAAGGGTGGGAGCATTGGCATCATTGGAAACCTAAAAAGCATGGCAGAATTCCCCCTCCAATCAGTAGTAACACGCGAACTTACAATTTACGGATCATGTGCCTCGGAATGTGAATACTCTGAGTCCCTTGAATTAATTGCAAATGGCTCCATCAAGGTGCGAAATATGATTACCACCATTGCCCCACTCTCTGAAGGGTCAGAATGGTTTAAACGCCTTTATGATGGCAAGGAGGACATGCTTAAAGTCATTCTTAGACCGGACTCTGAAATAAATTAAAACATTAACCAAACCAGTATCTATTAACATGTTTAGCATCGAAGGTAAAAAAGCGTTTGTGAGTGGAGCTAGTCGAGGACTAGGTCGTCAGTTTGCAAATGCATTAGCAAAGGCTGGCGCTGATGTCGCAATTACAAGCAGAACATTATCCTCATTAGAAGGAACTAGCAAAGAGATCGAGGGCACGGGCACAAAATGTATACCTCTAGAAATGGACGTTCTAGATCTGGAAAGCATACAGACAGCATCGACCAAAGCCGAACAACAACTCGGTAAAATCGATATTCTGATCAATAATGCAGGCTGCAATATTAGAAAACCAGCACTCGACGTTACTTGGGAAGATTGGAACACAGTTGTTGATACAAATCTGAAAGGGGCTTTCTTCCTGGCCCAGGCCATTGCCAAGGGAATGATTGAAAGAAATTATGGCAGAATCGTTAACATTGGGTCAGTGACCTGCGTAGCCGGATATGCAGGCCTAGCCCCTTACGGAGCTAGCCGCGGCGGAATCAAACAAATGACCATGAGTCTTGCCCACGATTGGGGCGACAAGGGCGTTACAGTAAATTGTCTGGCCCCTGGCTGGTTTAAAACAGAGCAAAACTCCAAACTTTTTGAGGATAAGAAGTGGGTCGATTACATCGAAGAAAAAATCCCACTAGGAAGAATAGGCAAACCAAATGATCTTGATGGCACTTGTTTATTCCTTTCCTCGGACGCAAGCGCCTACGTCACTGGCCAAACTATACTCGTTGATGGCGGCATTTCAGTCGGTGCCGTTAGAGCCATGCCTAGCAGCGCCTAACTTCCCATCAAAATAGAAACCCTAATCTAGAGCTTTATCTGCAGCCATTTTCTTCAAATCATCCAGCGTCGGCTTTAAATATTCGACATCACTAAATGAGGCATTGCTGTTATCCGCTAATAAAGAAATTTTCGCAGTGCCCCTAGGGATACCTACATCAGACTTAATTAACAATTTGTCCTTAACGAAAACCAGAAAAAATGTAGAGACCCATGCGATCTGAACTTCAGTAAATTTGCCCTCTCTCAGGCCACTCTTCTGATTACCCAAGTCCGTGTCTGGGGAAACGTTTGTATAGCCGCTAACGGCCCCAGATGGAGTCACACTAGCCAAGACGAGACTCTCTTTCGAATTAATAAATCCAATACTAGCGGTCTTCCTCTCATCCTTGGTATCTTTGTTGTCATTATCTTCTATTTTCAATTTAAGTCGCACAACTAGATCTCCTTCGGGAGCTTCATGAAGCGCCACTGAATCCTCAAACACTGACCTCATCAATAAAATGCCCTCTGCATAATCCATCCCTCCGTCTGGATCTTCAGGAATAATCCATGTGTCAGGTAAAGATTCAGGCTTGAATAAAGGATTCCATCTAGAATTTCTTGGTGCTTCATTAGTTTCTGAAATGCTCACGTCCTTGCCCTCAGTCATCGCTGAGGCCAATTCCAAAACTGCCCGCGCAAGAGCGTCATTTCCAGCCTTTGTTAGTTTCGCCGATTCCAATTCCAAGGTCTTAATCGTCGCGAGTCGCTTCTTCTTAATTAATTCTGAAGCTTTTTCATTAATATCCTTTTCATAAGCCTCGTACTCCTTAACCAATTTCTGTATGGCATACGGTAATCGCTCCTGAGAAAAAGAATCGGCACAGACGGTTAATACAATTAAGGCTACAAATCTTCTAATTATCGAATTCATTATTATCTTCAGTCTTGAATCATTTAATTCTCCCATGAAATACATCCTCATTACCAGATCGAATTAGCAATAATATCACAAAATATTCAATGTGGCTTACCTATTACTTGCAGAAAAGTCTTATACCCTACAAATTTATGTAGGAAAAATAATTGAATTTGAAATCTCTATTTACATTTTTTCAGTTGGTTAGAATTGGTCATTTACTAATCATTTTCGCGCTTACGGTTATTTTTTTATTACCAAACAAAGATACAGGAAGAGCAATTTCTGAAGAGGTTTCAAACAGCACAAAACACTGGGCCTTTTCTCCAATCAAAAACCCTCCACTACCTGAATTCCCGCAGTATGATTGGGCTCAAACAAATATCGATCGATTCATTTTACGGAAAATTAAAGACCAAAAACTAAATCCATCAAAGAAATCTCCAAAACAAACTCTAATCAGGCGCATTTACTTTGACCTTCTCGGTCACCCACCCAAGCACAGTGAAACAGAAAGTTTTATTAAAAATCCGAACCCAAATGCTTACGTCACCCTTGTCGACAAACTATTAAGCTCACCAGAATTTGGGGAGAAATGGGCCAGACATTGGCTCGACATAGCAAGATACGCCGACACCAAAGGATATGTTTTTCAAGAATCCAGAGAATATCCTTACGCTTATAGCTATAGGGACTGGGTAATTAATTCATTGAACCAAGATTTACCTTACAACGAGTTTATAGTTTATCAGCTAGCTGCAGACAAAATCATCAAAAATGATTAGAATAAAAAGAACTTAGCAGCAATGGGATTTCTTACGATCGGAAGAAGATTTCTAAACAGAACCCCTGATATAATTGACGACAGACTGGACGTAACATTCAGAGGATTAATGGGCCTCACTGTCGCATGCTCAAGATGCCATGATCACAAGTATGATCCGATTCCTATCAGTGATTACTATTCGCTCTATGGAGTCTTTGACAGCTCTAAAGAACCTTCTGAACTACCACTATTGGGAGCACCAAATGATCTGCTGGCTTACAACTCCTTTAAAACCATTATAGATTCAAAACAGTCTGACATTGACTCTTACTTGGATAAAAGAGCAAAAGAACTAACTCAAAAAAACTATATTGAAAAATATCTTTTGACTGCTTCAGAAGGAATAAATTTGAGCACCGATCAATTAAAAAAACTCGCATCATCTAAATCCTTACTTCATGAACCAACAATTAGGTGGAGAAACCATTTAAAAGCAAAGAAAGAGTCCGAGGATCCTGTGTTCGCGGCATGGTTCAAATTACGGTCTATCAAAGAGGACTCATTTACTCAATCTTTAAAAATCGCCTTAAATGACCTTGAGAAGAACGAAAGCAAAGCAAACAGAACCATACTTTCATTACTGAAAGAAAAAGCACCTAACAGCATGAAAGAAGTGGCTCAGATATATGCCTCTTTGTTTTCGGACACTAAAGCCACGAACCAATTCCATAAAGAACTGGCTCACGTAATAATACCACCCTCAAAAATCTTTCCCTTACTAGAAACCAAAGGCCAAGAG
>JABGYE010000090.1:0-10418 GCA_018675395.1 Akkermansiaceae bacterium
ATCATATTCATAAAATCGTGTCAGCAAATTGATTAAGGTCGTTTTGCCCGCCCCTGTTGGCCCCACCAAAGCTATTGTCTGTCCAGGCTCGGCCTCTAAATTTACTCCATTGATAGTAGATAATTCTTCACCATAACTGAAGGACACGTCTCGATACTCTACATGACCTTTTACGGGCTCATGTAGTTCCTGACCCGATTCAAGACCAGGCTCCTCTTCCGAATCTAATATTTCAAATACCCTCTCTCCTGCTGCTCGGCCTGACTGCAACATTTGATTGAGTTGATGCAACCGGCCAATAGGCTCATAAAATAGTGTCAAATATAGTAAGAATGCTGTTATCTCTCCAGGAGTCATTTGGTCATCAATAGCAAGCTTTCCTCCGAATCCCATTACCAAAATAAAACCGATTCCGCCAAAAAAACTCATAGTTGGGTTATATATTGCCCAAGCAAACATTGTGCGAAGAGTAGCTTTACGGACCTTATCACTAGCAGCATTAAACCTTTGATGCTCTTCCTTTTCCATAGTGTAAGCCTTGATCTGGCGGATGCCGGAAATATTATCATGAAGCAAGGCGTTCATTTCCGATGTGGCTTGGCGAACAGTCCTGTACCGATCTCTTGTACTAGTATATATAATCGCACCAATAAACAATAGTGGCACTGGAGCCAATGCCCAAAAGGCCAGAGTAGGATTGATCCAAAACATTACAATCCCTACAGCTACTATTTGCAATAAAGCGACGAGTCCTTGTTCAATTCCATCAATGAGCACCCTTTCCATGGCTGTCACATCCTCAGCGACACGAGTCATTATATCTCCAGTCGGTCGATTATCGAACCAGCGCAAGGGTAGCCTTTGCAGTGTCTGATAAAGATCACTTCTGATATCGAAAATAATTTTCTGCTCAAAAGTATTATTTAACATAATACGTAACGAATTAAGTAAATCCCTTCCAAAATAAGCAAGGCATGCCAAAAGAGTATATTTAACTAACAAATCAGCGCTTTTTTCCGGAACAGCCACATCGAGAACTAACCGAGCCACATTAGGAAAAACAATCGCTAGTAAAGTCCCTACAATGGCACAAATGAGCTGTAAAGAACCAAGCTTTGGATAGCGCTTAAGATAGGAAAAAACGCGTAAAATTGTTTTCATTTGAGGGAAATCATAACCAAAGGAAATTTAGTCAAAGTGTATTTGGGTCATCTCTAAAAAGTTATCTGATAAAGAAAGCATTGGAATACTTACAGCAAAGAGTCAAATTTCACTATTGTGTCTAATCGTAATGTTTTTGTCAGACCAGAGAATAGCTTCTGGTACGCTCGTGGCAAATTGATACGCTTTATTATTCTGCTGTCCACCCTTTGCAGCATATCCTTCCTGTACTTCTCGCAAAAACCATGGGAATTGGATACCCATCCAAGTAATGAGTTATATTCTCTGAGCAATGATATAATCATCGGTCTTTGGTATGGTTTTGCATCCAGTTCATTCATTGGAATTGTTCTGATATTCTTCTGGAAAAAATGGTCAAAAATCTCTCATCATAGAGAGCAAAATCTAAATCCTAGTCCTGAAATTGAACATATCCGCCCAACGGTATTTTGGATTTTGCTTCTATTAATTATTTTATTGGGGGGGCACCTGCGGTGGAATCTTGCTACAGGAAGTTTGTGGTGGGAGGAAATCAACTTCGTTAAAAATACAAATTTTGAAACCTCATCTAAGGATTGGAGAGAAACCTTGTGGATGCATCAGAAACAAAATGAATGCCCCCCATTGGCCGCAGCGATAAAAATATCTCAAAGCATTTGGCAAACAAAAAATGAATCCGAAGAATTTGAAATTCATGAATTATCAATACGTGCGCCGTCTTTTATTCTAAGTATTCTTTCTATTTTAATAATCGGTTTATTGGTCAAGCGCTGGGGGTTCAGCACAGGAGCTCTAGGGTCAGCACTATTACTTGCCATGCATCCATGGCATATACGACATGGAACTGAACTGGGCAGTGTCGGAGTAATTATTTTTTTAACTTTACTTGGCACTTTATGGTTAACTTATGCAATTAATGATAACAAAGAGCAGTGGAGATACTGGATCTTGTTTGGATTTAACCAGCTGATTCTTGCATGGACAATTCCTGAAGGAATATTTTACGCCATTGGATTTGGCTTATGCGGAATCTTATTAATTTTGTCTCAAAACACAAATTTCTCCCATCGCTTGGCATCCATTGGTAGGCTCATTGCCACTAATGCTATGGCTTGCATGGTCTACCTCCCTCTTTTTATGCCGAACATCATACAAATGTTGCACTGGGAACCAATAGAGAATCCTCACTCTTCAATTTCACCAAACTTTGGAGATTCAATTGGGCATTTACTATTTGGAATGGATATCAGTCAATCTGGAAGCGAATTGCCTTCAGTAGTAAAAGAATTAGAGCAAAGTCCAGTCATTGGTTCTGCCATCTTATTAATAACATTCTTTAGTTTATCTTTTGGCATTATTAGAACTTGGATTAACCGAAAAGGTGCAGCAAAAATATTGATTGCCATTATCATTTTAGGGCTTGGATCGATTCTAATTAACGGAATTACAAATACTTATCTTCATCATCACTTTATAACATTCTGTCTTGCCCCTTTAGTTATTGTTCTTGGCATCGGATTTTCAGGGATACTTCATACCGGAAAATCAAAATACTCATTCAATTCCTTAATCAGTATAATTGTAATTTGCTTTTATTTATACATTGCTCGTGAACCTAGAAATAACACACAAACGCTTCCCTTTGCACCATATAAGGATGTTGCAAAACATCTTAAAAAAAGAGCAGAAACAGGTGAAGAAATGCATGTTGTTTGTTATGGGTTCGGCGGAAAGATGATGAAGGCTTATTACCCAAATTGCACTTATGCTAAAAACAAAGAAGATCTCTTATTTGAAATCGATAAATCAAAAAAGAATCAAAAAAAACTTACAATTATTTTAGGTTATCTGGGTATCAACAGTGAACATCCTGAACACCAAGACGGGATTCCACTAATTAAATCTAAGGGAAATTTCCATAAGTCCAGGGAATTCTCTAGTCTGGAACCCCTCTTTAATTTTGAAATAATTAGAACTATCAACTCTTCTTAAGATACCCCAACTTAATTACTAAATCATCAATTGAATTCTCAGCTTCTTGTAATTCAGCAATAGGATCCCATCGCCCATCCGTTAAAGATTCTTTTGCTCCGGCAGGAATCTCAACCGGAAATTTTAGATCACCTGCACAGACTTCAGAATTAACTATATCGATAAAAACTTCCGTTTCCGGAACAGCATTAATGATCCCAGTCAAGGCCTTTATACTTTCCTGAGTTGCCAGAACACAAGGCATACCAAGAGCACAACAATTGCCAAAAAATATCTCAGCAAAACTCTCTGCTATAATAGCTCTAAATCCATACCTATACAAAGCCTGCGGTGCATGTTCACGAGAAGATCCACAGCCAAAGTTAGCATTAGAAATCAGAACTGATGCACCAAAAAATCGCGGTTCATTGAGAGGATGATCCTTATCATTACCCTCTGAATCTTTTCGGACATCATAAAATAGGTATTCACCCAATCCATCAAAGGTCACACATTTCATGAACCTTGCCGGTATGATTCTATCTGTATCAATATCGTTTCCCGGAACGTAAACTGATCGTCCGCTAACTTTTTTAATTTTTTCTAAAGACATAAAATTTGGTGATTAAAAATCACCCCGCATCAAATTGAAAAATTTCACGGGCATCACTTACCTCTCCACAAACCGCAGCTGCAGCAACCATGACAGGGCTCATTAAAATTGTCCTCCCGGTCGGGCTTCCTTGACGCCCCTTGAAATTCCTATTGGAAGAACTAGCACACAATTGCTCACCAATTAACTTATCAGGATTCATAGCTAGACACATTGAACAACCTGCTGCTCTCCACTCAAATCCTGCATCACTAAAGATTTTATCTAAACCCTCTTGCTTTGCCATAGCATCAACAATCTGAGAACCGGGAACAGCAATCGCTTTCACATCAGGAGATACCTTGTGACCTTTAAGATACTTAGCAACTTCACGAAAATCGGACAATCTCCCATTAGTACAGCTACCTAAAAAAGCCACATTAATCTTGGTTCCTTTGATTGGTTGACCCGACTCAAGCTTCATATAATCAATAGCTTCCTGAATTGAAAGCCTCTCATTCTCATCAGTTTGCTCCATCGGATCCGGAATCTTTCCTTCAATAGAAAACCCTTGATCCGGGCTCACACCCCAAGTGACCGTAGGAGCAATGTCCTCGGCTCTGATATTAACGGTGTCAGCATATTCACAATCTGGATCAGAAGCGATACTCTTCCAATTATCAATTGCTGACTCCCAATCATCATCCGAAGGCGCATAAGGGCGACCCTTTAAATAATCGAAGGTCTTTTGATCCGGATTAACATATCCGCAACGTGCACCACCCTCTATGGCCATGTTACAAACAGTCATACGCTCTTCCATGGAAAATGAATCAAATAAAGACCCTCCATATTCATACGCATACCCAATTCCACCCTGCGCTCCGAGTAATGCAATAATATGCAATGACACATCTTTAGCATACACACCGGGACGCAAACTTCCCTCAACATTAATTCTCCTGACCTTAAGTTTTCCCAAAGCTATTGTCTGAGTCGCCAAAACGTCTCTGACTTGAGTAGTACCGATTCCAAAAGCAATCGCTCCGAATGCTCCATGGGTAGCAGTGTGCGAATCTCCACAAGCAATAGTTGTTCCAGGCTGAGTAATCCCTTGTTCTGGACCAACTACATGCACTATCCCCTGCTTGCCAGTCGAAAGATCAAAGTAAGTAATACCGAATTCTTCAGCGTTCTTAGCTAACTCTTTAATCATTGCATCAGCTAATGGATCACTGAACGGTTGTTCGCGCTGATCAGTTGGGACAATATGATCAACAGTTGCAAATGTACGTTCGGGATATTTAACCTTAATTCCAAGATCCCTCAGCATACCAAATGCCTGAGGAGAAGTTACTTCATGTATCAAATGGGTTCCAATGAGCAGTTGAGTCTGCCCATTAGCTAAAACGCGCACGGCATGAGCGTCCCAAACTTTCTGAAAAAGGTTCTTAGCCATCAATTATTATGTTCTCCCTAAAAAAAGCGTATGAGGCTTAACCCAATTAGTGATGAGATTCAACTGATGATCACATTAACTGGGAGCTTTGGTATGGACATATTCATCAGTAAATTTTTAGCAAAATAGACGAATCAAAGGTTAAAAACTCAGATATCCACGATTATTAACTGATTTAAAATAAAAATCAGCACCTGAAGTAGGACTTCTCAAGCATAAATACCTTCAAACCTAAAAATTTCATTGCCTAAACAAAGAAATATTTAATATATATTAAATATCAAGAAACCCTTGACGGTAACATATGCTAAGCAAATAATACAAGAAATGAAAATAGGTATTTTACTGGCTAGTCCTACACTGCGAAGCCGCATGCGAAGGAAAAGAATCAACGATGCCTTCATCCAATATGACCAGTTGAGCCTTACTCCTCAGGACAAAGGGTACCTTGAATTGGCTAAAACAATTCTTTCTTCTGACAATAGTGAACCACAAAAACTGTCAGACACAAAATTAGCTAAATAATCAAGCAAAATTCCAAAAGCTAACCGCAGAATTCCAGATTGCGGCATGCTAATGTTAGGTTGATCTTCTGACCTCATGAAAGATAAACCATTGCGCACAACAGTCATTGGCAGCTACCCATTTCCTAGTTGGCTTCATTTCGCAGGAAACAACCTCAATGAATTCGGCGCTAATGACATTGATGAAATTCAAAATGATGCAACCACATGCGCTGTCACCGATCAACTTAATGCAGGTCTTGATGTTATCACAGACGGAGAACAAACCCGTTTAGACTTTAACCTTTCCTTTTATGGACACTTGGAAGGAATTGCTTTGGAACAAGAATCCCCAAGACTATTCGGTCCCCCAGCCCACGATCAAAGAGGAAAGCACCACATAATTGGAGAACTTAAAGCAAATAACGGACTCGGTGCAGTAGATGAATTTGAAAGGCTAAAACAAATTGCACCTACTGGGCAACCACTCAAAGTAAGTGTGCCTGGCCCCTTTACAATGAGTGGCCGATTACTACCAAACGCCGATTACAATGATCGTTATGCAATTACAGAGGCTTTGCTTCCTATGATCCGCAAAGAACTTGAAGATCTAGTCGCTGCTGGGTGTGAGGAAATTTGTGTCGATGAACCTTCAATGAGTTGTTACGGATATAAAGAAGATACAGCAAATTTTGTTGATATATTTAATCGTACAACAGAAACAATTTTTGGTAAGGCCAGACTTTGCACTCACCTTTGCTTCGGTAACTATAAAGGGCACGCCGTAGGTTACCGCAGATATGAACCGCTCTTCCCTGCATTCTTAGATCTTAAAGTAGATGAAATGCATCTTGAAATGGCAAATAGAGAATACGCCGAACTTGAAACCATTGCCCAAGTTGCTGAAATTATGGATGTGGCTGTAGGAATCATTGATGTGAAAAGTTATTTTATTGAACCTATTGATTTTCTTGTCTCTAAAATCCGTGAATGCATGAAATATGCTGATCCAGAAAAACTTGTACTTGCCCCTGACTGCGGACTAAGTCAGACGGCGCGATGGGCAGCCAAACAAAAACTACAGAACATGTGCTCTGCTGCGAAAATTGTCAGGGACAGCCTTTAAAAAAATGAAATCCGCATACAAAAAGGATAAGGAACTTTTGTCCGAAATACAAAACGCGAATCAATCACCTGAAAGATTTCATCTCTGGTGGCTTGGGCAAAGCGGTTTCCTCATCAAGTGGCGACAAGATTACCTCTTATTAGATCCATATTTATCAGATTCACTAACTGATAAATATTCAACAACAGATAAACCTCACATTCGAATCACAGAACAAACAGTGAACCCGAAGGAGCTTAATTTCGTTAACATTGCTACATCATCCCATAATCACACCGACCACTTAGACGCTCTAACACTTCTCTCAATTAATGAATCTAGCCCAGGTCTCCGTTTACTTCTCCCCAAAGCAAACATTCAATTTGCCAATGAAAGGCTAGGAAATGATTCCGGAATCAAATTAATTGGAATAAAAGAAAACGAACCTATCAGCATCGGAAACTTTAAAATCGATGGAATCGCCGCTGCTCATAATGAAGTTGAAAGAGACAATGAAGGGTCTCCAATCTATATGGGATTCATCATTCATTTTGGTGAGTGGACTATATACCACTCCGGCGACACTCTTTGGCACAATCAATTAACAGCTTCATTAATAAATCAATCAGTTGATGTAGCAATAGTCCCCATTAATGGTAACGACTCATCTAGACGCGTAGCCGGCAATCTTAACGGAACTGAAGCTGCTGCACTTTCAAAAGCAATTAATGCGAAAATTGCAATTCCTCATCATTTTGACATGTTTGAATTTAATACTGCTAGCCCTGAACAATTCACAAAGGCATGCGAAAGGTTAAATCAGCCTTTCTGTGTTCTGCAGAATGGTCAAGGGTGGTGCTCGTCCGCACTCGAGTAAAATTCACGGGAAAGAAGTGTTTTCCTCACAATAAAAATAGAAATTTATTTACTAAATTTTAACATTCTTGGATCATTAATGATTAAATAATGTAGAATTATTTGCTAAAAATCTCTAAGATTTGCCTTTTTTACAGTAATTTCTTTATTTGCGGTGAACAATTTCGCAACTAATGCACAGGCCCTCAGAGTAAGGTTGTTTTTCTACTAAAAACCTGTAAATTTCCGGCCCCTGTTTCCCAGCAGGAATAAATTTATAATTACCTCAATGTCACCAATTGTCGCATTCCTAATCGCACTGTCCTTATTAGCCCTCTTTATTTGGTACTTCGGAACTGACTCTGACTTTCGTCAAAGGATCATCGGAACAGTTCTTGCCTTAGGGTTAGTAGGCTTTTGCACATATTCTTTATTCCCGCCCGGAGAAAAAATTAACCGTGGAATGGACCTTGCAGGAGGAGTTCGCTTCACTCTACAGCTCAACAAAAGAGCAGAAGCAAAAAATCCTATCAGTAAGAAGGATCAGGAAGAAGCTCTAAACGTTTTAAAAAAGAGACTAGCAGGATCAGTAAGTAATGTCGACGTTGTCCCGGAAGGCAAAGATCGTCTGGTTGTTGATATTCCTCATCGTGATGGCGATGCCAATCAAAATATTGATGAAGACAAAATTAAACAAATCCGCAGTCAACTGCAAAAATCCGCCATACTTGAACTGTACCTTACTCATGAACAGAATGATCCGGTAACAATCGATAAAATTGAAAGGGGAGAAGATGTTGTCCCTTTTTCTAAAATAGCAGAATATGCTCAACCAGAAGAAGAGAACGCTGAAAAACCAAGAAAACTTTTACTTAAGAATGAGATCTTAATCAAAGGAGAAGATGTTACCGATGCAAAGGCCTTTAACGAAAATGGACGTTGGAAAATTAACATCACGTTCAAGGGAGAGGGCAAAGATAATCTTTCGGAAGTCAGTATGAAATATGCTGGTGATCAAGTTACCCAAATGGCAATACTCCTTGACGGAAAAATTATTTCAGCAGCTGTATTTAATGGACACATTCCCGGAGGAAATTGTCAAATATCCGGAGATTTCACTCAGCAGGAAGCAAACACATTATCGGTATCCATGCGTAATCCTTTAGGCGTAAAACCTGAAATACTTTACGAGGAATCCTTTCCACCAACCCTTGCCAAGGAGGCCATCAATCAAGGAATTCGAGCAGGTATGTGGGGACTCTTGTTAACTGCATTATTTATGGCAATTTTCTATCGTTATGCCGGATTAATTGCTCTGATTGGCCTGAGCATGAATATCATTCTGCTCTTTGGTATCCTTGCAATTTTTCAGGCTGATTTTACCCTTGCTGGAATTGCAGGAGTGATACTCACCATCGGCATTGCTATAGATGCCAACGTCTTGATCTATGAAAGATTGAGGGAAGAAATGGCAGCAGGAAAGACAGTGGGAACTGCAGTTCAAACTGCTTACGAAAAAGCTTTCTCTGCAATTTTTGATGCTCAGATTACCACACTCATTACGGCCCTAGTTCTTTTATGGTTAGCAGAGGGCGCGATCCAAGGATTTGCAGTGACACTTACCATCGGAATTATCGTATCACTCTTCTCAGCTCTTCTAGTAACTCGAGTATCCTTTAATTGGCTCAGTGCGGCAAGAAAACTAAATAAGCCTCTTAAATTCACTCCTGTATTATCCAATAAAAAAATTAATTTCCTTGGACTAACAAAGTTCAGTCGTTTCATTTCCATTGCTCTTATTGTTTTGACAATTGGAACAATTGGAACAAAACAGAAAGGAGCACTTGGCATTGAGTTTGTTGGTGGGGATCAACTAAGATTCAACGCATCAGAAAACACGAGCAAGGATTCGATCAGTAAAGCGATAACAGATACACTCGGTGAAACCAAGGAACCTCAGATTCAGGAGCTTACTCCAATAGGTGGCGACAGTACAATCTTCTCCGTTCGTATTGAACCTGGACGGGGTGACGAAGTAAAAGAAGCTATTGCAACGGCAGGCCTTGCCGAGGGACAAATTCAAAGCCAACAAATCGGTTCTGTTATTGCTGGAGAAATGGCCAAACGATCTCTTTACGCACTCTTTGCTGGGCTTGGCGTTATTTTCCTTTATGTGACTTTCCGTTTTGAGTTTTCATTCGCAATCGGCGCTATCGCTGCCCTCATTCATGATTTGTGTATTGTGATAGGCGTTACAGTTCTTTGTGGGAAAGAACTGAACCTAATACTAGTCGGAGCTTTTCTAACAATTGCCGGTTATTCTATTAATGATACTATAGTTGTTTTTGACCGTATAAGAGAAGGTCTGCGTAGCCAGAGAGGCAATGTTAAAGACATCATGAATACCGCCATTAACGCAACACTCTCACGAACTATTCTTACCAGTTTGACCACCCTAATCACCGTCGTATGCTTACTATCGTTTGGTGGACCAGCGCTAAATGACTTTTCTTTTGCAATCATTATAGGAGTTATTGTGGGAACCTATTCCTCAATATTTGTTGCCTCACCTATTGTTTATTGGTGGGCAAAGAAGCAAAAAGTTAATTTACGACGTGAAATTTTGGATGCCGATCAGGATGACATTAGTTCAACAACAACAACAACCTAGAACCACGCTTGACTGATCGGTACTTAACCGCTAAATTCAGCCCCCCTAAAATAGGACGATTTATTAATCAATTAAATTCATATGCCAGAAGTAGAAGTAAA
>JABGYE010000086.1:0-3314 GCA_018675395.1 Akkermansiaceae bacterium
GACCAAGCATGGGATCCTGGGTCACGTACGGGCTCGGTAGCGAATCTAGTAATCTACCGGGATTCGTAGTACTTCAAAGCGGGCCAAGAGGGCCCCGAGCCGGTAATTCATTATGGGCAAGCGGCTTTCTTCCAACATCATTCCAAGGCGTACCCTTCAGAGGCAAAGGTGACCCCATCCTTTACTTAAAAAGTCCTGAGGGCATGCGCCGGGACCGTGAACGGAAATTTTATGACACTGTCCGTGATCTTAATAAAATTAGGCTAGATAACGTTGGGGACCCGGAAATCCTCACCAGAATCAATTCCTATGAGATGGCATACCAGATGCAAAGCAGTGCCCCAGAACTGATGGACCTCTCAAAGGAGTCCGACAAAACAATGGAACTTTACGGCGCCAGAAAGGGAGAAGCTTCGTTCGCAAACAATTGCATACTTGCCAGAAGACTCATTGAAAGAGGGACACGATTTGTGCAGCTCTATCATTCAAATTGGGACTCTCATGGTGGACCAGGTGAAACCCTTGATAAGGACTTTGAGAAAGTATGTAAAGATGTCGATCAGGCAAGTGCTGCTTTGATACTTGATTTAAAACAAAGGGGACTCCTAGAGGATACCCTAGTCGTGTGGGGTGGAGAATTCGGAAGAACACCCATGGGTGAATCAAGAAAAACCACAGGCAGAGATCACCACATTGATGCCTTTACGGTATGGATGGCCGGCGCGGGCGTAAAGAAAGGCTACATCCACGGCAAGACAGACGAGCTCGGTTTCGGAATCATTGATGGAAAGGTTCATGTTCATGACCTTCATGCGACTATACTTCATCTTCTTGGTTTTGATCATGAGCAATTGACGTATAGATTTCAGGGCCGAGAATTCAGACTGACTGATGTTCATGGAAACATCGTTAGAGAAATACTTTCGTAGACCATTCTTAAAAG
Organism: Akkermansiaceae bacterium; assembly: GCA_018675395.1. Lineage (GTDB taxonomy): Bacteria > Verrucomicrobiota > Verrucomicrobiia > Verrucomicrobiales > DEV007 > EC70. Next base: position 944 of record JABGYE010000086.1, read on the forward strand.
ATCATTTACGGAAAGCTCTCAGCTACTTCAATAATGAAAGACAAGCCAAGGATAGCCGTCACTATGGGTGACCCGTCAGGAATCGGGCCAGAAATATGTGTGCGACTACTCAATGAAATAGAATCTTTAAAGGAGTTCACTCCAATAATTTTTGGAGATTCCGAAATAATGAAGTTGGCTGCACAAAAAATTGGACTCGGCCTTCCAGAAAATATTATCAAATTTAATGACTGGGGAAAAAACAAAGAACCCATCAAAGGGCCTAGCATTTTAGATATTCAATCAATGAATATTGAAAATCTAAAGGAGGGCGAAATTTCGGAAGAATCGGGGAAAGCTTCTTGGGATTATCTGGATGAGGCAATCAATACCGTCATTGATGGAAATATGGATGCACTCACAACGGGCCCAATAAATAAAGATGCTCTGCATCGGGCAGGACATAATTATCCGGGGCATACAGAAATTCTTGCAGAAAGAACCAAATCGCCACGGTACTGCATGATGCAAAACTCAAAAGAAATCACAGCGACATTTGTCACATGCCACTTAGGTCTCCGGGAAGCCTGCTCAAGCATAACCACCGACAGAATTCTTGAAGTCATTAATCTGACTGCCGATGCCTTAAATGATTTAAAATATCCCGAATCCAAAAAGATTCTTGTTTGTGGGCTCAATCCCCACAGCGGTGAGGGCGGACTCTTTGGATCGAACGAAGAAGAACAAATTATTAGGCCAGCAATTGAAGCAGCGGCCTCTGACGGGATCGACGTTTCAGGACCAGTCGTTCCAGACACGGCTTTCATCCCAGACAAAAGGAAAACTACGGGTGCCTACGTTTGCATGTACCATGACCAAGGACACATCCCATTAAAGGCCCTCGCCTTTGATAACGCGGTAAATATCACATTAGGATTGCCTATCATAAGGACATCCGTTGACCACGGAACCGCATTCGATATTGCCTGGCAAGGAATTGCAAATTATACCAGTCTCCTCAGAGCAACTCAAATCGCTGCTGATCTAGTAAATAGAAAAAAATACGGATCTGAGGTTGTTTGATGAGGGTTTTTGTATATATGTAAGTTAATGAACCGCTACTCATTAATTACTACGCTATTGTTGTTTTCTGCTCTCAAGGTCACTTCATCAGCTGCTGATTTTAAAGCCGATGTATTGCCGATGCTCGAAAAGAAATGCATGTCTTGCCACAGAGAACCCTATAAAACATCCTCCGGAAGGACTAAAAAACCTAAAGGCAAACTAAACCTCAGCACACCAGAGGGAATCAAAAAGGGAGGCAGCGAAGGCGATGCGGTTGTTGCAAAGGATTCAGCTAAAAGCCTCATCTATACGAGAGTCACTCTGGACAAAACTCATGACGACTTCATGCCCCCCGAAGGCAAAGCGGATCCCCTCACTGCGGATGAATTAAAAGCTCTGAAAGAGTGGATCGATGGAGGCGCAGAGACTGGTGACTGGAAGGGCACTAAATTTGATGCGGACGGCAAAAAGATATAAATTATCCAAATTCAATTAAATAATTTATGAACGCCTCGATTGTTATAGCAATCGAGGCGTTTTCATTTCACCACAATGTGGACAAATTTATATTTCTTAATATAATAACAAAAGTAAATGATCACAATTTCGGATCCATCTCCCACTCATAACTGTTCAGGGTTCATGAGGAGAGACTTTCTCCGGATAGGATCACTTGGATTGGGGGGGCTTTCATTACCAGCAGCGCTAAGAGCTCGCAATGACTCCTCATCAATTTTAAACAAAGCCATGCATGACAGGTCCGTCGTGTTCCTGTTCCTGAACGGAGGCCCTTCGCACATAGAATCCTTCGATCCCAAAATGGATGCTCCTTCCGAAATACGTTCAATTTTCGGCGAAACAAAAACGAAGCACCCAGGAATCACATTCGGATCGCACTTTCCTCAACTAGCTGCCCGCGCAGATAAGTTCTCAATTGTCCGATCTTACGGCTCAGGAAATGCTGCTCACACTTACCAGAAAGTGGCCAGTGGAAACAACAAAACAAAAGCCACCATGGGCTCCATTTACTCCCGCATTGCTGGAACTAATGATCCAGAAATGGGCATACCAAATAATGTTGTTATACTTCCCGAGTCAGTTGATCAAAAACTGAAATTGGGACGAAACTTTGAATCCAATGCCCTGCCAACGCTAACGTCACCAGGCAACCTCGGCACAGCCCACGCAGCCTTTGACCCTCAAGGAGGCGGTGAACTGAAAAGCAACATGGAATTAAAGCTTCCAGCCGAAAGGTTCGGGGACAGAAAAAATTTATTAACCCAACTCGATGCACTAAAGAGGCGCGCAGACAATGGATTAATGGAAA
>JABGYE010000215.1:0-2095 GCA_018675395.1 Akkermansiaceae bacterium
AAAAACGGGGCGTTAATCGCGACCAAGACGGGCATGCCAGCCCCTATCCGATGGCGCGGATTTCATATGACGCATTGGTTCAACGGCGGCCTGGATGATGTCCGTCTGTACGATCGCACTTTGGGCGATGCAGAGGTCGCCACGCTCTACAAGTCGGCGGGCGGCAAGACTCCAACCAAGCGCGTTCGGGTACTGCCTAAATGAAATATCACCACCCCGCAGCGCACAAGTGCGCGTGGTTTTTGGTTTATGGGGCTACTTCTTCCCCACGATGCAGGTCGCTTGATTTTTGTGGAATCTCTTAAAGAACAACCCATGAACCCCGTACGCCTCTGTGGTCTGTAGCTTCAATCTACGTCCTTAAGTTCAACTACAATGCCTCCGAATTTCTTGGCGTAAAAATTATAAGAAGCAGCAGAGAGAACAGCCGACAGGAATCCAAAAAATGTCATATATATAGGCCCATATAAATATATTATTGCTGTCATTTTTAAGTACTCAGGTCCTGAAAGGAGACCGAATCCAACTACGGCAAGAATGACCCCAATCAATAGCGACCATAAGGTACTAATCTTGGTGAGTTCTTTAATTGATATTTTGGTTATTTCTTTTTTCATGGTGATGCAGAGTGATTCTTTAATTTATTGCGTCAGATCTTTCTGGCCCTCCAGAAAAAAGTTCCATCTGATATTGAGTGAGAGAATTGAAATGTTTTGCCGTTGCCGATTAAAAGAATTCTGGGGGCGAACCAACCAACCAGGTTCTGTGACCTTTCGAGACTGTAAAAGCTTCCCTTCTCTCCGGGGAACATAACAATTATTTTGCCCGGTTCAGGGGATTTAATTTTGATTTGGTGTTTGGGTACGCTAAAAGGGTCTTCTTTTGAGCTGTTAAATTGATCTTCGGTTTCGTTTTCCCAATTGTCACCATCATTATCTTCTGGTGAGGTGACAAAGAGAAGGACAGTGGATCCTTCAATGATCTCGTAGTCGTTGAAAGTTTTAAAATTGTTCAGGAGCTGATTCTCAAAGTAGAGGCGCTGATCATCAACTTCAACGTCCTGACTATTCTCAATTTTTACTTTTAAGTCATCGATTTTGTCTGTTGGGCTCACATCGATACGGAGTTCTTTGCCGTCCAGGGGTCGGACTGAGACTTCAATGCCGCTTGCATTGCCAAAAACAATTAGACTGATGAATAGTGTTGTTAGTCTCTTCGATAACATCACACTAATTTCCTGATCTTTAGACTCTGATCAACTAACAAAGTTTGTCAGTTTGAGCTTAATTGTAAGTTTTAAGGATCGATTCTTTAGCTAACTTAATATTAATGGGACTTAAGGCCCTTGTTTGGAGTTCATAATTAGGTTATGCATTGAGTTATGAAATTTCCTAGTTCTTTACTACTTTGGATTGCGTTGTTAATGAGTTCCGGGAAGCTCATGAGCGCCGATCTGAGTGATCTGTCGTACTCGGTCAAGTACGGTTCTGTAATTATTACTGATTGCAAGACGACCGCTGCTGGAGAATTGGAAATACCTGCTTTGATTGGAGAAGTTCCTGTCACTAAGATTGGGAGTGCCGCTTTCCGGGGCTGTTCGAACCTGACAAGTATTGTTATTCCTGATGGGGTCACCACGATAGGTGACGAGTCCTTTTATTCATGCTCTTTGCTGGCGGCAATAACGGTTCCTGATGGGGTGATCAGTATTGGTGAATCGGCCTTTCGTTATTGCAATTCCTTAACGAGTATTAATCTTCCTGAGGGTATTACGAGTATTGGAGATTCCGCTTTTCATAATTGTGGTAGCTTGAGTGATATTCTTATTCCAAGCACGGTCACTCAAATAGGCGAGAGGGCTTTCAGGGATTGTAAAAATTTGGCCAGAATAGTTATTCCTGCTGGAGTTTCAAGTGTTGAGCGGCTCGCCTTTTATGGCTGCACGAGTCTTAGACAGGTCCACATAGATGGAGAGTTACCTTCTTTCGGGAGTAATGTTTTTGGAGGTTCTGCAAATTCTTATATTACTTATTCTGGGGACCTAACGACAGTGGCTGGCAGGCCAAGCTTCAGTCCTAGTCAGCTCTTTGAGGTT
>JABGYE010000034.1:0-8539 GCA_018675395.1 Akkermansiaceae bacterium
AAAAAGTGGGAGAAAGATACTTTTCCGTTTAGCGGAAATCGCTAAACAGAGGGGATGTGGACGAATGGAGTGGACTGTCCTTGATTGGAATTCGAGAGCCATAGATTTCTACAATGAAATGGGTGCTGATCTATTGGCTGAATGGAAAATTGTTAGATTGGACGCACGAGGGATTCAGAACCTTTCTAATAAATCACAGTAGTTAATTCATCTTTAGAGAATCCCGAATCAGATTAAGTTGAGATAACTTTCCCTTCGGATATTCTAAAAACAAGTTCGCCCATAAGGTCAGCCTCAGACGCGGAATGCGTTATATGAAGGACAGTAAAATTTTCCTTCTCATGCAGGCTTTTTATCAAGGAGCAGGCCTTATCTCTGGTATCTTCATCCAGTGCGCTCAATGGTTCATCTAAGCAAATTACCCTTGGCCTCGAGGCTAATGCTCTCGCAAGCGCGACTCTCTGCGATTCACCACCACTGAGGCCCAATGGTTTTCTGGATAACAAATGTTCTATTTCTAGCGAAGAAGCCAATTCATTAGCCCTATCAAAAGCATCTTCTTTATTCCATCCTCTAACTATTGGTCCAAAAGCAATTTGATCCTTAATAGTCATAGTGGAAAAAAGAACACCTTCTTGTGGAACATAGCCCAAATGACGATCTCCAGGCCTTAGATTTGTTACATCGATTTGATCGAGAATGATTTTTCCGGTTCGGATCTTTTTTAAGCCGCAAATAGCTTCGAGTATTGTTGTTTTTCCAGAACCAGAACTCCCCATAAGTACCCCGTATTTTGACGCAGGTATTTCAAAAGACACATCATCTAAAGCGAAGGCGCCTAGTTTAATGGAGATGTTTTTCAATGATACCATACTTACCAAATTCTATTCTTAGACCCTAGCAAACGAACCATTACAAGAACAATTAGAGCGGCACTGACCATAAGAAATGAAACAGCGACGGCTCCTTCTAAATTGCCAATTGATATTTCAAGAAAAACAGTAGTAGCTAGGACTTCAGTCTTTCCTCTGGTTGCTCCGGCAAAAACTAGAATTGGACCAAATTCTCCCAATGCTCTGGCCCAAGCTAAAATACCAGCAGTCATTATGCCAAAACTGGCCTGGGGCAATACAACTTTCCAAAAAGCTTTGCTTCTATTGCAACCTAAAGTGAGAGCGACGTTTTCTTGTCTTGGATCCAAACTCTCAAAAGTGTTTCGCATGGTCCGAATGGCAAATGCGCATGAAACTGTAAATTGAGCAAGGATGATAGCAGGAACTTTATAGGTTATTCCCGTAGGAAGGTCAAAGATTGGACTGTTTGGCAATATGGACCTAAGTGACTGAAGGAAGGCTGCGCAAAGCTCTTCAATGGATTGGTCAAAGAGGGTTACTTGATTGAATAAAATTAACAGACTTAAACCTATGACGAGCGGAGGAAGAACAATGGGAATATCAATAATGGAATCAAAGAACCGTTTAAGCGGGAACTTAAATCTTGTCAGTATATAGCCAGTAGGTACTGCTACGATTATTGAAAGGACAGCTGTAATCCAGCAGGTCTGCATCGTTAACCATATCGAAGCTCTGATTGATTTATTATTTAGAGATTCATTTATACTCTGCAAAGAGGTGTAACTAGCATCAGCATACAGTAGTGCGATTATGAGCACAAAATACATTCCACCCGCAGCCCACATCGCAGCGTAAAATGGAATGTCTGATGGTACCTTTTTTCTGTGCACAGAGCTAACTTTTAATTTCCCACTTGAATCCGTACTTTAGAAAGTCTGCCTTAGATTCATCTCCAGTCAACGCATCGAGTAGCCTCTGCATTAAATTTTTATGATTTGAATTTACACCAATGGCAAAAGGTTGGATGGCGACAGCCATAGGCTCATCAATGTCAACAATGAAAGCGTCATTGAGAGTTGAACGGTTTGCCAATGCGTTACTTCTATAGACGATAACAGCATCCAATGATCCGGCCCTCAGTTGATTAACTAAAAAGTCCCCTGTCGCAGAGTCCAAAAGTTTATTGCTATTAACATCAATCTTCAGATGGTCTAATAATCGTACAGTCAAAGCGCCTAAAGCTGACTTTTCTGGATGAGCTGTTCCGACCCTTATCTCTGGCTTAGTAAGGTCATTCAATGATTCTATAATTCCTCTCATTTCATTTTTAACAAGAATAATCATATCATTTGAACTGACATTTGTGGGAGAATCAAAAAGACTACTCACATCGTCCATGAATGATATGTCACATGAGAAATATGCATCTGGACGTGCTCCTGCTTTCATCTGTGAGACTAATACGCCACAACCATTTGGAACAAGCTGAATACTGACTCCCTCGCGAGATTCAAAATTCTCTATTCTTTGCCTAATTGCAGGAGACAGCATAGCACCTGTGTACAATAAAATTTCGGGACTCTCTGACCATTCATCGCCTTCAGTAATTGTATAGCCCTCTTCAGCAAAGACTCTTTGGCCTCGATCCTTCGAGGCTACGTATCTAGCAAACTTAAGTGAAGCTGAAGGAGCCTTCGTTGAGTTTAATATCCCTATAGTAACTGATTTCTTTTTGGATTCAAATTCAGGCAACTTTACAAACTCCAATTCATCGTACTGCTTAGCTATCGCATCCCAAGCGAAACCGACATCGGCAGCATTTAATTTTATGTCGTTAGCGACGTCATTTACTGTTGGTTTCATGACAACTGCCTTTGATGATAAGGGCCCCCAATAGTTAGACGTGGATAGTACTTTTTTCGTGAACTTCCCAATGGACGCTGCATCCGGATTAGCCAGCACAATCCTGCAGTTATCCTTCTCTATAAGTTCATCGAGATTTTTAATTTTCAATGGGTTCCCTTCCTGGACGATGAGTCCAGCCGTGAGACTGCAGACCGGAATTGACTCATTGGAAAGTTCCTTCTCTTTAGCAATCTCAATGTAGCTTGTGTCAGCAGCAAGATACAAATCGCCAATCATTGATGCTTCAATGTTCCCCAGTAAAGTTCCAGATCCTGCGAACTGAAGTCTAATTTTAACACCGTAAGTGTTTTCGTACTGATTAGCTATAAGCTCCATAGGAACTCTCATTCCAGCGGCACAATATACAATTAGTTCCGAAGTTTCATTCTCCTTGTCATGATCGATAAAGAAAAATATTGGTACTAACAATGTAAACAACAAGGAAACGAATATGACTTTTGATCTGTTCATTTTCACTGGCTCTTATTACAGGCACAACAATCCTCTCTCCTGGGAAGTAATTTTATTTTCTCAATGCCCATTGATGAAGCATCAATTCTTATTAACGTTCCAAGTGAGGGTTTATCAAAATCACATAACAATTTGAGCCCTTCAATCACGCCGATCTGAGCGACTAGTCCTGACATCGCTCCTATTACAGGGAACTTTCTTTTCCATTGGGTCGGCTCGTCAGGATAAATACACTGTAAGCAGGGAGTCATGCCAGGAAGTATCAGCATGACCTGCCCCTCCATTGAATACATGGCACAGTCCACTAGCTTCTTATTTCCCCTAATTGCAGCATCATTTAAAAGAAAGCGTTCTTCAAAGAGAGGAGCACAACTGAAAATTATATCAGCATTAGCAGCAATTTTGTCTATGTTATCTCGAGTAACATTTTCATCATATACTTCAACCTCAATGCTTGAATTAAATCTCTTTAGCGTTTGAGCAGCGCAGTTGACTCGTGACCCACCTAGATGGTCTCTAGACATCAATATCTGCCGATTAAGATCATCTTCACGGAGATTGCCAGCATGGGCAAGAATCAGCTTACCAATGCCGGCCGCAGCAAGACTCAATGCGGCGGGGCCGCCCAAGCCCCCTACCCTAGTCACCAACGCAGTGCTGTTCCTAAGAGTCAACTGCTCAGGTTCTCCAAAACCTGGCACATCTAGTTGCCATGAATAGGTAAGCTTCTCGCTTTCAGTTAACATCGTTTACAACTAGCCTCCTGCAATTGGAGGTAAAAGTGAAATTACGCAGTCTTCCTTGATTAAAGTGTTTTGAAAATCAATGACCTGCTCTTCATTAATTACGATAAGCAAAGATCTCCTAGGTGCACCTTCATCATCAAAAATGAAGTCACCGACCGCGTCGGCGGCCTTAGAGGAGAGCGTCTGAAGGAGATCGATGAGTGCCACTGGCTCATCAAAACTCAACTCTTCAATTGCCTGGCCAGCTTCTGTGGCAATTTGGCCCTTATAATTGATTGTTACCTTCATTTATCAATCATGCTAGAATTGAACCGCTATCCATTTGAAGGTGCTTATTTCCAGAACTGAATGCATCCCTGTCGTGAGTAGCCATCATCACAGAGGCTCCATCATTTGCATAGTTTGTAAGTTGATCTAATACTCTCTGCCCATTTTCCTGATCAAGATTACCAGTAGGTTCATCAGCAAATATAATAGCCGGCTCAACTAGCAAAGCTCTGGCGAGAGCTGTTCTCTGCTTCTCTCCTGAACTTAGCTGATCGGGGTAATGACTAGACCTATCCGATAGACTCAACGATTCGATAAGTTCAGCAGAACGGTTCTCCCAATTCTTAGCAGGATTAACAATGCCCGGGCAAAGAATATTTTCTCTGACCGTCAAATAAGGCACAAGATTGAAGTCCTGAAAAACAAATCCAATGTTTTGGGATCTAAATTGCGCTCTATCTTTTGCGCTTAGATTGTACGGTGAAACGTCATCATATACCAAAGTTCCACTGTCAGGTTCGTGCAACGCACCGAGCACCGATAACAAGGTTGATTTACCGCAACCGCTGGGTCCAGAAATAGTGATAAAATCACCACATGATAACTCCAAATCAATGTGATCTAGGACCATAATAGTACCCGAATCAGAAGAATAAGTTTTAGTTATCCCTTCAGCTCTGAGAGTAATTCCTGAAGACTTATTACTCATTTTTTAAAATTAATGCTGGATCCTTTAAGGATCCCTTAACCGCAGGGCCCCATGCAGCGCAGCAGCAAAGTAAAACTGGAGCGCAAGTTAATACTAGCAGGTTAACTGAGTCCGAGAATATGGTGACAAAGATTGCAGTTCCCCAAAGAGCAGGAACCAAAGTAAATGATAAAGCAAAGGCAAACAGAGTTCCAAAAACACCCATTATCATTGCCCTAGAGATGATAAGTAAAATCAACTTGGATCCACCGAATCCCATTGCACCAAGTATGCCAATTTCAACGGACCTGCTAGCTACATTGGAAAATGTTAAGTAGGAAATCCATCCAACACTTAAAGCGGCAATGATTAAAACAAATAGTGTCGCAGTTATTGACTGATTAAGAATTAACTCTTTTTGACTCGTGGCGAAATTTCGTATCTGCTTTTCACCAGCCATCTTGACTTTATTTCTCGCCTCTGCCCTTGCTAAGGCCTTACTCTCTTTTTCGATGATTTTTGTATTTGGCAAGATTTGACCAATTTCTTTCTTAATTTCTCCGAGACGATCTATCGATTCACAATTGCATTCCAAAGCAAGAATTCCATTTATTAGAGATGGTTTTTGCAGTAGTTCTTGTACAGTAGATAAGGACATCCAAGCTGTAATGTCATCGACGGTCCCGCGGCTAGGGTGCGTTGCTGTGACCTTAAATTCTTTTCCCATGAACTTAACAATATCCCCCTGATGGAGTTCATGTTTATTATGCAATTCATATCCTAAAACAATGTTACCTTTTTCGACTGGATCGATTAATGCTTTTTTCCTGTTTTCACCTCTGAACGCAATGGGGACTTCTCCCCTGACACCAATGAGTAAAACGGATTGATCCTTCTCTTCCCACTTGACCATCTGAGTCAATCTAGGCAAGAGATGATTGACAGTGACGATTTTGGAATTTGCTAATGTTTCGACATATTCCTCTGGCATAGTTTGTTCTCCGTATCCCTGCTCATAAATGACAGCGAGGTCCTGATTCTCCGGATAAATATGAATATTAAAACCTAAACCCTTCATGGATTTCCGAATTCCGTTCTCAAGTTCAGTAATTTCTTTTTTTAGATCATTACTCATTACCCGCATCTTGTTCGTGAATGAAGTTTCAGCATTCTTGAGTATTGAAAGAGAAATAATGTATGACAGGACAGAAACGGTAACAGCAGCAACGCCCATTATGAAGGTGCCTTTACTGTGTCTGATTTCTTTTATTATTATTCTGAAAAGGTTCATTCAGAAAATTTGATTTAGTTCGTTATGATGATGGTCCACTAAAACAATAAATATGTCCCAAAGTTGTACTGGCCATTAAATTACCACCTGAGAAGGCCAAACCATAAGTCTTCCCTTTAACTTTAGCTGACCATAGTTGCTTCCCAGATCCAGCGTCAAACCCCAATACCGAATCCTTAGCTCCCATAAAGATGATATTGCCAGCAAGTATAATATCGTAGGGGGCGGGCGCTTCAACTTCCCATTTATAACTCTTCAATAACTTATTTTTAAGTTGAACATTGAGAACTTTGAGTCCGGACAGTGACTTGTCCATGCCGCTTATCTCAGAACGAAGCTGGGTGATGCTTTGTTCATTCTTTGATGCTATGGATTTTTTCAAAGCAGCTTTAACTTTACCAATTTTATCACCAATGGATTTAATGTTTTTGTTATTAGCACCAATTGAATTGGTTGCTTGCCCATACTCAATCCTATTAAGTGACTTGAGTTTTCCTTGCTGATGGATGTAAGCAATGTCTTTTGAGATGAGCAATCTGTCAGCACCAGCAAACTGCAGCATAGCTGAGCTTCCTGAGGGGTCAGCAATTTGAATCATATTTCCCGAAGCCTTTTGACTGCTTGGTATAGCTACGAGTTTATCATCCTCAGTGAGTAGACAAAATGTTCCTCCTGCATTTGCTACACTTTTAATGGCATTTCCTGCCTTCAGATCAAACAATAGCGGGACACTCCTTCCCTGAGGAGCATATAGAGTCGTGCTACTAGAAAGCAACGAACCCTGGAGCGTCATGTTTGGGTGCTTTGTTATGTACTTAGGGGTGCCAGTTATTTTATCAACTGAGCACATGAATGATGGTTCCCAAGGTACTAAAGACGCAGCAAAATAGGCTAGACCGTTTTGAATGAGAACTCCAGTCCTCACAGGCCAAGGTGAGATGAGTTTACCGTTACTTGATATTAGTCGCTTGTCCTCGGCTGGACCTTGTTTCCATTTAATGTTTCCATTATCAGAACTGACCGCGTATGCATAACCATCATCAGAACCGAAGTAGCATAGCTCCCCATCAATTGTGGGCGGCATCCTGACTGCTCCAGCCACAAAGCTTGCCCACTTCTCTTTGCCGGTGCTAATGTCTATACAGTGAATCCCATGGTCTACTGATGAGCCATAAAAGAGCGAATTACCTTTGACAGTGACAAAGAATACAGGATCAAAGTTTCGCATTGATTGGAGATCCTTGTTGCCCGAATAAGCGTCCCATTTTGCTGGTCCTGACCATGCCATCATAGGTGGATGAGGAGAGGTCCTGAGCCAGTTTTGCGTCAAAGGCAATTCTGGAACTTCATTGGTGATACCGGAGCGTCGATTGTCATGACGATAAGTAGGCCAATCTTCAGCAAGAATTAAATCCAGTGAAAATAGACCAAAAATTATACTGAGGGCTGAAAATCGTATCATGAGGTTCAATCTTTAGCAGTATTTAATAAATGTTTCCTTGGAATGAATCCGAGTGATGTTTCCATCCAGCCTCCGCATGAGCATCCCCCGCCTCCCTCTGGAATGAGAATCATACCTGAGGCTGGTATTGTATTGAGCCAACAACTAGGACGTAGCCGTGTCCAGCTGGTAGTTGATTCGGTTTCTTTTGACCACATTGATATTTGGCGAGCCTTCCCCCTATATAGTAGTGCGTCTCCAGCTCCAACATAAGTATGACAACCTTCTCTCTTTCCCATTTTTGTGGTTAGAATTTCACCGGTTCCAAGATCATATCCATTCGGCTGCAAATAGAGCTTGTCCTTAGTCACTACTGGATGCTGCATATGGCCACTATGGTGATCATCTGCCCAGTTACTAGACTTAGACCAAATAGGATCACCGTTTTGCGCCTTAAAAGTATAAATATGAAACTTTGAGTTCGAAGCAGTCAGAATTAATCGGTCCTTAGTCGCTTGGAGGTAAAACGTAATTAGGCCGTCCTCAGTGTCGATCGGCTTTTCCCAAAGGACCTTCCCATTGTCAGTGTCGATGCAAACCAAGAACTGATCCGACCACAGTGACTTGTCTGATATTCTCCTGTTCTCTTGTTGCTTGATCTTTGAATTTCTTGTTTCAATGAAATACAAATACCTATCTGCACATGAAATAGTTGGATTCAAAATGACTCCATTCTCATAACGCCAAGCAGGCTTAGCGTTTGGCCCCTTCAAAGAATAACCAAAAATAAAATCACTGCACACTTGCTGAGTTCCAACATCACCCCCCTTGCCATCATACCACATTTTTCCTGACCAGAAGCTTTTATAAGAAGTA
>JABGYE010000320.1:0-4976 GCA_018675395.1 Akkermansiaceae bacterium
AATCTATTCTGACTGACACGAGTTCAGAATTCACATTCTGGGTTGAAGGTTCTGAAAAATCAGCTCCCTCCATTGGTACGACTTCATAAAGAGCAGTCACTGTCTGACCCTCCAAAACAATTTGATCCGGTGAATTATTTAATCATAAGTCATTCGATATTTTCATACCAGATGATGCGACAATAGAGAGTGCTTTAAATCGCACTACTCATCTTGCTATTGGCGCCCATTCCGATGATCTGGAAATCATGGCATATCATGGAATTGTTAATTGCTTTGGTTATGGAGAACAGGTAGATAAGAATTGGTTCACTGGGGTCACGGCTACAGATGGTAGAGGCAGTTCGAGGGCTGGTCTTTATTCGCAGTGCAGCGATGAAGAAATGGCGAGGATTCGCAAAGAAGAGCAAAAGCAGGCAGCAGTAGTTGGTAGGTACAGCGCAATGCTACAACTGGGTTATACCAGTGATGAAGTAATGAATGAAGAGGGATCATTAAAGCTTAAAGATGATCTGTTATCTATTCTAAAAGAAACGAAACCAAGTATAGTTTATACTCATAATCCAGCGGACAAACACGACACTCATATTGCGGTTCTTTATGCTGCGATAAGTGCAATGCGTGAGCTGTCAATTGATGATCGCCCTGAACAAATTTTAGGATGTGAAGTTTGGCGCGATTTGGATTGGATGTCTGATGAGGACAAGGTGGCTCTAGATGTGAGTCAAAGAGAGAACCTTGCGAATGCTTTGGTGGGTGTCTTTGATAGCCAAATTACTGGAGGTAAGCGCTATGACAGGGCCGCAGTTGGTAGACGCTATGCTAATGCTACATTTTTTTTTGCTGAAGGGAAAGATAAATCAGAGCAACTATCATTTGCAATGGACTTAACGCCGGTAGTTAATGATGATTCTATTAACTTTATTGATTATGTTATGAATTACTTGGATAAATTTCGTGATGATGTTCATAATAATTTGAGTCAATATTTTTAACTATTAACAGTACTTTTTCTAAAGCATGGAAATTATCATTCGTCCTTCGCCAGAAGAATGTGCATCAATAGGATGCCGTATCATTGCTAATCTGATAAAAGAAAAGCCCAACACAGTTCTTGGCTTGGCTACGGGAAGTACGCCAATACCTTTATATTCTGAGCTTGTTAGAATGCATGAAGATGAGGGGCTCAGCTTTTCAGATGTGACCACCTTTAATCTTGATGAATACATTGGTCTTTCGGGAGATCATCCATGCTCATACCAGTTCTTCATGAATGAGGAGCTGTTTGGTAAGATTGATATGAGTTCAGGCTCTATTCACATTCCCAATGGTGAGGTGGAGGACATTGAGAGCGAATGTTTACAATATGAGGAGGCCATTAGATCTAGCGGTGGAATTGATCTGCAAGTTCTAGGGATTGGATCGGACGGGCACATTGGCTTTAATGAGCCGGGATCTTCTTTGGGTTCGAGAACCCGTATCAAGACTTTAACTGGTGAAACTATTAAAGATAACGCTAGGTTTTTTGATGATCCTGACCAAGTTCCAAGGCATTGTATTACTATGGGTGTTGGTACAATAATGGATAGTGCATCTTTGATACTCTTTGCATTCGGTGAAGGCAAGGCAGAGATTATAGCAAAAGCAGTTGAGGGACCTCTCACTGCCATGGTGCCAGCTAGTGCTTTACAATTGCATCCTAAGGTTAGGGTGATAGTGGATGAGGCAGCTGCTTCAAAACTTTCGAATATTGGCTATTATCAAGAGGTATATGATAATAAACCTCATTGGCAGCAATGAGTTGTTAGTCTGTCAGTTATTCAAATTGTAAATTCTTCGGCAGTAACTGCTAAAAACCTTTTTAACTCATTGTAATTAAAGGCCTTGCTAGGAATTAGATTTTTTGCCTTTATTAGTGAACACTAGTGTGTTATGTTTGTTGTATAAACATAGATGGATTTAAATAAATTAACGATCAAAATGCAGGAATCCTTAGCTGCATCACAAGAAATGGCAGTCAATGGGCGGCATCAAGAAATTGGTGCCTTGCACTTATTTATTAGTATTTTGCAACAACCCGAAGGTGTCGCTCGCCCATTGATTGAAGGACTCGGCCATAAAGTCGTAGCCTTAGAAAATGCAGCTTCAAAATCGTTATCAGGCCAAGTAAAAGTGACAAATTGCTCGAGTTCTCCAGCCATGAGTGAGGATTTACGGGATGTAATGCAAAGAGCTGACGGTGAAAGAAATGAATTGGGAGATGATTATTTAAGTGTTGAACATGCGTTCCTAGCTATGACTTCAGTCGAAGGCCCTGTTAAAGTTATTTTTGAGGAGGTAGGGATAAATCGAAATAATGTGCTGGATGCTTTGCGGCAAGTGCGCGGAAGCCAGCGCGTAACTAATGAAGATCCCGAGTCTAAATATCAGACCTTAGAGAAGTACGGACAAGACCTGACTCAATTGGCAAGGAAAGGTAAGATTGACCCTGTGATCGGACGTGACGATGAGATACGGAGAATCATGCAGGTGCTTTCAAGGAGAACCAAGAATAATCCTGTCCTTATAGGGGAACCTGGGACTGGGAAAACGGCCATCGTTGAAGGACTCGCTCGTCGCATTGTTGCTGGAGATGTTCCGGACTCATTAAAGAATAAAAAACTTATCTCTATGGACCTTGGAGGCATGTTGGCTGGAGCGAAGTACCGCGGTGAGTTCGAAGATAGATTAAAGGCTTTCCTTAAAGAAGTTACTGAGTCTGATGGTGAGGTTGTTCTTTTTATTGATGAGCTTCATACGATCGTCGGGGCTGGTGCTTCTGAAGGTGCGGTGGACGCATCTAATTTACTAAAGCCGCAGTTAGCCAGGGGTGAACTTCATACAATTGGAGCTACCACTTTGGAAGAGTATAGAGAATACATCGAAAAGGACTCAGCTTTGGAAAGACGCTTTCAACCGGTCCGGGTCGAAGAGCCGAGCGTTGAAGATACTATTGCTATTTTAAGGGGCCTTAGAGAGCGGTATGAAGTTCATCATGGAGTGAGAATAAAAGACTCAGCATTAATTGCCGCTGCGACTTTATCTGACAGGTATATCACACAGCGATTTTTACCAGACAAGGCTGTCGATTTGGTTGATGAAGCTGCTTCTAAGCTAAAGATTGAGTTGGATTCGATGCCCATAGAGATTGATCATTTGGAAAGGTCCATTGCCCAATTGGAAATGGAGAGGCAGGCCCTTGAGAAGGAAGATGATGAAATGAGCGCTCAAAGATTGGCAAGCGTTGAAGCTCAGATGGCTGAAGTGAAGGAAAAGGCATTAGCACTCAGGACACAGTGGCAGAATGAGAAAAAGATTATTGATGTCTCGCGTTCATTGCAGGTGCGAATAGAAGACCTGAAAAATCAGTTAGAACGAGCGCAGAGAGAAGGGGACCTCTCAAGAGCAAGTGAGATTCAATATGGTGTATTGCCTAATGCCGAATCTGAATTTGAGGCCTTTGGTGAAAGCCTAGATGAGATTCAGGGGAAGGGCAGGAAATTACTTAAAGAGGAAGTCACTGAAGAGGACGTTGCGTCGGTAGTATCAGCATGGACAGGAATACCAGTGAACACACTCAAAGAGGGAGAAAAAGAAAAGCTATTGAATATAGAAACTCGTCTTGGGGAGCGCGTCATTGGTCAAGAGAATGCTATAACCGCTATTTCAAATGCTGTACGGCGAGCCAGAGCAGGACTAGGGGATGAAAGTAAGCCCATAGGGTCATTTCTTTTTCTTGGGCCAACTGGGGTAGGAAAGACAGAATTAAGCAAAGCATTAGCTGAATTTCTTTTTGATGATGAGGCCGCTATGACTCGGATCGATATGAGTGAATATATGGAGAAGTACAGCGTTGCTCGATTGATAGGAGCTCCACCAGGGTACGTGGGATATGAAGAGGGTGGGCAATTGAGTGAGGCAGTGAGGAGGAGTCCATATTCGGTAGTGCTTCTTGATGAAGTAGAGAAGGCGCATCCCGACATTTTTAATGTTCTCTTACAGGTCCTTGATGATGGCAGGATAACTGACGGGCAAGGAAGGACAGTGAACTTCAAAAATACTGTTCTTATTATGACAAGTAATATTGGCAGCGTTGAAATACTGAGTGAAGGAAATCCTGAGCAGAGAGAAGCAAAAATTAATGAAGTTTTAAGAGAGTCTTTTAGACCGGAATTCTTGAACCGAATTGATGAAAAAATAATCTTCGACAGACTGTCGGAGGGTGATTTATCTAATATAATTAGATTGCAATTGGATTTAGTCGAAGAGCGCTTAACAAAACAAAATATAGGTATAGAGTTTGATAGTGATGCGGTGGGATATCTTGCGGCAGAGGGCTTTGATCCCGTTTACGGGGCTAGGCCTCTTAAACGAGCTATTCAGAAAAATATTTTGGATCCTATGAGTATAAATATATTAAATGATGAATTTGAAGAAGGTGACAAGATTTGTATTTCACTAGATACAGGTACTCTGAAGTTTGCAAAGAAACCCCAAGAGGCATGCCGATTAATATGAGCAAATTTAATTAACTGGTTTGCTGGCATTTTTCTATTTGTCAGTCCATCATTCACTATGAACAAGCCGAGGCCCTATATTATTGGTGAGACGAACTGGGAGCAGATCAGCTCAGTTAAATATGAAGTTGCCGTATTACCTTGGGGGGCGACCGAAGCTCATAATTATCATCTTCCGTATGAAACTGATAATATACAGTTAAACTGCATAGCTGCAGAATCTGCTCGAATTGCATGGGAGGAGGGAGCAAAGATAGGAGTGCTCCCATGCGTGCCATTTGGTGTAAATACAGGTCAGTTAGATATTCCTTTTTGTATCAATATGAACACCACAACTCAAACGGCAGTTTTGGCTGATGTGATTGAGTCTTTGTCTGGACAAGGAATATCTAAGCTAATTGTGTTAAATGGTCACGGTGG
>JABGYE010000161.1:0-4029 GCA_018675395.1 Akkermansiaceae bacterium
GAGACTCTAGAATTTTCAATGAACAGAAACGTAAGTATAAGAATCTTGGCCCCGAGCGTTTTAGGGAAACTAATCTGGACGAATCACGACGATCCTCTGAACCTGTCATCACAACAGTAAACTCAATATTTGGGAGCAAAGATGAAATACAGAGCCTGTTCCCCTCAATTGAGGGACGGTGGGAATTCAAAGAACATACAACAGTTCATAAAGACAGACCCGGTTTCACTTCATGGATATCCGCAGATAAAGCACCCAGATGGAAGGAGCTTGATGCAAAACTTGAACTGATCGCAGAAGTAATCAGAAAAATAAACCCCTCGGAAAATAAACTCAGCGTCGGAATCCTCGTCCAGCAAAATAAAACCGGTAATCTCATCACAAAATATTTAAGAGAACATACAAATTTAAAAGTAACCAACGATGCAAAAATTTGTATCGCCAAGGACAATGCGGTCGGAATTGCCCTACTTTCAATCTTCCGTTTCTCTGCACACCCCGGAGACAAGTTCTCATCGGGTCACATAATGATGTCACCATTCAGAAAAATAGTGGAAGACAAGTTTCCGGACATTGAAAGGTTTGGACATTTTATTCGTTCATCAGTTTGGAAGAATCAATTCACGGAAACTGTCAGAGAATTGGTTTCCTACATTGATTTTGATGATTTTAATTCAATGAGGGTAAATCAGTTACTGAAAGCAGCGGCGATATTTGACAATCGTGGCAGTCGATCTATTGACGAATTTGTGCGGTTCATGGAAAACTTCACACTGCGTGAAACAGGCGAACCGGGATCGGTCCAAGTGATGACCATCCATCAATCAAAGGGACTCACCTTCGATTCCGTTATATTACCGGAACTTGGAGGCAATACATTTTTAAGTACGGACCTTGGAACTGAGATAAAGTACAATGAAAATCATGAACCTCAGTGGATACTGTCAATGCCTAACAAAGGTATAGTAGAGGCGGACACCCAATTAAATCAATATAACACCGAAAAAGTCGCCAATGCTACTTACGAACAAATCTGCAAATTTTATGTGGCATTGACCAGAGCAAAATACGCAAATTACCTCATCACTGAAGAGTCTGAAATTGGGAAATCAACGCGTGATAATTTTGTAGGCCTTATTTCAAAAACGATTAAACCAGAAGATCTCAATAACGGCACACTCTATTCATGTGGAGATCCCGAATGGTACGAAAAGATTGTACAAGAAGAGGAAACTCCACCGATTCAGAAAAAATCCCTTCCATTACCTTCAGAAAATTTACGTAGAGAAAAAAACACTCAATCAGCAACTGAAGAGGTTTCTGAAAAATTAACCTCAAAAGATATATTCACTCCGGACACTGCCCTCTAAAAAATTAAACCTACTAATTCTTGGTACTAGTCAGACAGACCTAGGCCAGAATATAGCGTGGCCATTCTCCTCGAATGCTCATCGTAAGCAGCCTCAAAAAGTTGCGTGGCTTTCTCCTCACCAACGATGGCCCCGGACGTTAAAACCTTTGGAGCTTTACCTGCTTCGGTTAATAATCTGGCAATCTCAGCCTTAAGCGCATTAATAATAATGCATCCTCCTACCGTTGATCCTGGTGAGACGGGCGTTTCGAGCCCTTCGACTCTTATCATTGAATCCCCCAGAGGCGCACCAGTGTCCAGTACAGCATCAGAAAAATCGGTCAGCTTTTTACCGTCTTCCCTCTTGCTCTTACTCCCTTCACAATGTTTCAGACTGACAATTCCAGCGACCCAGACTCCGGACTTCTGAAACTCTTCAGCAATCTCAACCGGGACAATGTTACAACCCCCTGAAGAAACTACCAGAGCGGAATCCTCTGAACTAATATCAAAATTACGTAAGATGCGTGACGCGAAACCACTAACGTTTTCCAGATACATGGCCTGACGCTGACCATTTGATCCGGACACCTGATTATGAAAAGTGAGGGACAACTCGACGATCGGATTAAAACCAGGAAAAGAGCCGTAACGAGGCCACATTTCCTCAACCATTATCCTAGAATGTCCTGATCCAAAAAGATGAACAACTCTTCCATTGAGAATGGAATTAGCGAACCTCTCAGCTACTGCTTGAATTTGCTTTTCTTGTGCA
Organism: Akkermansiaceae bacterium; assembly: GCA_018675395.1. GTDB lineage: Bacteria > Verrucomicrobiota > Verrucomicrobiia > Verrucomicrobiales > DEV007 > EC70. The sequence continues at coordinate 2,127 of JABGYE010000161.1, forward strand.
GATACACTTTCAATTATCTCGCGGCACGAACGTATATAATCTTCCGTTAAACTCATCTCTTATCTCTTAGCCCCTTAATAAGGCATTGTAAACCGCGCCATAGGTTCCTGCCCAATAACCCAGCTCTGCTGGCACTATGGTCACAACTTTCCCGTCCGGCTGCCACTCCCGTTCTCGAACCAATTTCTCCAAAGGACCAAATAAATGCTCTCCTGCCTTTGCAATACCTCCCCCTATCACGATGCGTTCCGGGTCAATGACGTTCACTAGCGATACTAACGCAGCGGCAAGAGCCCTCAATGATCGCAACCAAATCTCCTTAGCCCCTTCATCCCCATCAGCGTATGCGGCCACCAATTCATGAGTCGTTAAGAACTTTCCCCCGGACCTTTCAGTGATCGTTGCATTGCCTATCGCGTCCTCAATGCTCCCGGGCGTAGAACAGATATCCGGATCGCCTTCAAAATCGACAGTCATATGCCCCAGATGCCCTGCCCTGCCAATGCTCCCTTTTAAGAGTTTACCTCCACTAAGTATAGCACCTCCGACACCAGTTCCCAGGGTCAGCATAATGACATCATCCATGCACCTAGCTGAGCCTTGCCACACTTCACCAAGGAGCGCAGCATGAGCATCATTAATTACCTGAACTTCTATATCCATGTTCAGGGCAGTGGTCCAATCCAGACCCTCTAATCCATCGAGCCTTCCCGGCATGTATCCGATGGCCCTTTCATTTTTCTGTACGAGTCCAGGGGCCGAAACTCCAATAACTGTTAAGTCCTGATTCAAATCACTCAATAAATCTGAAACTAATCCCTTCACTGACCCAACAAAAGAAGGGACCCCATCTGTGAACGTCCCGTCCTGAGTCGGAGCCGTTTCCTTTCTCAGCATTTTACCACTGACAAGATCGAACGAAGCTGCCTTAATTTCAGTTCCGCCTATATCAATACCTATACCGCATTTATCCATAAAATAATTCTATAACCATAACACTCATTGTTCGAGCCCTCTTATTGGACATTAAGCACTCTTGCAGAATAGGACCAATGCGGACACAATACTATCTGAGGGAATATCCAGCTACATGCCTTTGATGAAATTTATTATTATAATTGCCACACTAGCAACTCCTATCGTTGCTGAGGGTATCATCGAATTCAACAAGGACATCAGGCCAATCCTCTCGGACCATTGTTTTTCTTGTCACGGACCCGATAAGAGGGCCAGGAAAGCTGACCTGAGACTGGACACTTATGAAGGAGCAATTCGCGATCTGGGCGGCTACTCAGCGATAGTACCAGGAGATCCGGACAAGAGTGAACTTCTTCTGCGAACAATTCATTCGGATCCGGAAGAGCTCATGCCGCCTCCCAAATCAAAAATACCCAAACTTGATTCCAAGCAAATCAGGCTACTTACACAATGGATAAAAGAAGGAGCAAATTATCAAAGACACTGGGCCTTCAGTCCTATCACTGACCCGAAAAGAAACAGCAAGGACCACCTCATAGATTATTTCATTTCAAAGCGCTTAAAAAAGGAAGGGTTGGTTCTCTCTGAAAGAGCTGACCCCTACACTCTCATCCGTAGGCTATATCTTGACCTGACTGGCCTGCTTCCATCACCTGAGGAAGTCTCAGCATTTGTCAATGACCCTTCCGAAAAATCCTACGTAAACCTAGTCGATTCTCTCCTCAAGAGCCCTCATTACGGGGAGCGGTGGGGAAGGCACTGGCTCGACCAGGCCCGGTACGCAGATTCACATGGGTACACTAGTGACAGCGAACGGCAAATGTGGCCATTCAGGGACTGGGTAATTGATGCACTCAATAAAGACATGGGGTTTGATCAATTCACTATCGAACAAATCGCCGGAGACCTATTAGCTGAGGCTACA
>JABGYE010000328.1:0-5675 GCA_018675395.1 Akkermansiaceae bacterium
AGCACTTATAAAACCGATCATTAAGTTCTTCCCAATTATTGCCTTGTGCTAATTCGTCTACGGATGAAATGTATAGAGGATTGGGATTGGATCCTAGAAAATCTGATATATTCTCAAGAGACGAATCAAGAAGCTTTTCTTCTGAATTTGCGAGGCTAAGTCTTGATATTAGATCTTCCATATTGTTTTTTGATAATTGTAGATTTTGAATAAGCAAATAAATACTGCCTTTATAAAACGCAAAGGGATTATTTCCAAAGAGACGGATTCTTTTAGGCTATTTGATGGTGTTGGGGATGGTATCACTGATCTTTTTATCGATGTTTTTGCAGGCCATTGGCTCGTTTCTTTTTTAGAGGAAAAACCAGTAGATTTGACCAAATGTGAATTACCTAGGAAAAGTTTGTGGTTCAAAAAGTTAGATAAAAATAACAAAGAGTCCGCTCAGTGTGAAGAAGGAGATCCTGCAATCGGGAAAATCAAGATTAAAGAGAATAATGTTAAGTATTTAGTCGATCTTGAAATTGGATATTCACAAGGCATTTTTCTCGATCAACGTGATAATCGACTTGAGGTTAGGGGCAGGTCATCAGGGGTTAGGGTACTAAACTGTTTTTCATATACTTGCGCGTTCTCAGTAGTAGCGGCTCTTGGGGGCGCTGTTTCTACGACAAGTATTGATCTATCAAATTCATATCTTCAGTGGGGAAAGCGTAACTTCCAGCTGAATGATATTGATCCGGATCACGATGAACATTATTTTTGTAAAGGTGATGTTTTTGAGTGGTTGCGGCAGTTCAGAAAGAAGGACAGGATGTTTGGAGGAATTATTCTAGATCCGCCCTCTTTTTCTCGAGCTGGAAAGCGTGGAGTCTTTAGTGCTGAAAAAGACTATTCTCTACTCGTGACTGAGGCTGCTCATCTGATTGAAAGGGGTGGGTGGATCCTGGCCTCATGCAACCATCGTGGTATTTCTAGTGAAAAATTTGTAAGTGCATTAAAAGCTGGGATCGATAATGCTAGAAGAAAGATTAGAACAATTGATCGAAAACCAATGGGTGGTGACTTTTCTGGCGAGGCTTACCTTAAAAGCTTTTGGATCGAGATAGAATAAAATTGATTAAAACCATTATAGAGATCTTTGCAATTAACGCTGGAAGAGGTTATCCGTTCATTTAATGCGTATTCTCAAACATGATGAACCGAATTTTGAGAGGAAAGCGGCTAAAATTTTCAATAGGCGAGCTATTCCTGCGGAAGACTTACGTATTTCCGTTGAAAAAATCATTTCAATGGTTCGTATTGATGGAGATAAAGCGCTTAGCGCTTTAACTCGAAAATATGATGGTGCGTCTATCAGTGCTAAGGGATTTCTTGTCAAAAGGGATGAACTGAATAGGGCAAAGAGCTCCGTTAGTGATCAGGTCAAAGAAGCTATTGCTATTTCTCAAGCCAATGTGAAAGGCTTTGCAGTAAGAGGGTTAAGAAAGGATTGGGAAATGGAAAATGCTCAAGGAGCAACGATAGGTGAGATTTTTCACCCTTTTTCACGTGTGGGTGTCTATGTTCCTGGAGGATCAGCTCCACTCGTTTCAACTTCCCTCATGACTGTTGCTATCGCTGAGGCTGCAGGAGTTGAAGAAATTGTCGTTTGTACGCCTCCCAGTGAGGATGGTGAAATTAATCCAGAATTACTTCATGCCCTTGAGGTTTCGGGAGCTACTGAGATTTACAAAGTCGGAGGTGCTCAGGCCATAGCGGCAATGTCTTTGGGTACTAGAAGTATTGGAGAGGTGGAGAAGATTTTTGGCCCTGGAAATTCTTTCGTTGTTGAGGCAAAGAGGCAGTTATTTGGAAGTGTTGCGGTTGATTTGCTTCCAGGGCCCAGTGAAATTTTTGTATTGGCTGACTCTAGTGCACGTGCTGATTGGATAGCTTCTGATCTTTTGGCTCAGGCTGAGCATGGTGGAGATAGTCAAATTGCGTTTGCTACAACTTCAATGAGGCTCCTAGATAAAGTTAAGAGTGAATTGAAGTTTCAGGCAAAGCTTCTTGATAGGAGGAAACAAATATCGGAAGTAATGAAGAGTGGAACTAGTCTAGTTTTGTTGAAATCCATCAAACAGGGGATCAAGCTAGCCAATAATTTTGCCCCGGAGCACCTTTCTTTAATAGTAAGGAACAAAGAGGAAGTTCTTCCTAATTTAAAAACATGTGGGGCTATTTTTATAGGATCCTATTCTCCAGTTTCCGTTGGAGACTTTTTGGCAGGGCCTAGCCACACATTACCCACAGGCGGTGCTGGTAAATCTTTTCCTGGCCTAACTGCTGATATGTTTCAGAGACGGACAAGTGTCATTGAGTTGGACAAGAAATCTTTGAAGAAATCGGTCCCTGTTGTTGAGCTCTTTGCAAAGATTGAGGGATTGGACGCTCATGGAAATTCTGCAAGGATAAGAAGTATTGAATGAGAGCGGGTCGATGGGGCTCTGATATTTAGCGGTCGGACAAGCTATTAATCTTTTCATCAAAGCTTAGAGTTATTTGTTCAATGTCATCAGATATTAAGGACCAGTTAGAATATAGCTTTTCTACATCTGTATGAATTTCTTTGTATTCTTTAGTCACATCCGGTGATTCTTTTGACTTGAAGAAATCTGGATCCGCCATGGCTTTTTCAATTTCTAATTTTCTATCTTCAAGTAACTTAATTTGGTCTTCAATACTATCTAACTTTTCTTGAAGTGGTTTTAGTGTTCCGGCTTTTTCTTGGCGGATTTTACCTTGTAATTTTCTTGTTTCTTTGCGATTAGGGGATAAAGAGATTCTTTGTTTTGGTTTTTGTTCGTCTAATTGTGGGTTGAAAATTTCTTCTCCTTTTTTCTTTTCAATATAATCAGATAGATTCCCAGGGTAACTCCTTGGGGGAGTGTCGTTAGAATAAAACTCTATGATTTTGTCAGTTATTGGATCTAAGAAATCACGATTATGGGAAACAATTACAATTGTCCCTTGGTATGCAAGTAAGGCCTCTTGCAAAACATTTTGCGACTGCATATCTAAATGGTTTGTTGGCTCGTCTAGGATTAGGAAATTTGCTGGTTTTAGGAGTATTTTTGCAAGAGAAAGACGGCTTCTTTCACCTCCAGAGAGGACGGAAACTTTCTTGAATACATCATCACCTCTAAAAAGAAAACAACCCAATAGTGAGCGCAAATTGCCTGCATTATCTCTTCCTACTACTTCTTCTATTGTTTCTAATACAGTCATTGAGGGGTTAAGCTTTTCTGCATGGTCCTGTGCGAAATGGGAAATGCTTACTTTATGACCAGTCTTGCGTTCACCCGAATTGACTTTATCTGTTCCAGATAAGATTCTTGAAAAAGTTGATTTTCCAGCGCCATTTGCTCCTATGATTGCAATCTTTTCGCCTCTATCGATTCGGAAATTTAAATTTCTGAAAACTATATTTTCTCCATAAGAACGAGTAACATTGGTCAGTTCAATGACTATCTGACCTGATCTTTCAGGTTGAGGGAATCTAAGTTTAATTGCTTTTTCAGATTCCTGGGGAAGCTCGATTCTTTCGATCCTTTCAAGTTGCTTGAGTCGGCTCTGGGCCTGCGAAGCTCTTCGTGCTTTTGATCTGAAGCGATTAATGAATTGCTCGGCCTTTGCAATGTCTTTTTGTTGGTTGTTATATGCTCTTTGTATTTGTTCTCTGAGAATAGCGCTTTGTTCAATGTAGTAACTATAATTACCTGAAAATTCGTTAACTTTACCGCTTTCGAAAGCGAGTGTTTTCCTGACTATGGAATCAAGAAATGCGCGATCATGAGAGATTAAAATAACTGCTCCTTGATAGTTTTGGATATAGGACTCAAGCCATAGTTGAGAATCCATGTCGAGGTGATTTGTGGGCTCGTCAAGTAGCAGGATTGAGGGTTTTTGAAGTAGCAATTTTACTAATGCGATACGCATTTGCCAGCCGCCGGAAAATTCTTCTGTTTTTCGATTGAAATCACTAGCTTTGAAACCTAGTCCACTGAGGACCTTTTCAATCGTAGGTTTCATTTTTCCTATGTCATAATTTTCCAGATCAAGTTGTAGAGATCCAAATATCTCTAGCGTGTCAGAATATTCAGATGAGGATGTGTCTAATGAGCCAAGCTGATCGCTGGCTTCCTCTAATCGCTCTTTAAGATCTAGAGCGTTTTTGAATGCGGATTCGGCTTCATTGAAAAGAGTGCTCCCTGAATGTTTTATTCCGTCCTGAGGGAGGTAACCAACTTCAATGTATTTTGCGCGGTTAACGTTACCAGAGTCAGGTGTCATTGATCCAGCAATGATCTTCATTAGAGTTGATTTACCAGCCCCGTTAGGTCCGGCGAAGCAAATCCTGTCCTTTGAACCTACAGTGAACGAGAGATCCTTATAAAGAACTCTTCCTAGGAATTGGACTGAAATTTTCTCAACAGCCAGCATTGCTGGATATTAAATCTAATCAGCGGAGTTTCAATCGCTGAGAGTAAATATTAACAGATTATGAAATAATAGCGTCAATTACCTTGCCATGAACGTCAGTGAGTCGGAAATCTCTCCCTGCATATCGGTATGTGAGTTTTTCGTGATCAAAGCCTAGCAATTGAAGAATTGTGGCGTGCAAGTCATGAACGTGAACAGGATTTTCAACAGCCTTAAAGCCAAATTCATCAGTGGCGCCATGTGCATACCCACCTTTGGTGCCTCCTCCGGCCATCCAAACCGTAAATCCCCAATGATTATGATCTCTACCATTTATTTTTCCCTGATTTGAGCCCGGCTTAGGCATTTCGACTACCGGAGTGCGTCCAAACTCACCTCCCCAAATGACCAATGTCTCGTCGAGCATGCCCCTTTGCTTTAGATCGGCTAGAAGAGCTCCTATGGATTGGTCACATTGTTTTGCCAATTTGCGGTGATTGACTTCAAGATCGTCGTGGCTGTCCCAGGGTTGACCAGCGCCATGCCAAAGTTGTACGTATCTCACTCCTCGTTCGATTAATCTGCGTGCAATTAGAGTTTGTCTGCCGTGTATTCCCATGCCGTAAAGTTCGCGGATCGATTTAGGTTCCTTTGAGATGTCAAATGCGTCAGTTGCATCTATTTGCATTCGATAGGCCAATTCAAATGATTGAAGCCTAGATTCAAGATCAGCATCATTTGATCTTCTTTCTTGATGTCTTCTATTTAATTTGGCAATGAGGTCTAATTGCGAGCGCTGTTGTCGCATGGTTAATTTAGAGTTTTTTATATCATTGATCAGCTTATTAATTGTTGTGTGCTTTGAGTCTATATAAGTTCCCTGATAAACTCCCGGGAGGAAGCCGGCTTGCCAGTTCTGAGATTCTTGAATCGGATATCCTCCTGGGCACATAGAAATAAAGCCAGGCAGATTTTGATTCTCCGATCCCAGTCCATAACTTACCCATGAACCTACGCTGGGCCTTATTAGTCTCGGTTCACCGCAATTCATTAGCAAGAGAGAAGGTTCGTGGTTAGGCACATCAGCGTGCATTGAGCGTATGATACAAAGGTCGTCAGCGGAGCGCGCAACATTAGGGAAGAGCTCACTTATTTCCAGCCCACTCTGGCCATGTTTTTTAAAGCTGAAAGGGGATTTTAGAGCGGCCCCC
>JABGYE010000080.1:0-3724 GCA_018675395.1 Akkermansiaceae bacterium
AGAGCCAGAGCCCAAAGCTCAATTTGCTGTGAAACGAGAAGCCATTTTACTGCTTGTTATATGCTCTAGCTTTTTGGGATTAATTCTCTACTGGTTCAAACGACGTTCGAAATCAATTATAGATTCAAGTAATGAAGAATAGCTAAAATTACCATCAACTTTTGGCTAATTAATAATTACGAACCTCTCTAAATGCTTATATTATAAAAAACTCATCGCAAAATTTTCTTACTTTGTGTCTTTTTGGTGATTTTTCATAATTTTATTGAGTGCCTTTATCCTTACTTGTTCTTAATTTGTTAATTTTTGTTGAAAAAATTAATTAAGAATCGACAGTTTCACTCAATTATTGCAATTTTTACCCTAAAAAGAACAAATGGATGGCGCACAAGCACTAATCACTACCTTAAAAACCTTAGGAATTGAGTACATTTTCGGATATTCCGGAGGTGCAGCCCTACCTATATTTGATGCGTTAGAAACAGTCGAATCAGATATTAAATTCGTTTTATCTAGGCATGAACAAGGGGCATGTCATATGGCAGATGGATATGCTCGTGCAACGGGTAAACCTGCCGTAGTTCTTGTCACAAGTGGCCCAGGTGCAGGAAATACAATCACAGGCATAATGACAGCTCAAATGGATTCGATTCCAATGATAGTCCTCAGCGGCCAACAGGTTACATGGATGCTAGGCAAGGACGCCTTTCAAGAAGCTGATACTTTTGGTTTAACAATGCCGGTCGTAAAGCATAACTATTTAGTAAGAGAAACAAATGATTTACCGCGTGTCGCCAAAGAGGCCTACCACATTGCAACAACCGGCAGACCTGGGCCTGTATTAATTGATATCCCAAAAGATGTTAGTCAGAGTGAGTTTACTGGTGATATAGATCCACACTTTGAACTTCCAGGATACGACATAAAAAGTGCATTTGAAATTAATGAAAACTCCGTTCTGAGTGCAGCTGAGATTATTTCAAATTCCAAAAGGCCTGTTATTCTAGCTGGTCACGGCACAATGATAGCTAGAGCTGACAAGGAGCTAATGGAGTTAGCCACGACATTGAACTGCCCAGTCACTTCAACACTTCTAGGAAAAGGTGTATTCCCTGAAACGCATGAACTGTCTCTCGGTATGCTAGGAATGCATGGCACAGCGTATGCCAACAAAGCAATCATTGAATGCGACCTCATTCTGAACATAGGATCAAGATTTGATGACCGAATCATCGGGCAAGCAGATAAGTTTGGAGCAAACGCTAAAATCATCCACATAGACATTGACCCTTCCGAAATTAATAAAATGATCGGGCCTGACGTCGAAATTATAGGAGATGCTAAGGCTGCTCTAACTGCATTAAATAAGCACATAACCCCTCTAGAAACTTCTGATTGGCTAAAGAGACTTGATTCTTATAAGAAAAAATATCCGCTAGCTTACCGCAAACAGGGCGGGCTAAGAATGCAGCAAGTTCTCGACGAAATCTACAAAATCACTGAAGGCAAAGCGATCGTTACCACTGATGTGGGTCAACATCAGATGTGGGCTGCGCAGTTTTATAAAACTGATCAGTCCTACAATTGGCTCAGTTCAGGAGGAGCAGGAACTATGGGGTTTGGTTTTCCTGCTGCCATAGGAGCTCAATTTGCCCGACCAAAAGATACTGTAATAGCTGTAGTAGGAGATGGAGGCTACCAAATGACTTTGTGTGAACTAGCGACTGTCGCCTTACACAAGTTACCCGTGAAAATTCTAGTACTCAATAACCACTACCTAGGCATGGTGAGGCAGTGGCAAGAACTCTTCTTCGATAACCGAGAGTCGGGAGTTGATCTGGAAGGCAATCCTGATTTTGTTAAACTTGCCGAAGCTTATGGGATCAAAGGATTTAACATCAAACGACCGGCCGATGTTGGAAAAGTGTTGGAGAAAGCAATCACATATAATGATGGGCCATGCGTAATTAATGCAGAATGCATAAAGACAGAAAATGTTTTTCCAATGATTCCAGCAGGAGCTGCCTTAGAAGATATGTTGACGGAACCTCCAAAACACAAAATGGCAAAGCCAGTCGGCTCCACCTAAACTTTAAATAAAAAATTAATTAAACTTTTTTATGGCTAAAAATATAGTCACCACTGATTCCAAACTCCCCCCTTCCCCCGACATCGTTGATGGACACACGCTAAGCATGCTCGTCAATAACGAACCCGGGGTCCTCATGAGAATCTGCCAAGTGTTTGCTCGACGGGCGTACAATCTAGACTCTGTTGTGGTTTCTCGCGGAAGAGTCCCTCAATTTTCAAGACTCACTCTTGGAATTAGCGGGGACCCAGCTGGCCTCGAACAAATCATCAAACAATGTAATAAACTAATCGACGTCATTCACTGTTATGAGCATCAGGAAAAGAACTCAGTAACTAGAGAACTAGCTCTAGTTAAAGTCCTATGCGATCCAAGCGAGAGAAGCGAAATTTTGCAGATTATAAAGCATTTTAACTGTAAAACAGTCGATCTCACCGAATCTTCCATTATCGCAATGATTCATGGAGATTCAGAAAAAGTAAACGCTGCAGTGCATTTACTTTCAAAATTTGAGATCATTGAAACCGTAAGAACAGGCAAAGTAGTAATGGCAAGAGGCGAAGCCTCAACATAAAAATAATTAAGCGCCATTTGGATGAAATAAACACCTTGCCGATTGCTCTCCCCTCCATTTTGTTGAGCATACCATGGCATTTAAAAAACTAGGCCTATCGGAGAAGGTCATCACTGGCATCGAGAATGCTGGATACGAAACTCCAACGCCTATTCAGGAAAAAGCAATTCCCATTGCTATTGAGGGAAAAGATGTCATAGGAGCATCGCAAACTGGAACAGGAAAAACGGCAGCATTTGCTTTGCCTATCATTCACAAATTAGGTGAGCACGGGGCAATGCGTTGCTTAATACTTGAGCCGGTTAGAGAACTTGCCTCACAAGTATTGGATAACTTAGAATTATTAGGAAGCGGCACGAACTTGAAGAGCCTTCTAATTCATGGCGGAGTCGGTTATGGAAAACAGATCGATGGGATTAAATCTGGAGTGGATATCCTAATTGCAACACCAGGAAGACTCATTGATCTGATGGAAAAGGGAGTCGTTAAACTCGATAAGATAGAAATCTTAGTCCTTGATGAAGTGGATAGAATGCTAGACATGGGATTCCTTCCAGACGTGAGGAAAATTGCAGGAAAGACTCCACGAAATCGCCAAACGCTATTCTTTTCCGCTACAATGCCCCCAGCAATCGATAGCCTCGCAAAGTGGGCTTTGAACGAACCTACCGAAGTCGAAATTGGGAGAAGACAAGGAGTCGCCGAAACTGTCAGCCATGCTTTCTATCCAGTGGCCTTAGGCCAACGCGAAGAGCTTCTTCTCGCCCTAATAAAACAAACCAATTTCAAGAGCGTCATGATTTTCACTCGAACAAAAAAAGACGCGGACACCTTAGCTCGATTTCTTGGCGATGAAGAGGGCCAATATTCAATTACTGTTATGCATTCTGACATTCGCCAGAAAGATAGAGAGAAGGCCTTAGAAGGATTTAAAAAAGGCAACTTCGATGTCATTATAGCAACAGACCTTGCGGCTAGAGGCATCGACATAAGTAATGTCTCGCATGTAATCAATTACCAGGTTCCTGAAAATGCTGAGGATTATGTCCATCGCATAGGTC
>JABGYE010000088.1:0-8742 GCA_018675395.1 Akkermansiaceae bacterium
TGAACTGGGATGAGAAGGGAAGGCTCTGGGTGGTAAGCAGTCGTCTCTATCCTCATATTAAGCCGGGTCAACGGTCCGATGATAAGGTTGTGGTTTTAGAGGATTTGAATGGGGATGGAGTCGCCGACAAATCTACTGATTTTGCAAAGGATCTTTTAATTCCTACGGGAATTATGCCTGGGGATGGAGGTGTTTATGTTGCGAATTCAACGGAAATTCTATTTTTAAGAGATCTTGATGGTGATCTTAAAGAAGATCAAAGGCGTGTAGTCCTGAGCGGGTTTGGTACAGAGGATACGCATCATATTATTCATTCCTTTAGAGGGGGGCCGGACGGAATGATGTATTTTAACCAATCGATATACATTCATTCTCATGTTGAAACTCCTCATGGAGTAAGAAGACTCATGGCTGGAGGTATTTGGCATTACCGCCCTGAAACCGGTGAATTGGAAGTTTTTTCTCGAGGATTTGTTAATAGCTGGGGGCATATATTTGATAGGTATGGACAAAGTTTCGCAACTGATGGTGCTTACGGTGAGGGCATTAATTATGTCTTTCCCGGGAGCGTGTTTGTTACGGCGTATAATGCTAAAAGAATTATGAGAGGGCTGAATCCAGGCCAGCCCAAGCAGTGTGGACTTGAAATAGTTAATTCTAGTCATTTTCCCGATGAGTGGCAGGGAAATTTGATTACCAATGACTTTAGGGGGCACCGAGTTAACAGGTTCGTTATTAGTGAAAGCGGTAGTGGATACGTTTCACGTCAGGCGCCTGATTTGATCAGGACAACTCACAAAGCTTTTCGGCCAATTGATGTGAAAGTAGGGCCAGACGGCGCATTGTATATAGCAGATTGGTATAACCCTATTATTCAGCACGGGGAAGTTGACTTCAGAGATTCTCGAAGAGATCAAGTTCACGGGCGTATTTGGAGAATAACTTATAAGGGCCGAAAGCTTTCTCAAAAGCCGAAATTTGAAGATCAAGGAATCCGCGCAGTAGTTAATCAGTTAAAATCCTCTGATTCATATACGAGGCACTTTGCAAAAAGAAATTTAAGGTTAAGAAAAAAGTCAGAAGTCATTAGAGAATTAAAGTTATTGGAGAGCTCTGAAGGAATCACCGAGGAGGACCGGTTGGAAATTCTTTGGGCGAACCAAGCTGTTAATGAACTTGATGAGTCTCTTTTGAAAAAACTCTTAGTTTCTAAAGATCATAGGATTCGAGCCGCTGGGATTAGAGTGTTGTACCACTGGAGTGGCCGCCTCGAAGAGCACATGGATTTCTTGGGGCAGGCGATCATTGATGATCACCCTCGCGTTCGCCTTGAGGCTATTTCAGCATTAAGAAAAGTAGGTACAGTCCAATCATTTAAATTTATTCTTAAGGCATTCACAAAAGACATTGACTCTAATATTGATTTTGCTTTATGGCTCTCAGCCCGTGAAATGGAGTCCATTTGGCTGCCTGCTCTTGAAAATGGAGAAATCAGTTTTGGGGGTAATACTTCGGCTCTTGAATTTATACTTAAGGCCGCAGAGAAGCCTTCAGCTCTTAAGTTACTGAGTTCGTCATTAACTTCTTTTGACATATCCAGTGCAGGGTTTCGAGAGCTTGTTTCCCTCTTTGCTGATATAGGGAAGACAGAAGACTTAGATTTGTTGCATTCATCTGCTTTCTATAAAGAGAGAATTAAAGAAGATAGAAATTTTGTGTTTAAGGAGTTGATTCGTGCTAATCAGCAGAGGCAGGTAAGGCCGAGTGAAATGAGGAAAACCGATTTATTGAAATTATTGGTTTCTGGAAACTTTGATGTCGCTGAATTGTGTGGTAGTTGGAAAGTTTTTGAGGCAAGAAAAGAAATAATCGAATGGCTTAAGAATGATGAAAGAGTTGAGATTGCAGCTTCTTCATTGAGCGGTATGGCAGATGAGGAAAGTAAACAAGCCCTCTTGGAGCTTGCGGAGGATGAGTCAAGAGGGATTCTTCAAAGGTCTGCGGCAGTAGGCGCGCTTACAAGATTGGATCCTGTTAAAACTAGTGAGCTTGCGGCTCAAGTTTTGGTTAAGGCTCAAACCACTCAAAGTGCTGAATTAATTTTTGAAGCATATCTTGCAAAGGAAAAATCTTCAGAACATTTAGCTACAGCACTTTCAGGAAAGAAGATGAACGCAGAAGTTGCAGCTGCCGGAGTAAGGAAGAGTTTATCGAGTGGTGGAGATACTTCTCAATTGGTAGAGGCTTTATCTAAGGCAGGATCGTTACAACCTATTGTTACTGGTTTGTCAGATGTAGAAATGAAGTCTTTAATGAACGAAGTTCAATCGAAAGGTGATGCTGTTCGCGGGGAAAATATATACAGGAAGAATCAATTACTTTGCCAGGCATGTCATGCAATTGGAGGGGGTGGAGGGTTGATTGGACCTGATCTAGTTAGTATTGGATCAAGCGCGCCAGTAGATTACATAATTGATTCATTGCTCGAGCCTGCAAAGAAAATAAAAGAGGGTTATCACACTACGGTGATTACCACTAAGGGAGGTGATTTGATTACTGGGGGATTGATAAGTGAAGGGGACCGGGAAATCATTTTAAGGATGGCCGATGGGAGTGAAAGAAAGATAGCAAAAGTAGCAATTAAAAAGAAAGAAATCAGTCCAATTTCGTTAATGCCTCCAGGACTCACTGCTAGTCTCCGGAAAGATGAATTCATAGATTTGGTTCGATTTCTCTCATCCCTTGGTAAGGAGGGAAAGTTTAAGGTTCCATCTGGCCGATATGTAAGAAGGTGGCGTGTTTTACCTGCCAGTGGGAAAGTTGGAAATCTGATTAGAACAAAAGGAATTCAATATGCAATGAATGGTAAAAATGATCTGCCATGGAGGGCTGCTTATAGTCAAGTTGATGCCGAGCTCCCAATTGAAGAAGTTGGTATAAATAACGGGTTTAACAATAAATTAAGCGCAGCAAAATTTGAGATTTCTGTGTCAGTTCCTGGAGAGATAGGATTGAGGATTGATGACACAAAGGGTTTACAGATTATTGTTGGCGGTAAAATGATTGAAGCTTCAGCAGAGTCAGTTTTTAACCTTGGCAAAGGTTTGCACGACATCATTTTTATCACTGATCGTGCCGTTAGAGATTCCAATTTAAAAGTTCAACTTTTTGATGTGGATGAATCTTCTGGGAGAGCGAGTCTGGTTGGAGGCCCGTAGATTATTTATTGGCTTCTAATTCATGAGCTCTAATTAAGCGAGTCACAATTTCTGGAAAAATTTTAGCAAAGTTTTGCTTTTCTTCAGGATCTTTCTTGAGATTTGATAAGAAGAGTTTTGCTGGAGGAGCGGAGTTCTTTGCTGGCGGATTGCTTGTGTCTCTAACGTTCCCAATTAATTTCCATTCCCCTTCACGAATTGCCCATTGGCTATTTTTACTTCGACCTACTTGCCAATGGAGTACTTCATGAGGGCTTTTATTTTCTTTTCCAAGAAGAAGCGGGACTAAGCTTTTGCCATCTATCTTATTGTTGATTAATTTAACATTTGCAAGTTCCGCTAAAGTTGGTAGCCAATCACAGGAGTGAGCTACTTGATTTATTTCTTTCCCTTCATTTAATTTAGATGGCCAAGAAATGATAGCCGGCACACGAATTCCTCCTTCAAAGAGGCTGAACTTTGCTCCTCTGTATGGACCTGAATTTCCGCCTCCGAAGTGAGCCCGTTCTTCTGTTGAATGTCCATGGTCGGATTGGAATACAATAATTGTGTCATTTCTTAGCCCCACTTCATCTAGGTAATGTAATAAGCTTCCAATGCGTGCATCTTGAGTCGAAACAAAAGCATTATATAATTTTCTGGGCATTGCCAATTCCTTGTAATGGTTCAACCAGTGAGCTTCGCCTTGATACGGGTAATGAGGAGTATTCAGTGCGAAGTATATAAGGAATGGTGAGTCTTGATTTTTCTTTATGAATTCACATGTTTCGCGAACCATCAGATCAGGGAAGAATTTACCATCTTCAAAAATTTCTTTACCATTACGGTGCAGGTCATGCCTATTAGGTCCTTGCCAGTAGAAAAAATGAGAATAATTGTCGATGCATCCTCCCATGTGCCCGAAGGAGTGATCAAATCCTTGTTGGTTTGGCATGTGTTCTGGAATGTATCCTAGGTGCCACTTTCCAATGTGTGCTGTTTTATATCCGGCTGCTTTAAAGTGTTCAGCTATAGTGATTTGTTCGCCAGGCATTCCAGGTTTCCCCTTTTGGGATGTGGTATTACCTGGAACTCCAGCATGGATTGGGTATCGGCCAGTCAAGAGCCCTGCACGTGAAGGGGAGCATACTGGAGCTGCGGAATAGAATTGAGTGAAGCGGATGCCTTTAGATGCAATGCTATCAATGTTTGGCGTTTCAAGATCTTTTGCACCATAACAGCCAGCATCTATACTGCCTTGATCGTCAGTGAGGATGATGATTATATTTGGTTTTCTGTTAGCCAAGGATGGCAATGAAAGTGCCAGTAGGAGAGCGATGGTTGGTGTTATTTTTTTGAAACAGATTTTCACGGCGATTAAATGTTTTATTTTTGTTGTCCTTTAACGGTTAGTCCTGAATGATATTTATATAAAACAAAAACTTCTCATGAGTCGATTAGCATCTTTAATATTGTTATTTTCTATTATTTGTAATGGTTTTATTGTCGCATCTGACTGGCCGCAGTGGAGAGGTTCTACGGGGCAGGGGCATAGTAAGGATGAGACTTTGGCAGTAGAATGGAGTGAAGAGAAAAATGTCACTTGGAAAGTTGATACCAACGGCCGGGGATGGTCTTCTCCTGTTATATTTAATGATCAAATCTGGTTCACTTCTGCAGAAGAAACTCTTGCGACTGAGGAGGAGGCCAAGGAAAGATTAAAAGAGAATACGGGTAGCCAGCCTCTAACGTTACTGAAGTCATCTCGGTTCTATGCTGTTTGCATAGAAAAAAAATCTGGGGAAATTATTCATAACGTTGAACTCTTTACCGTTGATAAGCCTCAGTGGGTTCATAGGTTTAATAGTTACGCTTCACCAACGCCAATAATAGAATCGGGTAAAGTTTACTGCCATTTCGGCACTTATGGCACGGCATGCGTAGATACAAAAAATGGGAAGGTGCTGTGGCGGAACCTTGAATTAAAATGCATGCATGAAAACGGTCCAGGAAGTTGTCCTGTTCTTCATGATGATTCTATGATCTTTCATATGGATGGAAGTGATGTTCAGTATGTGGCGGCCCTTAATAAGGTTGATGGATCCTTAAAATGGAAGACTTCACGAAGTGGTAAGATGCATGCTAATCCACAGCTGAAAAAAGGGTATAGCACGCCAATCATAATTAAACGAAATGGGAAAGAGGAGCTCATTTCTCCAGGCGCCAATTGGTTGTACAGTTATGATCCAAAGACTGGGAAAGAGAATTGGAAGGTAGATTACGAAGTTCTTGGTTTTTCTAATGTCGCAAGACCAGTGAGTGGAGACGGAATGATTTATGTGGCAACTTGTTTTATGCGATCACAGATGCTTGGTATCTCAGCTGGTTCAACGCCTGAGATAGTTTGGAGGTATAAGAAGGGAGTTCCCAACACTCCGTCCCCTTTGTTGTCTAAAGGTTTGTTGTATTTTGTCGGAGATTCAGGAGGGTTGGTGACTTGCCTCGATGCAAAATCAGGTGATTTGGTTTGGAGCGAACGAATCGCAAGTGGTAAATATTGGTCTGCTCCTTTTATTGCAAATGGAAAAATATATTTTCACAGCGAGGAGGGTGTTACTACTGTAATCGAAGATGGTCGTAATTTTAAGATTGTTTCAGAAAATAAAATTAATGGGAAATTGATGTCATCTGCAGCTGTTTCAGATGGAGCAATCTTTCTGCGGAGCGATAAGGCATTGTACAGAATAGAAAACAAATAAGATTTCCCCTATGAACTGGGATTGGATAAGTGATAATTATCGACTCATCCAATGGATAGGTGTTGTATCTGTCTTATTGTTTGTTTTGTCTCTTTTTATTCTGAGATGCGTTATAGTTCGATTGCCGGATGATTATTTTTTGAATGATTCCTCTACTATAAATAAACGATCAGGAAGCTTAATTAATCTAGCTTGTAGAGTGACTAAAAATCTTTTTGGGTTTTTACTTATAATTTGTGGAATTATTCTATTATTTATTCCCGGGCAGGGGTTAGTGACTATAGTGTTAGGCGTATGGACGATGGATTTGCCTTGGATAATTAAAATTAAGAGAAAATTTGTTTATTCTGGATTGGTAAAGAGGACTTTAAATTGGTTTCGCTCTAAAAATGGCATACCGCTATTTAAGTTCCCTAAGCGTTAGGCAGGTTAATTTAAAAACTTTTCACTAACATAGCAAAAATTTTAAATTTGGCTTTTCTTTGATTTAAGTTCAAATTATTAAAGATAATTTAATTATTTTATAAGATATGCTAAATTTAATCGGTTAATCTGTTGAGAATAATTAACTAACACTGCATTATGACAATGCGTTAATTTTGAATTGCTATGTTGTCGATTTATTCAAGAAACAAAGGAAAGTTTTGTGACGGAATGTCACGTAGAGGTTTTTTAAGAGTCGGCGGGCTTTCTCTCGGTGGGGCAACTCTTCCTCAAATTTTATCTGCAGAAAACTCATTGGATCCTTCTAAATCTCGATTGGGACATAAGGCTGTAATAATGATTTTTCTTGCGGGGGGACCTCCGCACCAAGACATGTGGGATATAAAAAGAGACGCGCCTACTAATATTCGAGGTGAATTCAATGCCATGAAAACGAACGTGCCTGGCATTGAGATATGTGAGCTATTTCCCAAAATTGCAGCAATGGCTGACAAATTTGCTTTCATCCGATCAATTGTTGGAGCTCAGGGAGGACATGATGCGCAACAGTGCTTGACGGGCAGATCACCTCGCAATGCTCCAGCCGGGGGGTGGCCTTCCATTGGGTCAGTGATGTCAAGCGTGCAGGGTCCTGCCAGTACTGCCGTGCCTCCATTCGTTGGACTTTCACCAAAATGCGGTCATGATCAATGGGGCGATCCAGGCCAGTCAGGTTTTTGTGGGCCATCTCATTCTGCCTTTACTCCTAACCGGGGTGGTGGTGCTAGTGATGTTGAGTTGAAAGGCATTTCTTTGGAGCGTTTAGGTGATAGGCAAGGTTTATTGAAGAGTGTGGATTGTTTTCGTAGGGATGTTGATGCTTCCGGTGTGATGGGGAGTCTCGATAATTTTAACAAACAAGCTTATGGAGTCTTAACTTCTAGTAAACTTGCAGAGGCATTTGACCTATCTAAAGAGGATTCTAAACTAGTTGAGAAATATGGTAAAGGGACTGAAAAATTAACAGCTGACGGACCATGGAAGAGGCTCGATCAATTTTTAATGGCCCGCCGATTAGTGGAAGCAGGTGCGCGATGCGTAACGATTGGATTCAGTCGATGGGATTGGCACGGTTCCAATTTTAAGAGAGCGAGGGAAGATTTTCCTCTACTAGATCAAGGAGTAACCTCTTTAGTCCAGGATCTTCATGATCGAGGTTTAGATAAGGATGTGTCTGTTATAGTTTGGGGTGAGTTCGGGCGTACTCCTGTAATAAATAAAAATGCAGGGAGGGATCACTGGCCAAAGGTGTCTAACGCATTAATTGCTGGAGGAGGAATGAGAACGGGGCAAATAATAGGCTCTACTACTAGAGATGGAGGAGAAGCAGATGATAGGCCTGTTACTTTCCAAGAAGTATTTGCCACTTTGTATCATAGCGTCGGGATTGATGTTAGTAGCGCCACTGTAAATGATCTAAATGGAAGGCCTCGTTATTTAGTCGATCAAAGGTATAAACCAATGCCTGAGTTGGTATAGAAATCAATATTGAATGGTGTAGTTCCTGATCTTTAAGTTACTAATGATAACAGTTTTTGGAGACCACAAATCTGGTAATTTTTGCGATGGTATAAATCGGAGGAATTTCCTTCAAATTGGAGGGCTAGCCATGGGCGGGATCGGGTTACCTCAACTGTTACAGGCTGAAAGTGATAGTGGGGCCGGAAGCTCCAATAAATCAATAATCATGATTTATATGCCCGGGGGACCTCCTCATCAGGACATGTTTGAAATCAAAACGGATGCCCCATCTGAGGTCAGGGGGGAGTTTCGTCCTATTTCGACTAAAGTGCCAGGAGTTCAGATATGTGAGCACTTACCAAAAATCGCAAGTATAGCAGACAAATGCGTTTTTATCCGTTCTGTGGTTGGAGCTAAGGACAGGCATTATAGTTATCAATGCATGACTGGTAGGCACAACGATAATTCTCCAGCCGGGGGATGGCCTGAAATAGGTTCAGTGATATCGGAATTGGATTCACGATCAGAGCACAAGGCTCATACGCCGACCTATATAAATTTGTCTCCAAAAATGAAACATACGCCATATAATTTTGGGCATTCGAGTTTTTTGGGTGTGTCATGCAAACCATTCCGTCCGAATGGGGATTGTTTGTCGGACATGACGTTAGAAGAGATTACCTTGAATCGGTTAGGGGAGAGGAAAAATCTCTTACAAAAATTTGATAAATTGAGGCGTGATATCGATTCTTTTGGATCGGTTGCTGGAATGGACGGCCTTAATCAGCAAGCATTTGAAATTCTTAGCTCAACTAAGCTCGCGGAGGCTTTGGATATGGAAA
>JABGYE010000190.1:0-13092 GCA_018675395.1 Akkermansiaceae bacterium
AGAAGTCACCAGTCCTACCCACTTCTCGGATATTAGTACTATAGTAGCCGCTATGCTGATCATAGAGGGCACTGTTCATGTAGTCCCTGAATGGGATCGGTCCAGAATTAATTAACCGCTTAAGGAGTGGATCCACGATGAGAGGGTGCTTTAGACTATTGCTGGGCCTTTGCCAGTTCCTCGCAACCCTTAATGTCGAGTTTCCCAGAAGCTAGTGAAGGTATTCCCTCGACTTTAACTATTTTCTTAGGAATCCAAAGGGCAGCTACGCCCGAATCTAAGAGTTTCTGTCGGAGTGCTTTTATCCAATCATTATCCATCTCAACTGAACAGAGCATTACCAGAGCCTCACCTTTGGCTTCGTCGGGGACTCCTACGATGGCGACTTTCTTTTCGGCCTCCGAGTCATAACCGAGGGCCTTGTTCACATGCGCCTCTATCGTCTCATGAGGAACCATTTCACCGCCAATCTTCGAGAATCTTGATAGTCTTCCTTCTATGAAGAGGAACCCATCCTCATCGACCCTGCCAATGTCTCCAGTCCTAAACCATTTATCCTTAATGACTTCGTTGGTTTGATCTTGGAGGTGAAGGTATTCTTTGAAGATGTTTGATCCTTTCAGCCAAATCATTCCACTCCGATCTATCGGCACCGGTGTATCGTCATTAGTGTCAGTGATTCTTATTGCGACACCGGGTAAAAACTGACCAACTGACCCGAGCCGTTCGCTAGGAATCAGTTGCTCATTACTTTCAGTGTCGACATTTGGAATGTTTACGTTTGAAACGGGTGAAGTTTCAGTTAGTCCGTACCCTTCCATTACTTTCTTTCCGAACTTTTCTGAAAAGGCTTCTGCAAGCTTTTGAGGTAGTTTTTCAGCGCCGGTCACTACATACTTAATGGTTTCAAGTTGTTCTGGATCCACTCTTCGCATGTAACCTCTTAGAAATGTTGGAGTTGCCAAGAGGAGAGTTACCTTGTGCTTTTGAATAAGATTAGCGAGCTTGGGGGGATCTAAGGGGCTCGGGTAAGTGACGAGATCAACTCCCTCAAGCATGGGGTACCATAGCGTGACGGTTGATCCGAAGCTATGGAAGAGCGGCAAGCATCCTAGGACCTTATCTTCGTCACTGAGATCGAGTCTGCTGCCGAACTGTGAAACATTGGCAAGAATGTTGCGATGGGTGAGGACTACCCCCTTAGGGTTTCCCGAACTGCCGCTGGTAAAGAGAAGAACAGCCTCCTTGTCACCGCCCTCTTTCGCTATGCCAAGCATTGAAGCTAGTCTTTTCGGAGAGAAAAATTTCAAAGCGATAAACCATAAAGTGATTTTCTTTTTTTTCTTTAATGGAGGCAGAATTTTTTCAATGAACAGGATTTTATTGTCGTCGGGCCAAGGGAACCCTGGATACTTTTCAACGAATGCTCCTGCTGTAATAATTTTGTCAAGGTCCGCCTGTTCCATAGAGGACGTGATGGCATCGGATCCTGCAGTGAAGTTTAGATTGACTGGAATTTTATCCGATAGTAGAACTGCCAGATTTGCAATCAGTCCTCCCCTCCCTGGTGTCAGTACAATGCCGACACGCTTTTTCTGGGTTTCTTTTTTAATTACACGACTCAGTGCGGCGGCAGCTGCGAAGACTTTAGTGAATACCAGTTCAGTGCCGTCATTTCCATCAAAGATAGTGGTCTTTGATCCATAATTTTTAAGGCCCTTGATGATCGAATAGGGTAGAGAATCATTAAAGATACTGTGACTACTGAATGCTTTTTCTCCGGCTTCGAGGAGTGATTCCTGAAAGCTTGGAATTGTCAGGTCAGCTCCTCTTAGGATTTCACCATAGGAATGGATTGTGCCTTGTTCCTTATCAATGGATAGCGTAGTCTCTCGTATTCTTTCTATGAAGAGGGGAATACTGGGAATGCCGAGGCTGAGTATTTTTCTGAGATTATTGGAGGGGAAATGAAAATTAGCTCCTTTCCTAACTGAGGCCTTAGCTGGAATATAAATGATTGTATTGCCGTTGTTTTTGAAAGGTTCAATAATGGATCTTAACTCATCATCGGATCCGGAGCTGAAATCGAATGAAGTAATGGCCTCGGTCAGCCCGTAGAAATGAGGATCGATTGAATCTATTCCCAGTTCGTCATTTCTTGGATGCGATGAATCAAGTAGCAGGATCAGTTTTGATTGAGTAGCAATAATGTCCGAGGCCAGTGCCAAGAGGTCGGATTTACTGATTTTATTTGGTATTAAGATAAGGCATTCTTCTCCGAAAGGGGGTCTTGTTCCCGGTTGGGTAAAATCATCTGTGATCATCCTATTAGTTTCAGTTCCAGGCATCTTTGAAGTAATCTATTTTTATTCTCCTAATGTTTACGTGTTAATGATTTACACAGCAACGTATTGGAATTAATAATAAGTTAAGATTAAGTGCTTTTTACCCCAAGTAATTTAACAATTATTTAAATATTTTTAGATATAGCCCCATGAATGATCAAAAAAGTGAACCTGAAAATCCCTCGATTCCTTCAGGTTCAGGGATGACAAGGCAGGAATATTGGAAAAAAAATACCACTTGTGTCTTAAAATTATTAGTAGTGTGGTTTGTTGTTTCTTATGGTTGTGGAATTCTTTTTGTTGAACAAATGAATAAGATTTCAATTGGAGGAGCGCAGTTCGGATTTTGGATGGCTCAGCAAGGTTCCATTTATGTGTTTGTGGTTCTTATCTTTGTTTATGTTCGTTTGATGAATCGGCTCGATCGTGAGTTTGCTGGCACTGGGCAGGTTAGGGAAGAAGTTCAAGCCAATGGAGAGGAGCAGTCATAATGGACGTCAAATATTGGACCTATCTTATCGTTGGTTTTACCTTTGCTGTTTACATAGGCATTGCCATCTGGAGCAAGGCCAAGTCAACTAAGGAATTTTATGTTGCTGGTGGGAATATCAGTCCAATAGCCAACGGTATGGCCACGGCCGCTGACTGGATGAGTGCCGCATCCTTCATTTCAATGGCAGGGCTCATTGCTTTTTCTGGTTACGGAGGATCAGTTTTTCTTATGGGGTGGACAGGAGGTTATGTGTTGCTGGCCTTCTTAGTGGCCCCGTATCTACGCAAGTATGGAAAATTTACCGTACCTGAATTTATTGGGGAGCGTTTTTATTCAAAAACAGCGAGATTAGTAGCTGTTCTTTGTCTTATAGTTGTCTCGGTCACCTATGTTATAGGCCAGATGAAGGGTGTTGGAGTTGCGTTTTCAAGGTTCCTTGAAACGGATTACAATACTGGATTATTCATTGGAATGGGGATCGTGTTCTTCTATGCGGTCCTTGGCGGGATGAAGGGTATAACGTATACACAGATAGCTCAGTACGTTGTACTTATCTTTGCATATACGGTCCCCGCTATTTTCATTTCGCTGGAACTGACTGGCAATCCGATCCCTCAACTTGGCTTCATTGGTAACGTATCAGATGGCACTCCGTTGTTGCAGAAATTGGACACAGTGATTACTGATCTTGGTTTTGGTCAATACACTAACAGTGTAATGGGAAGTAAATTAAACATGTTTGCTTATACCCTTTCCCTCATGATTGGCACTGCGGGTCTTCCTCATGTTATTATTAGGTTCTTTACGGTGAAGAAGGTCAGTGATGCTCGTCTGTCAGCGGGCTGGGCCTTGGTTTTTATAGCTATTCTTTACACTACGGCTCCGGCAGTCGCTGCTATGGCTCGATTGAATTTCACTAAGACTATTCAGGTGGATAAGGTTGGGGAAGTTTCCGGGAACATTGAATATGAGAAACGTCCCGAATGGTTTAAAAATTGGGAGAAGACCGGGCTCCTCAAGCATGAGGATAAGAATGGTGACGGGCGGATCCAGTATTATAACGATGATGCTAATAAATCATTTACTTCTGTCGCTTCTGAGTACGGCTGGAAAGGCAATGAGATGACCAAGGTCGATAAGGATATTATAGTCTTGGCAAACCCTGAAATTGCAAAGTTGCCAGGATGGGTCGTTGCTCTTGTCGTTGCTGGAGGATTGGCTGCAGCACTCTCTACAGCTGCTGGACTGTTACTTGCGATTTCATCATCCATCTCCCATGATCTGCTTAAAGGGATCTTTCGTCCGGAAATTACTGAAAAACAGGAGCTGAATGCGAGCCGGATCTCCATGGTCGGAGCAATATTACTTGCTGGATATTTTGGTATTAATCCTCCTGACTTTGCTGCAGGAACTGTGGCCATTGCTTTTGGTTTGGCGGCTTCATCAATATTTCCTGTCCTGATGATGGGAATTTTTGTGAAGAAAATGAACCGTGAGGGCGCCATTGCGGGAATGATTGCCGGCCTTGGTGTGACTTTACTTTATGTGTTCCAGCACAAGGGCATCATGTTTATTCCTGGCACATCCTATATTGGAGGTATGGAGGAAAACTGGTTCTTTGGCATTACACCAAATGCTTTCGGTGCCGTTGGAGCCATAGTGAATTTTGCTGTGGCTTTTATAGTATCCAAAATGGCAAAGGATCCTCCTGCGGAGGTTCAACAACTAGTTGAAGATATTCGTATTCCACAGACCAACGAAAATTAGACTTCGTCTTTCATTTGATCGAAATCTTCCGAGGAGATTACAGTGATCGCCGCGCAGCGGGGGCATTCAATATTCACGCTTTCTTTGTCGCCTAAAACCTCATCCTTGGACGTTGTCGCTAGGGCGTTAATGATACGCTCTTTTGTGCAGCCGCACTTGTAACTGTAATACCGTTTTTCGAGCAAGCTTAACTCTTCATCTTTATCGAGACTTCTGATTGCCTCATCATTTAAAGAGAGTAGCCAATCCTCATCGCACTCAGGCTGAGCTGAGATGAAAACAAATTCTTCTTCTGAATAATTAAAAAATCTAGCAGTTCTCTGTTCACTTTGTTTGTAATATTCCTGAATTATTTGGAAGATGCTTGCTGAGGGTTTGAAATCAATTGCACTGCGCCTCGGTTCCTTTGGGAAATTATTGATCTGAGTAATGAAAAGGTTCGTTTTATCGTCTCTAATTCCTTCAGTAAATAATCTGCCTATGATGTTACCTTCGTTGCTGTTACCGGTAACGAACAGGTTCATTAGAGGTTCACAAAAGTGAATGGTCCATGCACTAACCTCGTCCCAGGGCCTCGAGGCAAGGTGTAGGGCAATGCCTGCCAATGCATCTTTTATTTTTTGATCCTTTTCAGGGCTCGTAGCTATTTGGTGCTGCATCAGGTGAAGATAATGATCCATATAAACAGGGCCAAAATTCCCTCTCACTGCGAGTGCGTTCCGGTGACGCACGAAGTAACAACGGACCTCAACGGAGCTTTCATCCTGAGCATTATTATTTTCCATTAAAAATTATTTGGTTATAGGGAACAGTTTATCTATTTTAATGCCATTGAAAGCCTTGTCTTACAAGGATCAGTGTTATTGTTTAAGTTTCTATAGTGTCTTCAATAAATCCAGAATTTTTACTGCAAGCTTACCGGATGGGAATTTTTCCTATGGCGATGGAGCAGGGTGAAATTGGCTGGTTTAGTCCTGATCCTAGGGGCGTTATTCCGCTCGATTCATTTCATGTTCCCAAGAGTTTGAAGAGAGTCATGAGTTCTGGTCGTTTTGATGTTCGTATCAATTCATCTTTCGGTGAAGTTATTGATGGATGCGCTGAGCGTGAAGAGACCTGGATTGATGAAACGGTGCGCGAGAGTTATTTGAATCTAAAGGGGAGGGGATATGCTCATTCGGTGGAATGCTGGTTCGAAGGTGAGCTGGCTGGAGGGCTCTATGGAGTAGCGATTGGGGGAGCTTTTTTTGGAGAATCCATGTTCTCAAAGGAGCGCGACGCTTCAAAGGTGGCGCTCGTCACCTTAGTGGAACATTTACTGAAACGGAAATTTATTTTACTCGACACTCAGTGGACCACGCCTCATCTCAGTCAATTTGGAGCTATCGATATTCCTAAATCTAAATACATGGAGGTGCTCCATGAAGCTATTAAAATGGATGTGAGTTTTGTATAGCTATTGAAATGGCGGGATATTTTATTTTGTAATAATCTTAAAATTCTCACCCTTTCCTTTTTCCCATGCGCGGGCCACGCTCTCATAGAGGCCATCAATGTTTGAGCGGACAGTCAGACGGAATTCCATTGTCTTAGAGTGAGTTGTGCTGGGATAATTTTTAACTACTTGATCCCACACATCTCCGGCGCCGACCCGGTTAGTGGCTTCCTTTGAGGCTCCCTTAATTCTGTCAATGACAACCTGACCAACATTCAGAGGTGATTGGTCAGTGACCGGTTCGATGTAATAAAATCTTGCGATGGCGGAGCTTTTGTCGGCTACTGTGACCTCGTATACTCTAGCTGCTCCATCTACTACGTAGGTATGTTTTGCGATTGAGGAGATACTACTCAGTGAAACCATGTATTCTCCTCCAGGTAGTGATGCTTTCCAGAATCTAGTCGGAATAGAATTGGAAGAAGAGTCTGTTTTCTTTTCTGCGCCTTGCCCAAGAGCGTTGATGCATAGAAGAGTAGGAGCTAGGAGAGCGAGAATAGTTTTTTTCATGATAGTTTCCCCAATTAAATTTATATTTAATTATGCGGTGAGGAGGCCACTTTGTCAAAGTTACCATTTGAACGAACGCGATTCGTCTCCAGGAACATAGCTTGAAGGGACCTTTATGCTGGAATGTTTTATTTTTCTCAGCTTCCAAGACCAAGGCATAATGCCGGATCGAGACCAAGTAAAAGTGAAGGGATCGAGTAGATATGGCCTCGCCTCTTTAATGATGTGACCGGTTACAGGGTTGCCAGATCCCTCGATTTTCATAGTTCCTATTATGTTGTATGAACTTCCTGTTTCTGTAATGGATATTGTTTTCCAATCAACACTTAAAGATATGTAGAAATGTCGTCCAAAGTCTCTCAATGCTAGAGATATGTCATTTCGATTAAATTTCCATTGATCATCATATTGTTCAGATATCATTTGAGAGCATTTGCTCCAACGACGATCGGAAAGATACTGGATAAAATGTTCATGCGCTCTCTTTGCTCCTTTTTGCCCAGACCAGCGAATAGTTTGAATGCCGAAGAAAATAACCACAATGATTCCCAATACTGATAGTTTCAAAAGTAGGGATCTATGCACTTGATTTTTTTCGATAAAATGATCAGTTTCCTAACCTTAATTTGTGTCAAAGTCTTCCAAAGTTTCTCAAAAGCAACATTCTGGGAAAGAGTATAGAAAAAATGTTGCTCTTATCCTTGAGAGAAAAAGCGGAAAGATCCTCATTTGTCAGAGATCAGATTGTGAAAATTCATGGCAGTTTCCTCAAGGAGGAGTGGATGAGGGCGAGGAGCCAGTCGAGGCCCTTCATCGTGAAGTGAGGGAAGAAATAGGTCTTTCTGCGAAATTCTATGAAATCATAGAGGAACGTGAAGGGTACCGTTATGATTTTGACAAGAGGCATGCCAAATGGAAACACTATCTCGGTCAGGAACAAACTTACTTCAGGTGCAGATTTAGTGGCAAAAGTAAGGACATCGATCTGGGTTCGAATAAGCCTGAATTTACAAACTATTGCTGGATTTATCCTGAGGAATTCAATTTGGAGTGGGTCGCGGACTTTAAGCGGCAGGTATATTTGGAAGTGTTTCGGGATTTCTTTGATCTTGAAATCATTTAAAATAAATAAATGCCTTGCGGTATACCTAGGGTGAAAAGATATTAATTGCGCCCTGACCGCAATATGCGCTCTAAGAATTCTTTTCGGCATTATTTTTCTCGAAGGACGATACGTGTCCTCCGGTCAGCTATGCAATTGCTCAGACGCATGTCGATCTCAGCTGATCATCCAGTTGCTTCAAGGCCAGATCCAGATGGGGGCAAAGTTTCAAATATGATTTCAAAGGATTTGAGATCAGGAATTAATGTTGCATTACTGGCATTCCCTCAAGGGATGGCCTATGCGCTAGTAGCTGGCCTTCCGATTCAATTCGGTATCACGTGTTCGATTGTTGCAGCTTTGCTGGCGCCTCTATTTTCGGGGTCTAGGTATCCTATTCTTGGGCCCACAAATGCGACAGCATTTATGATTTTCAGTTATTTTCTTGCATACCCTGATCCTTCTTCGGCTGCTAGCCATATGCCGTTAGTGGTCATCATGGTGGCTGTTCTTTTAATAACGGGTGCGATTTTTAAAGTGGGAGATCTTATTCAGTATGTGAGCCGATCTGTTATCATTGGTTATGTTGCTGGTGCTGCGTTACTAATCATTGCCAATCAGTTCAGCTATGTTCTTGGTATCGATCCTGTCAGAGAGGGGAGATCTTTCTTTACGATTTTTGTCGGAACTGTATCACGGATTAGTGAGTCTAATTTTGCTGCCGTGTTCCTTGGTCTGGGGACTTTTGCATTTTATTGTGTTTTGCGTAAATCCTTCAAGGCCTTACCGACTTTTGCTCTTAGTCTTTTAGTGGCTTCTGTTGTGAATTACTTTTTATCGGATTCATTAGATATCGATACTTTTAATGATCAACAAGAAGGAAGAGGGATCCTTCCTGATTGTTCGATCCTGATTGGCTCAGGCCTCTTTGATAAAATAACAGAATTATCGGGCATTGCTTTTGGATTGGCTTTTCTGGTTGCTCTTGAGATATCCGTGGTGTCCAAATCTCTGGTTTCCCGTACCGGGGAAGAGTTGAAGATGAATAGTGATATGTTTGGATCTGGAATAGCAAATGTAGGGTGTGCCTTCCTGAGCGGGATGGTAGCATCAGGCTCACTGACCCGTTCGGCCCTTAATTACTCCAGTGGTGCAGTAACAAAATTCTCTAGTGTTTTTTCTGCTTTGTTTTGTGGAATCGGTCTTTGGGTTTTTCTTAAGGTTGATTTTGTTAATTATATTCCGAAGTGCGCACTTGCTGCTCTTGTCATTGCTGTGGCAATGACGCTCATTAATTGGAAGCAAGTTTTGATTTGCCTTCTGTCTACTCGCTCGGATGCGGCCACTTTTTTAGTGACATTCATTTCTGCTCTCATTATGCCGCTACATGTAGCAATTTTTATTGGGGCCGGAACGGCAGTGGCTCTGTTCTTGAGGCAGGCAGCCCGACCTGAGCTTGTTGAGTATGATTTTGGATCAAGTGGTCAGCTTAATGAAATTAAAAGCGGGGACAGTCGTAGTTTGCCTGCAATTTCCATTGTCCACGTTGAAGGTGAACTTTTCTTTGGTGCGGCTGAACTTTTCCGTAGTCAGATCCAGGCAACGGCCAGTGATTCTAACCTTAAAGTTATTATACTTCGGATGAAGAACGCTAGGCACTTGGATGCAACGAGTGTCATTGCGTTAGAAGAGCTGGTTGATTTTATGAAAGGTAATGGTCGTGAACTTATCATCAGTGGCGTAATGAAAGATGTTTACAGGGTACTGCAACGTTCCGGAGCAGTTGATTTTATAGGAAAGGAAAATATTTTCCCCGGGTCCTTTGGGAATCCTAATTTGGCGACTAAGAACGCGCTCAAGAGGGCCCAAGATATTATTGGCTCTTCCGATATTGATGTAAAAATCTTTCATGACCCATCCTTGCCGGTTGGATGATGCAAGATTAATTAGTTTGAAGTGTAAGCACTGATACCAAGATCGCTCCTTAAGAGAAGGATCTTGTCAAATTTAGGGTTAGGATCAATGTGTTGGGGGGAAAGGTCCCTCACGGCTTCGGTCTGTTCTGTAATAATTGATTGCTGTGTGTTACCCGTATTCATATCGACAAAGTACATAGGAGCTCCTTTGTTTCCTCCATTGAAGATTTTCATTAGTTTATTTTGGGCAGTTCTAACGAAGAATCCATGTTGATCGACTGGAGAATTTTCGGCGGTCGGGCTTACGATAAATCTTTTTTCAGCTAGATTAGCTATGACTAGTTTGTGGCTTGGTAAACATAAGATGTCATTTTCTATGATGATACGGTTCCTGTCGAAGGGAATTCCGGATCCGATTTCAAATCTATAGGAGGGGTCCTCCGGTTTGAGGATTACAAACACCTCCTGATTTTTTTCGTTTCTTGTCAGAGACAGCATGTATTTTCCATGGCAGCTGATCATTTCATGATTAATCGCAAACGGAGTGGCTTTTTTCCCGTCCAACACGTATCTGTAGAGATTACGGTTGCCGTGTTTGCGGTCCCTTGTTTCCAAAACAACGCCGCCATCAAAAAATTGGGCCTTATCAATGAAGAGTTTCCTGACCATGATTCCTTTAGCTACTGGTTCCCCCCATTGGCTTGGGTCATTACTAGCATAGAGTTCGTATTCACTGATCATACCGTTATTGTTAATGATGACCGCGGGAAGGTATCGGAGTGACTTGAATGTGGATTCTTTTCCAAGGTCAATTTGCATTTCGTGAGGATGAGGAGGAATCTTTCCTATCCATTGGGTGTGCCACCATGTGCTGGGGTTTCCATCAAAGACATTCTTCAGGTCAGTGTTCATTCTGGACTTTGGCTCGTAACTGTCAGAGTAATGAGCTCTCCAAGTGGACCGATCAATATTGACCCCGTCTTCACCACCAAGGTGAATTTCCGAAGCCGAGGACCATCCCATCCCGTTCACTTCTGAAAGCATTACCAGCCTGAAGTATCTTGCTTTGACCTGATTGAATTTAATTTCGTAATAGCCTTTGCCTATCAATTTTCCGTCCGAGTAGTTTTGTCCGTCATTAGTGATGTTGACATCATAGTCATTAATTAATTGGCCGCTCTTAGGCTCTATTTCTAGATGCCAGGGAGCTCGTCCCATTGATGTCTGGAAAACGTGAATCTTTTGCCCATCCCATTGAGGAATAGTGTGATTGCCGAAAGCGACTCGCCTTTCCCATAATCGTTTCCCTGTCTTCGGATCAAAAGCAAAGAGGACAGTTCTCTTGTCATGCATGAGCCCTACGTCTCCACACTTCATCATGGAATTGGCTTGGGCAGGAACCTTTGTTTCCCAGACGATTTTCCCGCTCATCCCATCGAAGGCAACAGCGTGCCTGTTCTCACCTGCTCCTGTAAGGAGCAGTAATTTATTGTCAATCACTTGAAATGCCGGTTGGATTGCATTTATGAACTTTCTCCATTTCAATACACCTTTTGATGAGATTTCCACGCACTCCAGTAATCCTTCACTCAGAATAAAAGCATGATTTGCCAGTGATGAACTGTGAGGGGCTCTAATGATTTGGGCATCATTCCGCATGAGTGTCCATTGCCTCTTTATATTTGAAGATAGACTCTTATTGGCGGGCACGGCATTAGGATTGAGTGGTTCCGAGATGGCAATTCCTCCACTTGTCGATGGGCTGTCGCCAATCACATAAATTGAATTATTATTGATCAGGTAAGAGAGTGGTTGCCCCATGTTTTGATCCCATTGTCTTGAACCTTTGATTGCCCCAGTGACTGCATCAAATTCCGTAATTTCTGTTGTACTGGCAAGATATATGGAGGAACCGATCATCTGTGATCGTCCGATCGATCTTTCTGGAACTTTTGTGTGCCAGCTCGTTTCTCCTGATTTGATGTCAATTGCAGCTAAAGAGAATTGGCCTCTGACGATGAGATGATTCCCATATTTTCCTAGATACTCAATTCCTAAGGCCAAGTTATTTTCCCAAATAACCTTCCCGGTTTCAGCTTGTAAAGCGAAGACCTTTCCTGAATCCTTTGTCATGCATATGACCAGATCATCAATGATGATCGGATGACTTCCTAGGGCTCCGGCGCCTGGGCCCGGGCTGTTATTGTAATAGTGAATCCAATCCGGTCTTCCATCCCTAGGGTCACAGCGGGCGATCAGGCCTGCGTTGCTGTTTACGTAGATTGATCCCGAGTCCAGACTTACTCTGTTGCCGAAAGTCCTTGTCACATCGCGAGCCTTTTCCATATTTCCAATGATGTCGCTGGACTTTCCGGCCTGAGCAATGGTGCTTATCCATACTAGGGATTGGGTCGCTTCCTCAATACAGGCGAGTTGAACGGTTTGTCCTCCGTGGGAACTCCAGATAAGAACATAGATAAGCCCGTCAGAAATGACAGGATCGCTGATCGGTATAATGTTTGGGTTTTGCCCTGGTCCGAAACCGAAATCGTCATAGAGCCATTTGGCTTTTCCTGATGCTAAATCGAAAGCTGCGATTCCTTGAGGTATGGCCTTAAATCCCCAGCGTGTGTAGATTGTCTGGTTCTTAATTTCGGGAACGAAATAGCCCGGTAAGATGTTACGTTTGGACCGGTCATCATTCATTGGTAATCTTGGCTGAGACCAGATTGATTTTGATGTGTCATTAATGTTATAGAGTGCCAAATGATTGCGACTGGAGATCAGGAGGTTATTTTCAATGACTTGAGCATCTAGTGCCATTCCTCCGGTATGGCCTCCGCCAAACCAAGGGGTGACGGCAGGGATTTGGATTACTTTAGGATTCAGTTCGCTCAGTGGTAAAGGTTCTGGGTCAGCTTTCTTTTCTGGTATTGTGCTTAGGAGCTGCTTGCCAAGATCAATTGCCTTAAGAGTTTCATCCATCCAGACCATTTCTTGATCAGGGTCAGAGCCTTTAATTTCTTTTTCTAGTGAATCTCGATCTCCGACCATGGACAGAGCAATCCATTTTCCGGTCCTTGCAAATTTGATAATTTTAGGATCGTCCGCGTGATCTATCAAATCTTCAAAACTTCGTAGAGCCGCAAGTGCGTGCCCCGCAATGAGACTCCGGTTAGCAGTTCTCAGAAGTGTTTTGTGAGCGCTTTCTGACCATGGATAACGTCTGAAAAGATCTAGAGCTCTTTGGTTAGTGAAGTCTGGCTCTAAGTTTTCACGGTTGAACGAACGCTCTTGTATTTTTCGAAGGCTCGATAGTTCCTTCTCGGGGAAGCTGTTCAGGTGCAAGTCAAGTGCCCTGGGTGCATCAATGATTCCCGTCATGTCTCGCCAGGGGACAATAGATTCTGGTAGTAAAGTGATTCCGATTAGGCGATCAACTTGCCGAGCAACCCTTCCCGGTG
>JABGYE010000076.1:0-3696 GCA_018675395.1 Akkermansiaceae bacterium
GACCCCCGCCGAATCAAATTCAGCCAAAACATATTCAGCGAGGGCTGAACAATCGACAAAAGAAGCCGGCATACCCAACATTTCCTGGTCACCTATGCGAATCTTTCCCGAACCGACAGGCCGGACCGGCTGCTCATTTCTAACGCAACCTCTTATTCGCTTCCATATATGCATATGTGCATCAATAATCATAAAAAGAAATTACCAAAAAATAGATCCATTCATTATCATTGCTATAAGTTAAATCACTAGAGAATGAAAGTCGCAACCGCTATATGCTCAGCCCTTATTGTTTTTTCATGGGCAAAAACGAATGCTGACATTGACTTCACTCGTGATGTTAGGCCAATTCTCAATGCTCATTGCACAAAATGCCACGGAGGAATTCGCGCAAAGGCTGAACTTAACTTAATCAACAAAGAAAGCGTTTTCAGCGCATCAGAATCCGGACTCATTCCCATCGTATCCGGGAATCCAGAAAAAAGTGAATTGATCAGGCGCATTAGTCACACAGACAAAGAGAAAAGGATGCCACCCAAAAACCCGTTAAAGAAAGAACAGATAACAACTCTGAATCAATGGGTCAAAGAAGGAGCAAAATGGCCAAAGCATTGGTCCTTCAAATCTCTCAAAGAAACCACGGAAAAGAAGCAAACAATTGACAGTATCGTTAAAGAAAGCCTTAAACCATCCAAATTGCACCACAATCCAATCGCTGATAAAAGGACTCTGATTAGAAGACTCTCATTAGACCTTCTGGGACTCCCCCCTGGACCTGAAGAAATATTATCTTTCGAATCAGATGATTCATCTGATGCATATGAAAGGCTCGTTGAAAAACTCCTTAACTCTCTTCACTTCGGAGAAAGGTGGGCCAGGCACTGGTTAGATGGGGCCCGGTACGCTGACTCGGACGGCTATGAAAAGGACAATAACAGACCGAACGCCTGGCGCTGGAGAAAGTGGGTCATCGATTCAATCAATTCCGACATGCCCTTTGATCAGTTCACAACCGAACAACTTGCGGGAGATCTTCTACCAAATGCCACGCCTGAACAGTACCTAGCAACTGCCTTTCACCGTCAGACCTTATATAATCGAGAAGGAGGAGTCGACGCCGAAGAGGATCGAACCAAAAGAACAATTGACCGTTCCAATACTACAGCCTCGGTCTGGCTAGGACTCACTCTTGAATGCGCCCAATGCCACGACCACCCTTATGATCCGATCAGTCAACGCGATTTTTATCAGTTTTATGCATTCTTTAATAATACAGATGAAAGCGAAACAGAAGTCACTAAAGGGTTCGAGGATGGCACAATAAAAGTAAGAGTTTTGCGACAGAAAGATCGTAAAACTTATATCTTCCGCCGAGGCGATTTCCTGCAACCTATTAAAGAAGAAGGGGAAATCTTACCATTAGGCCCTGGTTCCTTACCCCCCATCCAAATATCCAACAACAAAAAATTAAACCGTCTAGATCTTGCGCGATGGCTAGTTAATAAAAAAAATCCTCTCTCAACAAGGGTTGCTGTCAACGACATCTGGTATCGACTTTTTGGGAAAGGTCTGACTGAACAAAAAGCAGATTTCGGCACAAGATCCACACCTCCAGTTCACCTCGCACTTCTCGATCATCTTGCAGAAAAATTCATAGATATGAATTGGAGCAGGAAAAAACTAATTAAATACGTAGTCATGTCCGACACGTATAAGCAAACTACGAACCGAAAAAAAAGACCCGATCAGATTGATCCTGATAATAAATTATTCCATAGACAAAACCGGTTCCGGGCTGACGGAGAAATCATTCGAGATTTATTTTTATCAATATCAGGACAATTAAAACATAAGGTCGGAGGACCTAGTGTATTTCCACCAATACCGAAAGGAGTCGCCGAACAGAGTTTCGCGGGAAGTTTCAAATGGAAAACCAGCAACGGTGACGACCGTTACCGGCGAGGTATGTACACCTTTTTCAAAAGAACCGCCCCAGATCCTAATCTGATCACCTTTGATTGCCCTAACGCCAATGTCACTATAGCAAAGCGAAACAAATCCAACACTCCAATCATGGCACTAGCAACACTAGGCAATGAAGTGTTTCATGAAGCGGCTCAAGCATTTGCGAAAAGAATACTCTCAGATAAATCATGTAATGACGATCAGGAACGAATCAACTCCTCTTTTGTTCGATGTGTTGCAAGGAACCCATCACCTCAAGAGACCCATGAAATAATAAAACTCCTACAAAAGAGCCGGTCCTATTATTCTGTAAATACAGAAGAAGCAAAAAAAATGGTAGGCTCATATTCTTGCGAAATAATAAGCGACAATGAAACTGCTTCTTGGATAGCAGTTACTCGCATTCTTCTAAATCTAGACGAAACCATCAACCGAGAATGAACTCCCATCAATTTACCAGTGACACAAGACGTGATTTTCTGACGACCTCAGCATCAGGAATTGGAGGCGTTGCGCTGCATCATATGCTCTCTAAGGAACTTGCAGCAAATTCTCCCAAACAAAAAAGTCTTGGAACAAGACCTCACTTTGCTCCAAGGGCAAAGAATTGCATTTTTATATTCATGGCCGGGGCACCTTCACAACTGGATCTGTTCGATTATAAACCCAAACTCAATGAATTGAATGGGCAAAAGATGAACGCTGAACTGCTCAAGGGGAAACGCTTTGCGTTTCTTCAAAAAGAATCAGCAGTACTCATGGGCTCTCCAAGAAAATTTAAGCAACATGGCAAATCAGGAATGTGGTTCTCTGACCTTCTCCCAAGGACCGCGACATGCGCTGATGATATCTGCATGGTTCGTTCCATGCATACCGATCAGTTCAACCATCATCCGGGCCAGCTACAGATGCAATGCGGCGAAGCGCGTTTCGGCCTCCCATCAACTGGTTCATGGCTAAACTACGGACTAGGAACAGAGAATCAAAATCTTCCAGGATACATCGTATTGACAGCTGGCCGAGGGTCGAGCGGAGGAGCAACTCTTTGGCAAAGCGGCTTCCTGCCTTCAAATTACGCTGGGGTACGTTTTCGCAATGGCAGCAACCCGCTACTTAATCTTGAGAATCCTAAAGGACTTCCCAATGAACTTCAGCGTGCGGGTCTAGATACGCTCCAGTCGCTAAATAAAACACACCACAACACGAATAAAGATCCTGAAATAATAAGCAGGATTGCCAACTATGAATTGGCCTTCAGAATGCAATCTGCGGCCCCTGAACTTGTGAATCTATCAAAAGAAAAAATAACGACCCTTGATTCGTACGGAGTCAATAGAGCTGTCCCGAAGGGCGGAGGCCGTGGCAAAGGTAACGGGAACGCTTATGCTGATTTTTCTCGGAACTGTTTATTGGCAAGAAGAATGGTCGAAAGAGGCGTTCGATTCATCAATATTATTCATGCCTCATGGGACCATCACTCGAACCTCAATCAAGAACTTGAATTCAATGCCGGAATGTCAGACCAGCCCGTCGCTGCACTTATAAATGACCTGAAAGAAAGAGGACTCCTTGATGAAACTTTGATTGTCTGGGCCGGTGAATTCGGTAGGACTCCACTAGGCGAAAACCGCAGAGGAAGGGCAGCGAACACGGGACGGGACCATCATCCGAACGCTTTCACTGTACTCATGGCGGGGGGCGGTGTTAAAGGAGGATTAACTTACGGAAGCA
>JABGYE010000329.1:0-7109 GCA_018675395.1 Akkermansiaceae bacterium
ACGAAGATCTACCGCGTGATCATGGCTACTGGGGGCGAGTGCTCGATGGCGGTGCCGCGGCTTTGCTCAAGGATCTCAAGGGGCGCGGGCTGCTGGATGAAACTTTAGTGATCTGCACTACAGAATTTGGACGCCAACCAGCCGCCCAAGGTAATGATGGCAAGGGGCGGGATCATAATGCGGATGCCTTCACCGCGTGGCTGGCCGGTGGTGGTATAAAGGGAGGCATCAGCTATGGCGAAACTGATGAATTGGGCTGGAAGGCGACAGTTAATCCGACTTACTCCTATGATTTCCATGCCACTGCGCTCCACCTGCTCGGGATCGATCACGAACTGTTGACGTTCTACCATAACGGCATTCAACGTCGCCTGACAGATGTTCATGGGCATGTTATTTCAGAGTTGCTATCCTAGGGGCACCGGGTGTTCGTTGATAAGTTCCGTAGGGTCTCGGGTCAGGGAAGGGAACCTCATTCGACCAGGAATCCATCGGATATCCAGTTTCCCTTTGCCGTTGGGTGCGGACATGAAAATCGTCCCAGCCGCGCAGGTCAACAGCCCCTGCGGGATGATGGAAATGTTTGCCAGTTCCCATAGTACGGTAACCGGCGATCTTGAAGCTTTTTTGTAGGGGGCGTATCTGTGGATGATCAACAAAGTATAGAGCGCTGTCGTAACATCCCGTGGTGGAAGCGAATTGTCCGGAAAATATAGCGGCCCTTGAAGGTGCACAGAAGACACCGGCGGTATGGGCATTGATAAAATTAACTCCGCGTTTGGCTAAACGATCAATATTTGGAGTAATTGCAGCTGGATTGGTTCCATGGCAACCAATCCAGTCATTCATGTCGTCCACGGTGATGAATAAAATGTTAGGTTTTCCTGCACTAAAACCCGAAGTTGCAATGATTAGCGAGATTGTCAGAAGTGTCCTTGTTTTCAGATGTGTCATGGAGGTGAAGGGTGTAAAAAACGTTTTTAGGTTAGCAGTGTATGCTTTCTATATCTGTGGTTACGTTAATGACATGGATGTTGTGCTTGCGTAAAGTGTTCAACGTTTGAGTGCATTCATAGTATTATTTTTGTACAATTAACTTACATTTTTTAATAATCGACGAGCCTTCCGATTATACGAACGAACTTTGCGTGAACCTTATGTCACAAGATATAACACAAAAGGAGCAACTAATGAATTCTCTTAAGGAGTTACGCGAAAAGCGCCTCCTTACTTCTGAGGTGGTGTCTTTGTTTGAGCCATACAAGGATGCTGTTTTACCATTGAGTCTTAGTTTTGTGTCTGCTGCTAAATCTTTTGGTGCTCAGAAGGATGAAGCTTACAATGATGGGTACTCTGTAGTTTGTAATGTTGAAAACTGGGAGGTTGAAATTTGTTTACTCTTTTCATCTGAAGAAAACTCTTTAGTTGAGTCATTTGAGTCAGGGGAAGACTTTGAAGTTAATGTGAAGTTCATTGATTATGATGCTCTTTATCAGAGAGCCATGTTTGGAAAATTAATTTCTCAAAGTGAGTTTTGTGAAGTTTCAGAACCGAGTTCGCCTGCAGTAGGTGCCAATACTATTCCCCCCATTGAACTTGAGGCAGAAGCCATTGATCTTGAAGCTGAGGCGATCGAACTTGAAGCTGAGGCGATCGAACTTGAAGCCGAATTACTTGAGCTTGAGTCCGAAATAATAGGGGCAGAAACTGAACGGATTAATCAACAATCCGAGGAT
This sequence comes from Akkermansiaceae bacterium, assembly GCA_018675395.1. Taxonomy (GTDB): domain Bacteria; phylum Verrucomicrobiota; class Verrucomicrobiia; order Verrucomicrobiales; family DEV007; genus EC70. The sequence goes on from JABGYE010000329.1 coordinate 1,737, forward strand.
GAGAGATCAAAATCAGAAAACCGATTGCGTCTTCTTAACACCCTTAATGCCCGTAAGGATTTAATAGGGGCTAAAGCCAAAGAAATTGGCTTAAATTCAAATAAAGTTCCCTCATTACCACAGCCATCATCGTTGGATAAGAGTGGTTGTTGGTGTCTGTTAACTGGTGGATTTGTATTAATGGGTGGCCTGATTGCTGTAGGGGATGGAATGAATGCTGCTGGATTAATAATAATTGGATTGCTGCTCTGTTTAGTAGGAGGGGTAGCACTATTAATTTCAAAGGTTACAAAAAAAATCACAGGAAAAGATTAGTGTGAGAAATCTCTATTTTGCCAGATATCTTTTTATGGTTTGGACTCTGGCAGGAGTTGTCGGATATTTTATTTGTTGGGGAATAGAGAAGCGGGAGGGCTTTGATATGAGCGCTTTTCGTTCAGTTGAAGTAACCTTAATTTTAATCTGCTTCGCGTTAGTCTGGGTTTTACTGAATACTATTATAGGAAAATATGACAAAGATAAATCTGCTTTAAAAAAGGCTAGTAAAGAAAAGACCAGGAAAGAGAAGATATTTGATATGATTATACTCTATTGGTTATTGCTTGTATTTATTGTCCCAATCTTGTGTTATATTTTAGGGATCAGGGGTTGGGATTTTCTATTGGTTGAATTTGTCTGCTACGTAATGTTAAGAATCATGGGGAAGATTTATAATAAACTTGGTCTTGGCTCAGTAATCGACATTCAAGATGACGAACAATCTTACTAATAGGATGCCTTTTTTGTGCAGCATCGATGATCAATGAAAGTTTTTATTATTTTTACAATATTTGTTCATTCCTTCGTCACATGTTTATCAGCTAAGCCTAACGTCCTTTTCATTGCCATAGACGATTTAAATGATTGGGTAGGATGTCTCGGGGGGCACCCTCAGGCACGGACGCCCAACCTTGATCAATTAGCAAAGTCTGGTGTTCTTTTTTCCAATGCACATTGCGCTGCACCGTCATGCAATCCCTCACGGACTGCAATATTCACTGGAATATCGCCTCATCGATCTGGGCTATATAAGAACGGCCAGAGTATGAGGCAGGTACTTCCAAAAACAGAGTTATTACCAAAAACTTTTTCACGATCTGGATACAGAGCCATCGGATCAGGCAAGATGTTACACTACTTCATCGATCAGCGGTCATGGGATGAGTATTTTCCACCGAAAGAAACTGAGAATCCATTTCCGAGAACGCTTTACCCGGACAAGCGGCCGGTAAATCTTCCCCGTGGCGGTCCATGGCAGTACGTGGAAACTGATTGGGGAGCACTCGATGCAACTGATCAGCAGTTTGGTGGTGATTACCTGGTTTCTGAATGGGTAGGAAAAGAACTTTTAAAAAAACACGAAAAACCATTTTTTCTGGCCTGTGGCATTTATCGGCCCCACGAGCCTTGGTTCGTCCCTAAGAAATATTTTGATGCTTTTCCTATTGAACAAATTCAATTGCCCCCTGGTTATCGTGAGGATGACTTAAATGATCTTCCTGACGAAGCAAAAAGGCTAGGTCCGAACCGTTACTTTTCCCATATCCGCAAAAACAAACAGTGGAAGAACGCGGTGCAAGGTTATCTCGCATCAATTTATTTTGCTGACACGATGCTCGGGCGCGTTCTTGAAAGTCTAGCAAAGGGCCCAAACTCAGATAATACGATTGTTGTTTTATGGTCAGATCACGGCTGGCACCTTGGAGAAAAGCAGCACTGGCAGAAATTTACAGGATGGAGAGCTTGTACTAGGGTGCCATTATTTATTCGTGTACCTAAAGGAGTTTCATCCCTTTCCAAAGGAACTGTTCCAGGGACTTGCGATCAACCTGTGAGTTTACTTAGTTTGGCTCCGACTCTTTTAGAATTAGCAGGCATTGAACCTGTCAAAGCTCATGATGGCCCTAGCCTTGTGCCTCTTTTATCAAATCCGAATTCGAACTGGGAGCACGTAGCTACGACACACCTTGATTCGCCTGGTAGCTTTGGGATAAGCGCAAAGAACTGGCGGTACATCAAGTATGCTAATGGCGGTGAGGAGCTCTATAATATCAAGACTGATCCGTATGAATGGCGAAATCTTGCCACTGAGGATTTACACCAGTCAACACTTAAGCGGTTACGTTCACGTGCCCCAGCAAAATTTGCTAAGCTAGTAAGACCTAGCATTAATGTGTTCCCTCAGTTAAAGTGGATGCCCCTAATTAAAGGAAAAAAGGCACCCGCATCGAATCCTGATGGAAATTCTTTTGAAGTTGTATTTGTTAACCAAAGAGCACATCCGGTTGAATTGTTCTGGATGGATCGATCTGGAGGGCGAAAATCATACGTCCTCATTGACCCTGGTACGACTTTCACACGACAAACTCGCCCTGGTGCAGTGTGGATGATTGCGCAAGTTGATGACATTGGCGGCAAAGCGATTGGGTACTTTCGTGTAGGTGACCGGCCTTCACGAGCAGTTATAGTAAAGTAGGCTATTTAATCTACATGATTAGTTTACTTATTCTTCATTCCTCATTGATCGTGCAAGATAAAGGAAACAAGCAATGAAGAATGCCGCAGCAAGAATTGCGTTCAATGTATAAAAATAGTAAGTGAGGTAAGTCCATCCCAAGAAGAAAATGACTTTAGCTATCGAACTATTAAGCATGTTAAACAAACTTAAATATGACTCCAAATAATAATCAACTTTTCTGATGAGAAAATGTATAGGTTATTTGATTCTCAGTGTCATTGGGCTTCTAATCTGAAGACTTTGTGATATATTGTTTTTAGAAGAGGGCTATTTTGTGGTCTGATAGACCTGACTAATTGTTTCTCTCTTCATGGGTGGGGCGCACATTTTAGTTGTGAGGAATATCGCATTCATTTTTATAATCCCAGTTGTTGTTTTTACTGCATGTACGAATAGGCATGTGAACCTAACTGACATTGAATTCCGTTGGCCTAATGACATGTATCTTAAATCAACTCAAAAGTTGTACTCGGGTAAAATTCTTGGCTACAGAGATGGGACTAAGCAGTTATATTATAGCGCATGTGTTAAGAATGGAAAATTGGATGGTCCGCGAATTCGTTTGTACAGCAATGGCAAAACTTTTATGCGAACTGAATTTAAGAACGGCAGAAGACATGGTCCTGAAGAATGGTGGCACAAAAATGGCAACAAGTGGGGCCGATGGGAGTTTAATAATGGTGAAGCTATTGAAGGTTCGTATGAATTGTGGGAGGAAAATGGTGAAGTTGTTTTTGATTGGTTAGCGGACGAGTATGATTAATTTTTTTATTTACTCATTACCCTTAATTTATATCAATTTATGATCTTTTTTACGTGTAAACTTCAAGGGTTTGATGTTGAGAAAGTAGTGCTATAATATGTATAATATTTGCAGACGATCTTTAATGAAGAGCCTTTTTCTTTGCGCAACACTCCTTTTGTTTAGTCTTGTTGCTTTTAACGCAAAAGCCGAAGAACTAACAACGGAAGGTCTAGCATTTTTTGAAAAGTCAGTAAGACCATTGCTTGCTAAGCATTGTTACAAGTGTCACTCCAGTTCTAAGGGTGAAGACAAAGGGGGTCTAGTTCTTGACTCTCAGGCTGGTTGGATTGACGGAGGAGATTCTGGACCAGCAGTAATTCCTGGAAAGGTTTCTGAAAGCATTCTTATAGAGGCCATCGAGCAGAAAGATCCAGATTTTGCAATGCCTCCTAAATATAAGCTGTCATCCTCCGAGATAGAAAATCTCAAAAAGTGGGTATCAATGGGAGCGCCTGATCCTCGCGATGGAACGTCAATCAAGCCAGATCAATCAAAGATTGATATCGCTGAAGGTCGTAAGTTTTGGTCATTTCAGCCTGCTAGATCTTCAACGTTACCGGATGTAAAGGATGAGAGTTGGGTTAATGATTCAATTGATAGGTACATTTTACATAAGTTATCAACAGAGCAATTGGCTCCTGTCGCTGATGCGGATCGAGCCACTTTGATTCGTCGTGTAACTTATGATGTAGTTGGGTTGCCGCCAACTCCCCAGGAGATAAGAGATTTTGTTAACGATCCTTCATCAGTACAGTTAGCCCTCGAGAAAGTAGTTAACCGTCTACTTAGTTCAAAGCACTTTGGAGAACGCTGGGGTAGACATTGGCTCGACATAGTTCGGTATGGTGAATCTGTAGGACGTACACGTAATCATCCATTCCCCTTTGCTTGGAAGTACAGGGATTATGTCATTAATTCGTTTAATAATGACAAGCCTTACAATCAGTTTGTTACAGAGCAACTTGCGGGCGACCTTTTGCAATCGAAGGATAATCGGCAAAGCGACGAGCAATTAATTGCTACTGGGTTCCTTGCGTTGGGTTCAATGGATCTTAATGAACGCGACAAGGAGAAGTTTCAACTTGATGTCATTGATGACCAGATAGATGTAACGGGCAGGGCATTCATGGCTTTGACCACAGGCTGCGCTCGTTGCCATGATCACAAGTTTGATCCAATACCGACAACTGACTATTATGCAATGGCTGGCATCTTCAAAAGCACAAACACGCTTTCTGGATATGGAAATAGGCAAGGTGGAGGAAACAAGCTCAATCGTAACACATTAATATCATTAAGTGACAACCCAGCAACTCCTGCTTCAAAGAAGTCTGATAAACCTTCTCAACCAAGCGCGAGAGAAATCAAGCTGCAGGGGCAAGTTGCAAAGCTAAAAAAAGAAGCAAAATCCCTCACTGAAAAGATTAAGGTCTTTCGCAAAACGAATGCCTCCAAGCAGAAAAAAGTATCAGCTGATGAGTCCAAACAATTCAATCCCCAACGTACTCAACAACGGATTAAGCAAATTAGAAGCCAAGTCAAACGACTTGAGAAACAGATAGGCAACCTTTCTAACGAGCGAGTCAATGGTACTACAATCAGTGGTAACTTGGCGATGGGAGCACGTGATGCTCAAAACATTAGTAACTGCAAAGTTCGAATACGTGGTGACGTTGATAACCGTGGAGCTGAAATCCCTCGTGGAGTGCCCCAAGTATTGACAGATGGAACTCAACCTAAACTTCCCGCCAAATCGAGTGGTCGACTGGAGTTTGCGCAATGGGTGACTGATCCATCACATCCACTCACTTCACGAGTTATGGTGAACCGTATTTGGCATCATTTATTTGGTAAAGGCATTGTTAGGACCGTTGATAACTTTGGCCATAGTGGAGAAAGGCCTAGTCACCCACAGCTATTAGATCATCTTGCCTTACGTTTTGCAGGAGATATGAATTGGTCTATAAAGACTCTTATCAAGACCATAGTGTTGAGTCATTCTTACCGTCTC
>JABGYE010000075.1:0-11122 GCA_018675395.1 Akkermansiaceae bacterium
ATTTCAGCCGAAAATCTTTTCATTAGAGTTGCCATTAAAAGGTCACCTAACACAGCTGAGTATTTTTGGAAAAAAGAACGAATGGATGGAATTTATGTCACCAAAAATTCAGGGAAGTTCCATTGGACCAAAGATAAGATTACTGACTCAGTAAAGTTAATCGAAACCGAACACGAAAAGTCATGGGAATTCCGTTACCCACTATTCGATTTTCATACAGAAAACGAGATAAAAGGAATTATTTACTTATGCGAGAAGAGAAAATCAAATGCCGGAAATCTTATAGGGGGACGATTTCACTATGCATTTCAATTTAACTTAGAAATTAATGAAGATAGAATTGATCCTATGTCGACCATTTGGATGGGGCCTCTGTACAGAAAAAGGTCCCTGAGAATATGGGAAATTCCAGAAAACGAATGGTTGAGTTCGGTGCCCATCCCAAAGAATAAAAGTAAAATTCCAATCAAAAACCCAACCTTACTAGGAATAAAAGATTACGAAGAAAACACAAATTAAGCATCCTCTTGCCAGTACGTGTCTGGACCGCTATCAATTATTAATAATGCCTAAATATGAAGATGAAAATGTACTGGTAATTCCCCGTGAACTGTTTGACGAGATCGGATCATTTCAGGGAATTAATTTTGACACAACCAAATACCTTCCTTCTTTTCTTGATCCAACTAATAACTTTTTTCTTCCTAGGGAAAACGCTGAAGAAGATCCGAGATACAAGCAAATCATCCCTTATGCCATCTTTCGCCACGAAGACACACTCCTTAGATATGTTAGAGGAAAAAAATCAGGAGAACAGAGATTGGCTAGCAAATCTTCTGTAGGAATTGGAGGCCATATAAACCAAGACGATGCAGATCAGGCATCACTTGAAAGAGACACTTATATGACTGGGGTTGATAGAGAAATTAGTGAAGAACTAGAACTCAATTGTGACTACACACAAAAAGCAGTCGCCCTCATAAATGACGATTCTAATGAAGTCGGGCAGGTTCATATAGGAGTTGTCCATCTATTTAACCTTACTGGAAACGACATTAGCCCCGGAGAATCTAACATTCAGAATCTCCAATTCTTAAATAAAGACAAACTGATTACTGAGAGAGAAACTTTAGAAACCTGGTCCCAAATTTGCCTAGATAATCTCGACGCTCTACTCGATTAATTAATCCTAAACTCACATCTCAGAAGACCTGAAGCCTCCTCTTCATTGCGTGACACATTAGCCCCAAGAACCTTTGCAATCATTTGCTCTTCCATCCGATAAATCATCGAATATTCAGAGCTAATCCTTCTGTAAGGAGAATGATATTCGATTATTTTTATTGAACCCTCTGAATCAATTTCGCAACTGGAGAGACAACCCTCGAGATCTCTTATCTTAGAAAAAGACACGGTTCTATCATAAAGCGTTTCTCCTTTGACTCTCTTCTGATATTGAGCACCGATTTCATGGAAATAACCAAACAATAACTTTTCAGCAGCTGAAGCACCATAAGTCTTATCAACATTTTTTAATAGACCCAAGATGAAATCGGCACCCAATTCAACGAACAACGGCTCGGCCTTACTTGTTAACCTGTAGGCCTTTTCTGGTCTTCCAACGGCCTTGGGCCTTCGCCAAGTATCAAGATAACCTCTCTTAGTTAATTCTACGCAGTGCTGCTTAACTCCCATGTAGCTCATTCCAAGCGATTCAGATAATTCGGCAACAGAAAGGCCCGTGGACTTCTTTAATGTCGAAATTATGTCAAACCATTGAGGTTTTGCTATGTCACGTAGAACTTTGAAAAACATGCTCTATCATTTTGATTAGGTGATACTTATGTATCACAATACATCCTCGTACCGGACCGTATCAATTTTGTCAAGAATGCTTAATATTTTTTTCTTTTTAAATTAATATTTGGCAAGTTTGACATAGTTTTAGACCAAATTAATATGGATTAGTTATTTTTAATGAAAAACTCAAGCACACATCAAGATTCATCATTCAAATCTACTGGATTAGGCTATTGGAAAAATGAGGAGATTACTGAGGAAAATTGGAGCGACTACAAATGGCAATTAAAAAATAGAATCACTAATCTTAATGGATTAGAAAAACACCTAAATTTAACTTCCGACGAACGTAACGGGGTCATTTTATCTGGAAACAAACTCGCCTTATCTATCACCCCTCACTTTTTTAATTTAATTAATTCTACCGACCCTAATTGTCCCATCAGAAGACAAGTCATTCCAAGAATCGAAGAAATAACAACCAATCCAGAAGAAATGACTGACCCTTGTGGCGAGGACAGCCACATGCCAGTCCCTGGGCTAGTTCACAGGTATCCTGATCGAGTTCTTTTCCTTGTCACTGACCGTTGTGCTAGTTACTGCCGATATTGCACAAGAAGCAGAGTGGTTAGCGGTGCCGGAGATCAAGAATTCGAAACTAATTATGAAGCAGCTTTCGAATACCTCAAAAACACCACCTCTGTCCGAGATGTTTTGCTCTCAGGTGGTGATCCTCTCCTATTATCTAACTCAAAACTAGAATCAATTCTAAAAAGATTGCGATCCATCGATCATATTGAATTCATTAGGATTGGAACTAGAATTCCCATTTTTCTTCCGCAGCGCATAACTTCGGATCTTTGCTCGATGCTTAAGAAATATCATCCACTCTGGATGAGCGTTCACTCTAATCATCCCCGAGAAATCACTACAGAAGTAAGAGAATCGTTGAACCGACTAGCAGACGCAGGAGTCCCTTTAGGCAATCAAAGCGTATTGCTAAAAGGAGTAAATGATGACATACCAACAATGAGAACGCTCGTTCACAAACTCCTTCAGTGCAGGACACGCCCCTACTACTTATATCAATGCGATCTGATAAGTGGTTCAGCTCACTTGAGAACATCAGCCTCTAAAGGCATCGAAATAATTGAGGGATTACGTGGCCATACGACAGGATATGCAATTCCTCAATTCGTTATTGACGCTCCAGGCGGCGGCGGCAAGGTCCCAATTAATCCCGAATACGTCATCGAGCGAGACGATAGCAAGCTAGTCATTAGAAATTACGAAGGAAAGTCATTCATTTACCCTGAACCTAATATTCCCGTCATGTCTCCGCTTCAGCCGAGTGCAATGTTGCATGAATAATAACCGGAATGCCGGGACTTATTATCAAACCACGCGCTCGAATCTTCCATGGTCACGAGTGGGTATATTCAAATGAAATAAAAAAAACATTTGGAAACCCTAATCCTGGCGACGTGGTATCACTTAAGGATTACAGAGACAGGCCTATAGGGTCAGCTATATTTAACCCCAAATCACAAATCGTTGCTCGAAGATTTTCTCGCCGCAAACAATCCCTAGATACTGACTTCTTCGCTAGTAGAATTAACCGGGCCATTAAATGGAGAAATGCTAGAACTGACATTGACCTCAGCCTTTGCAGACTAGTCTGGAGCGAGAGCGATGGGCTGCCGGGCGTAATCATTGATCGATACGGTGATTATGTAGTCATCCAAACCCTAACTCTAGCCATGGATATGAGAATTAACCGTATAGCTGACGCAGTGATGGAGGCACTTTCACCAAAAGCTATTATAGCAAGGAATGATTCACCTAGCCGAATTGCTGAAGGACTCGATCAAGAAACAAGCGTACTTAGAGGCAACGTACCTGACTCCTTCGACCTTATCCACAACGGAACCCATTTCACTATCGACTTATTATCCGGCCAAAAAACAGGACTTTATCTAGACCAGTTAGATAATTACAAAAAAATTGCAAAATTATGTCCTGGGAAAGAAATCTTAGACTGCTTCACTAACCAGGGAGGGTTCGCTCTTAACTGTTCTTTGCAAGGTGCCGATTCAGTCACGGCAATTGATATCAGCGAAAGAGCCATACAAACCGCACAAATCAACGCCGATAAATCAGGCGCAAAAAACATCACCTGGTTGCAGGCCAATGTTTTTGATGAGCTCAAAAAATATGATTCTGAAGGCCGCAATTTCGATTTGATAATCCTTGATCCACCTTCATTTACACGAAATAAAAAGTCTCTATCAGATGCGATGCGTGGATATAAAGAAATACATCTAAGATCATTAAAAATTCTTCAACCAGCCGGCATTCTTACTACATTCACCTGTTCACACCATGTATCTGATCGAGCCTTTCTAGACATGATCAAAAGTGCATCAGTTGATTCAAAACGAAATCTACGCCTAATCGCGGAATATAACCAACGGGCTGACCATCCAGTGAATCCCCTTATTCCTGAAACATCTTACCTCAAAGGCTATTCATTTGAAGTGCTCCCTTCTTGGTGAAATGCAAAACACAGAATCGCTAATATCTAATTTTGCGTACCATTTAAAAATACTCGCAAGAGCGAATGTTCGCATAACTCAGCAGCGACTCCTTTCACTGTTGAAATCATCTAAATTGATGGTTTTGACGATAATTTCCTTCATTATCGGCTATGTCACGATCGGTTACTTAATGTTTAAAGGCGGCCTAGGATACATTGAAAATTTTCCAGGGCTTGGACCTATCCTTTCAGAGAGGATTTATTATCTCCTATTTTTTTTTATTTTTTTGATGCTTATTTTCTCAAATGCAGCAATTGGCTATGCCGCACTATACAGAAGCAAAGAAACTCGCTGGCTTCATTCATTACCAATTAGCAACCAGTCTATATATTTCTGGAAATTCATCGAAACAATGATCCTGTCCAGTTGGGGATTTATCATTATTAGCGCACCTCTATTGTGTGCATACGGAACCATAAAGTCAGCACCAATTACCTTCTACATAGGAGCCGGCCTTGCCTCTTTACCATTTGTAATCATTCCAGCCTCAATAGCAGGGCTCATTGTAGTTTTATCAGTACGATATTTTAAGCGCTGGTTCTCAGTATTCTTAATTGCTGGATTTATCTATGGAGTAACAGCCATTTCAATTTCCCTCATGAGCCCGCCCGTGGAGCCTCCACCACTGAAAAACAGTATATTCAATACCGTTAATCACGTACTAAGGCACACCGAATTGAGTGTTAATCCATTTATACCTAGCACATGGATGAGCAATGCACTTGCAGGATGGACCAGACCGTTTGACAGCAACGCCCTTCAGTATGCCATGCTTATGGCTTCATATGCAGGGATTGGTTTGTGGATTACACTTTACATAACCTGGCGCTTTTACCATTCCGGGCTGAGCTTAAGCATGAGAAGAAATGCACACTCATCTTGGAGAAAAAGAAGCAAAAAAGGGACAAATAGAATCAACCCAATACGAATTAAATCTCGTAAAGTCTCCTTTTTACACAAGTTAAAACCAAAACTTGCCTATAGCGCTTTAGCGCAAAAAGACCTCTTAACGTTTCGAAGAGATCCTGCACAATGGATACAAGTCACTGTCGTTTTTAGTCTGCTCTTTCTTTACGTTCTTAATGTAAGGAATATGGGAATTGATTATCAAACGCCATTCTGGATAGAGATAATTTCATTACTCAATCTTGGTGTCTGCTCTCTTGCTCTTTCTACATTAACAACAAGATTCGTCTTTCCACAATTCAGCCTAGAAGGAAAAAGATTATGGATATTATCCATGTGCCCAATTCCAATAGAACAGATCTTAATCCAGAAACTTGTAACATCTTGCTGCATCACTGGATCCATAACAGCAATTCTAATGTTCCTTTCGAGCGCCCTCTTGAAAATGAGTATAGAACTCACGATGCTATACTCCATCGCAATAATCCTCATTTGCGTCGGACTGAACTCTATTGCTATTTCCCTTGGAACAATATTTCCAAATGAACGAGAAACAAATCCCGCAAAAATTGTATCCGGATTTGGTGGCACCCTGTGCCTAATTGTCAGCTTCCTCTACATCCTTTCAATTATTGCGTTTTTAACTTTTCCAGTTGCTGTAAAATTATCTAAAAAGGGAATCTTATCTACGTACTCTGAAGGAATATCGACGGTAATTGCCCTCATATTTTCTTTAGCGTTAACCATTATCATTAGCTTCATCCCTTTAAAAATTGCGCTAAAAAAGACAGGAGACTTGAGATATTTAAGAAACCTATAATATAAATAGAAATTTAATAGATTTCAGTTACATTATCAAAAGCAAAAATACACGAATGGATAGAGGTAACTACAACGCAGTTTATGAGGATCCTAATTTCCTCGAACTTGAACCTGACAGCTCATTAGATTCACCATTGACTGAAGAATCCACAAGGGCATCCACTTTAGAATTCGACGAGCAGCTCGCAAGCGCTCAACTGCAACTAAAAGAACTCAAAAAACAAGAGGAAGAAATCGAAAAACAAAAAACTGAACTTGAGCATTTGAGGCAAATGCAAAACTCATTCAATCGTGGGAAGGTTGAAATGACGGACAATCTACAGCATGCAATAACTTTACTAGAACGAGAAAGGTTAGACGCAGAACAAAGAATACTTCAATACACAAGAGCTCAGTCAATCTTCACTAGGACCTTAGAAGAAATAACATCCTTGAGCCCTGAAGAGGCAAACCATTCAGACCTACATTCGCAACTTGAAATTGCAGGCAATGTAATCGAAGACGCTCGTGAAGAATACGTTCGAACTTTAAAGCATTTGGACAGCCTTAACTCATCTGAGGAACTAACTGCCAATGAAACAACCTCAAATTTAAAATCCACCTCCAAGTCAACCTCATCGTTTCTTTATTGGTTCAGAAGTGGTTTTGCATTTTCCCTGCCTTTAATCGTTTTTGCTACCGTGGCATATCTTGTTTACAGGTTTTTACTTAGTTAACGTGAATAGATCCCGATAACTATTTAATATAATTTAGTTATGACAAGAAGTAACTCAGAATCTGGGAATTTAAAATCCAGTGAGCTTTCAGAAAAACTTAGCCGCCAGCAAGCAGATCTCAATCTGAGAATTCAGGAATTAGAGTCAGTGATAAAGGAATCGCCTAAATCTAGTCAACACCAACATAAGGTCATAACTACGGATAATAATCATCGCTTAAGCAGAACTCAAATGGCTGAATTGAAGTCCAATACGCTAAAGAACTTTATTACTTTTGTCTTCGCTTTACTTCTTTTTTGTACAGTAAGTTATTTATTATATATCGCACTATAGTTGAGTTTTTTCCTAGCGTTTTAGATTCAATCGACTAACTCTTTCATATAAATGCAAGATAAAAGTATAGATGTTAATTACGTTGCAGACCTTGCCCGCCTCGAGTTAACAAAAGACGAATGCGATCGATTTTCAGAACAGTTAAATGAAGTCATTAATTTCGTCAAACAACTCGAAAAGCTCGAAACTGACTCTATCGAGCCTATGGCTCACACCTCTCCTGTTTACGATGTTATGAGGGACGACGTACAGAGACCAGGGTTCGGTACAGATACCGCCCTTCTTAATGCACCAATGACTAGTAACAATCAATTTAAGGTCACTCGAGTCGTTGAATCATGAGCACATCCCTTGCCGCTCTTAATATAAGACAATTACAAAAAAATCTTCAAACTGGAAACATTTCACCAGTTGATATTGTAAATGATGTAATAGCATCGATTCAAAATAAAGACACTGATGTAGGAGCCTACTTATCAATTAATGCTGAAGAGGCTATCAAAAGTGCAAAAGAAGCGGACATCTCCAAACCACTAGGAGGCATACCAATCGCCATAAAAGACCTAATCAACGTTGAAGGTCAACCATGTTCATGCGGCTCTAAAATTCTTAGAAATTCATACGTGTCAACTTACGATGCGACTGTTATAACAAAGTTAAAAGAAGCCGGAGCCATTCCACTCGGAAGAGTTAATATGGATGAGTTTGCAATGGGTTCATCGACTGAAAATTCCGGAATCCAAATCACAAAAAATCCCTGGGACTTGAACAGAATCCCTGGTGGTAGCAGTGGCGGTTCGGCTGCCTCAGTAGCTAATGACACCGCAATTGCATCACTTGGTTCAGACACTGGAGGATCAATCAGACAACCATCATCATTTTGTGGCACCGTTGGATTGAAGCCTAGTTATGGACGAGTTTCGCGTTTTGGCCTCGTGGCTTTTGCCTCGTCTCTTGATCAGATAGGACCTGTGACTAAAACCAGTGAAGATGCCGCCATGATCCTTAATGCCATAGCTGGAAAGGATCCTCTAGACTCAACATCGCTTGGTTCTGATGTTCCGAATTACCTGGAATCACTAAACGGAGATATAAAAGGACTTAGAATAGGAATGCCTAAAGAATATTTTACTGACGGAATAGATCCAGCGGTCCTTGCCTGTATCCATAAGGGAATAGATAAGCTCAAAGAACTAGGAGCTGAAATTATTGATATATCATTACCGCACACTGAATTCGCCGTATCAACTTACTACATTATTGCTACGGCTGAAGCCTCCGCGAATCTGGCTCGCTTTGATGCTGTACGGTATGGGAATAGAGTCTCTGAGCCAACAAATATCATTGAACATTATAGAAAATCCAGAGCTCAAGGTTTTGGCGAAGAGGTTAAAAGGCGGATTATCCTTGGAACTTACGTCCTTAGCTCAGGTTATAATGACGCTTATTATGTGAAGGCACAAAAAGTAAGAACCTTGATAAGAGATGACTTTGCCCAAGCCTTTGAAAAAGTTGACGCAATCGTTTCACCTACGGCGCCTACGCCAGCATTCAAAATTGGAGAAATGTGCGACGACCCACTTCAAATGTATCTTGCTGACATTTTTACCATAGCAGCGAATTTGGCTGGCATATGCGGCATCAGTACACCTTGCGGATTCGTCACAGGAGATTCTGAAAATCAGTTACCAGTTGGATTGCAAATACTCGGACCAGCTCTTCAAGAAACTACAATTTTGAAAGTTTCTGATGCATTTGAAAAAGCCACTGACTGGCACAATCAAAGACCTCTAATCGAAAATTCCTAGGTTACTACTTGAGCCTTCCTAACTGGAGCAAATGAATGTCGGTGAATTGGGCACGGGCCAAATTCTTTTAGCGCATCCAAATGTAACTTCGTCCCATATCCTTTATGCCTATCGAAGCCATATTGAGGATAGTCCTCTGAATATCTTAGCATCAATCGATCACGCTCGACCTTAGCTATAATACTAGCAGCAGCAATTGATAAGCACTTCTCATCACCTTTAACAACTGATTGATATTGGTAAGGAAAACCCTTCACAGGCTTTCCATCAATTATCGCAAAAGAAGGTTGGTTTTTTAGGCTTATCGCTGACTCTGCCATCGCTCTGTGAGTGGCGTTAAGAATATTAATTTCATCAATTATTTCATGATTAATTACAGAAAAACTCCAAACAACTCCAGACCCAGGATCAGTTAGTTCTTCATAAATCTTCTCTCTGAGCTTAGCGCTTATTTTTTTTGAATCATTAAGTACATCAGAAGTATAAACCCTTGGTAAAATCACTGCAGCAGCGACAACGGGGCCGGCCAAAGGACCCCTGCCAGCCTCATCAATTCCGGCTACATATTCATGACCCTTTTTAATTAGTTCTTCTTCAAGCAAAAAATCAGGCATAACTATTATTACTTGTAAATAAAGGGCTACCCTTATAAATGAAACATATTAATATATTTACTTTAAAATCAATAAGACATGAGTTTGCTATATAAATTAACGATACCGTTATTTTTTCTAGATCAATTAACAAAAATACTTGTCTTAAATAATTTTGCATTAGGAGACCAAAAAACAATAATTCCAGACTTTTTTAATTTAGTAAGGGTACACAATACAGGTATAGCTTTTGGTAAATTCAATGATGGTGATGGCTCAAATGTAATTTTCACTGTTATTTCTTTGCTCGCATTTTTGGGGATAATATTCTTTTGGATACGAGGGCACTTTCCCGGAAAACTAAATCAATTTGCAGTCGCCCTCATAACTGCTGGCGTTGCAGGCAATGTCACTGATCGAATACTACATGGTTATGTTGTGGATTTTTTAGATTTCCATATTGGAGACAGTCATTGGCCTTCATTCAATGTTGCTGATTCATGCATCTGTATAGCAGCATCACTCATTTTTATTTCAGCCTTCACCAAAGAAGGCACAAACCCACAAACAGAAGATAAATGAGCGATTCAGGAAATGAGAATTCAATAATCGCTGAAAAAAAAACACTCCGAAAAACCATCATCAAAGGCATTAATTCCCTTGACGCTAAGATCAAACGAAAAGCCAGCGAATCTATATCAAATAAGCTTACAAAATTAATCAGAAGTGACTCTACAGTACTTTGCTACTATCCACTTCGGTCCGAACCGGATATCCTTCCTGTCATCGAACATTGGATCAAATCAAATTTCCGGGTGTGCCTTCCAAAAGTTGAACGAAATAAAATTAAATGTTACGCAATCAATGAAACGGAAAGTTTAATCAGCTCTTCAATGGGCATATTAGAACCTAATAGATCAAACAAAGTAATCAGCTCGAAAGAAATTGATTTCATTATAGTTCCAGGAATAGGGTTCACTCTTGAAGGAAAGAGGCTCGGTAGAGGCGGTGGACTTTATGATAAATTTCTCAATCAAATATTACCGCAAACGCTCAAGATTGGAGTCGCTTTTAAATTACAAGTACTAGATAAAATGCCAATACAAAATCATGACATCAGTGTTGATTTACTGATAACTGAATAAGTAAGATCCATTCACGCCCACTTAGGGACATTCAGTTCAAAACTTGGTATTCGTGTAAAGACAGGAACCCCCTCATCAGTTTCACCAAAGAACGCCCCGTCGACAACACAATCAGAATCCACTACATGATAGCTGTTGTAGCTGAAATTTTCGCCAGCGGTAATTTTTGGAAATTGCCCAACAACACCATCACCCTCAACTATAGTCTTGTCGCCATTTAGAAGTGTAATTACCCATTTCCTTCCACATATTTTGACTGTTTTATCAGAAAAGTTTTTAATCGTAACAAAATAAACAAATGGATGCGGTTTGTCTGCCGGAGCTTCTAAGCTTGGCATATAAATGACATCATCAATAATAACGTCGAGTCCTGAAAGTTCTATAATTTCCAATTAAAATAGA
>JABGYE010000053.1:0-5412 GCA_018675395.1 Akkermansiaceae bacterium
CCGTCTGTTCAGTTTTGTCATTCTGAGGAGAGGGAACGTCTGAAATTATTTCGGGTTCTATAGGCTCAGCGATGTTCGAAGAAATTACTTTTTGATTAATCTCTTGCTCACTCCCTGTCCAGATCTTGTAGGCAAAGATGGCTGAGATGATGATTATAGAAATGGATGCTGCAAATATAATCTTGTTCGCTGTTTTTTTGTTATTTTGTCGGTACGGTTTCGGTATAGGATTCAGATCAACCTCTGTGCTTCTATTTTCACTAAAAATATCGTCAAGGCTTTCGTTTGTTGATGCGGTTGTGTGTTTCTTTTGGGGTGAAACCTTTTTCCGTATAATTTCATTTGGACGGTCATTGCCCAAAGAGGAATCGTTTTGATCTGCTGAAGGGTTCTGATTTGAAAGAGGAGCTTTAATTTTAGTTTTGCAGCTCGGGCAGGGGCCTTCGATTCCAGTGAGTTTGGTCGGGATTCTTAGTTTCGCATTGCACTTTGGGCAATGGAAAGTGATTGCGCTATCACTAGTTAGTTGCATGAAAAAAAGCTCCCTTATTAATAATACTAAATATTTAAATATTATGAAAGATTAAGCAATACAAAATATCGCATTAAATCCCTATAATTATAGGATTTCACTATTACTCGGAAATAGAAATCCCTGATATATACTGAATAATTAAGACTTTATCCCTAATCCCCAGTGCAAGAGCTTCTCCGAATCATTCCAAATGCTGCTCGAAGTGCTGCCAAGGATAACCACAATAATTTCTTTTTGGCCGTTCTTTCCTGAGCTTATCAGGCACCGCCCACTGGCGTTCGTGTAACCAGTCTTGAGCCCATTGCAATATTTAGATCGGTGAAGAAGCTTATTGGTATTATTGAATGTGGTCTTTTTGCCATTAGCAAATCGGAAAGGGAGTCTTTTTAACCGAGTTATTGATCTTATGGTGCGGTGGTAATAAGCGGCTCTAGCTAACATTCCCATGTCTCTGGCAGTGGAGCATTGCCCCTTCACGGTGAGGCCATGAGGATTTTTGAAATTTGAATTATTCATCCCTAATCTCCTGGCCCTAGTGGTCATTGCCAGTGCAAATGCTTCCTGTGAACCGGAATGGTTTCTGGCAAGGCAGCGGGCCACATCATTTCCGCTGCGGACTAAGAGCACTGCTATGAGATCGGATTTTCTATATGTTTGCCCAGATTGAATATAGATTTTTGAAGGCTCGACCCACGTATCACTTTTTGAAACTGTGACACTTTCATTCATGTGACCTTTCTCCAAAGATAAAAGTGCAGTCATTAGTTTTTGAGTACTAGCGACTGGCCGTTTTTCGTCGGCCCGTTTTGCGTATAAAGATTTACCTGTTCTGGCATCAATTACAATTGCAGCTTTACCAACGATCTTGGGAGCAGGAGTGCTCGGGCGCATGACTCTAAGCGCATTAGCGGCACTACGGTTAGCAGCGAAGATAGATTTGCCTGGCGATTTATTTGATTGGGCGTTGGATATCGGAGCCAGGAAGAGTGTTAAGATTATTGCTAATCGGGGCAAATTTCTGTAGATGCACACTGCCGGTATGAAGTCTTTTTGGTTTAAATTTTTGGTCATTCCTTGTTAACAACTCCTAAGTTTGGATCATGGTTGAAGCGCTATGCCTTTGAATATATTGAAGCTGATGGATTAAATTAGTAAATAAAAGTTAAATATCTTAATTTCCTTATTATTAATAGTTAAAACAAAAAAATGCTTGCAGAAAGTAGTAATTTCAAATACTGTTCTTAAGAACACTGTTCTTATGCTTACTGAAAGACAACAGCAATTACTTGAGTTTCTAAGACAATATCACACTGAGCATGGATTAATGCCATCGACTCGGGAAATTCAAACCTATTTTGGTTTTGCTAGCCAAACTGCGGCCGTTAGTCATTTGCGTGCACTTGAAAAGAAGGGAGTCATTCAAAGGCTAGCTGGTAAGGCTAGGGCACTAGTTTTTCCTGAACAATTAGAAAGAGATGAGATTGTAGATGTTCCTATCTATGGACACATCGCTGCGGGAATGGCTTCGGAAACGGAACAAGAACAAGAGGGTTGCGTGTCCATTGACGTTACTTCCCTGGGAGTTCCACGGAATGCCAAAACTTTTGCGCTTAAGGTTCGAGGAGACTCAATGATTGATGCTCATATTGTGTCCGGTGATTGTGTGATATTAGAGCTGCGTGAGCCGAGAAGAGGAGATGTGGTTGCGGCACTAATTGACGGAGAAACAACTTTGAAGCGATATGTTATCGAAGATGGTTTACCATATTTGCAGGCAGAAAATGAGATGTATCCGGATTTGGTTCCAGTGAGGGAACTTGTCATTCAGGGAGTAATGGTAGCGCTATTGCGTCAGGGCGAAGGTAAAGTTGCTTAGTTGTTCCTTGCGTTGACTGATCAGACTTTGATAATTGCTTTTCGCTTTTTCTTTGCAGGAGTCGGTGTGACAAGGATGGCGGAGATGATTCCGGTAATAAAACCAAAGAAGTGGCCGTGCCATGAGATGCCATTTTTCTGGTAGAGTAGTGTCAGTATAAGCGCTCCATAGAAAATGCTGGCAACTAATGCGACTAGGCACCACTTAATGCTTCTAGTGTACCATGCTTGCATCAGTAGGAAGCCAAGGTAGCTAAAAATGAGAATGCTTGAACCAACGTGAACGGTTCCTTCTTTAGCAAATATCCATATTCCTAATCCCGAAATGATTGTAGATAAAATACTGGTAAAAATAAATCGGCCACGGCCACTCAATAATACAAGGCCTCCGAGGGCTAAAAAGGGTAGGGTATTTCCTATCAAATGTTGATAATTGACGTGCAGGAAAGGTGCTATAAATATTCCCAAGATACCACCCAGATCTCTTGCTTTAATGCCGTAATTTAGTGTGAAGTTCCACTCAGGGACATTCTGATCAATGGTTGTGATGATCCAGAATATAATTACAATACTGAATAGTAGAAGCGAGTTATCAAAGAATGGGCTACGTTTTATTTTTCCCATGAGCTCACAATGATACGGAAACTGGTGTTCTTAAACATAAAAAATGGTCATAACTAGATTTGCTCCTAGTCCAACGGGTCGTTTGCATTTGGGCCATGCCTATTCTGCATTGTTTGCAGAATCTTTGGCCATAAGGGATGGGGGTAAATTTTTGCTTAGAATTGAGGATATTGATAAGAACCGTTGTAAGGATGAACATATTGAAGGTATCTATGAGGATCTTCAGTGGTTGGGGATTCGTTGGAGCTCTGAGGTTTTAATTCAATCCTCTCGTTTTAATGAATATAAGAATTGCATTAACAAGCTGCGAGAAATGGAGGTTCTGTATCCGTGCTTTTGCAGTCGTAAAAAAATTGAGGCAGAGCAATCTAATGCAGGTCTTGCTCCTCATGGATCAGATTCACCAAAATATTCTGGAAGCTGCCGTGAGATTGGATCTGAAGAAAGAGAAGGTCGAATAGCTAATGGAGAACCTCATTCTTGGAGGCTCGATTGTTCTAAGTCTTATTCAATCACTGGTGAATTGCAGTGGTATGACCAATTAGCTGGTAACATTAACGTGGAGCCTTCAATTTTGGGTGACGTTATTATTTCGAGGAAGGACATAGAAACGAGTTATCATTTGGCAGTGACATTAGATGACGCGGATCAGGGGGTTACGCTAATTTCCCGAGGGGAGGATTTAATGGAATCGACTCATGTTCACCGATTGTTACAGTGCCTCCTAGAGCTTCCTGTTCCTCAATGGTGTCATCATAAGCTCATTAAAAATTCAGATGGCAAACGTTTTTCCAAGCGCGAAGGCAGCCTGACTTTGAAGGAAATGAGGGATTCTGGTATCAAGGTTGAGGATTTGAGGGGTGATCTGGGCTTTTAATTCATCGATTACTTCACCTTTTCTTTGCCAACTTTTGAATAGAAGCTAAAATCACTTTTCGGAAATACTATGTCAGAAAATATTAAAATCACCATGAAGACGGACAAGGGTAATCTGTCCATTACAATCTATGCTGCGGACACCCCAATGACTGCCGCCAGCTTTTTAAATCTCGCTAACCGCGGATATTATGATGGCATTACTTTTCACCGAGTGATACCGAATTTCATGATTCAAGGAGGTGACCCTACTGGGACCGGTACCAGTGGTCCGGGTTATCAGTTTGGCGATGAATGTTTGAGTTCTCTTAAGCATGATAAGCCAGGAATTCTTTCCATGGCTAATGCTGGTCCCGGAACCAATGGCAGCCAATTTTTTATTACTCATGGGCCGCAACCACACTTAGATGGCAAGCATACTGTTTTCGGGCATGTTACCGAGGGTCAGGAAGTTGTTGATTCTATAGAACAAGGAGATTCTATCGTAGGCATTGATGTGCATGATTCGACTGAGGAATTATTTGCTCAGGAATCATCCAAAATCGAAGAATGGAATAAGGTTCTCAATTAAATTTGCGATGGCTTTAGAGCGTCACATTATCTGTAAACCAGACGAGGTGCCTGAGGGAGAGGGTAAGGCTTTTACAGTGAGCGGCCTGAAAATTGCTTTATTTAAGGTGGATGGTGATTTCTATGCTTTAGAAGACCGTTGTAGCCACGTGAATGTTCCTATTTCTAATGGATACGTTCACAAGAGGGAACTTTGCGTCGCTTGTTCATGGCATGGGGCAGAGTTTGATTTAAGGACAGGTAATGTGATGACTCCTCCGGCATGTGAAAACATTAATGCCTATCCTGTCCATGTTGAGGAAGGGAATGTTGTGCTTGAGATTGGGGTCGAATAGTCTCTTGGTCTTTCTTACTAAGAGTTTTCAGATTTTGGTAAGACAAATTTTAATGTCATGCCTTGCACTGCAATACTAAATATAACAACAACGTAAGTAGCGGTCAGGAGTAAGTCACGTTCGCCACCTTTTGGTATCGAAAGGGCCAGAGCCAAGGAAATTCCTCCACGAAGGCCTCCCCAGGTGAGGGCGCGAATGACTCCTTTAGTAAAGGTTCTTCGTTTCTTAAGTAAAAGGACAGGCAATGAAACCGCAAACATTCTAGTGGCTAGGATAAGAGGTATAGCGATGATTCCAAAAACAAGGAAAAGGAAATTGAATTCAAGGGCCAGAATTTCCAGTCCGATTATTAGGAAGAGTAGGGCATTAAGGATTTCGTCGATCAGTTCCCAGAACGAATCCACATGCTCTTCTGTTTTGGATGACATTGCTAGTGATCTGCCTTGATTTCCAATCATGAGGCCGGCGACTACCATTGCTAAGGGTCCTGAAGTGTGTAGATGTTGAGCCAGTGAGTAGCCGCCAGTCACGAGTGCTAAGGTGATGAGGATTTCTACTTGGTACTGATCAATATTTCTCAGCATCCAGAAAGCGATC
>JABGYE010000246.1:0-6714 GCA_018675395.1 Akkermansiaceae bacterium
AAGGATTGAATTTTTTTTATCCAAGCGTCCAAGCTAGGTTTCTTTTTTGCGCTTTCTTGTTTCTTGAGAGCAGCGAATTTTTCTTTGGCTTGTTTTTCTGTGATCTTGCCTGCCTTAACCGCAGCTTTAATTTCCTTGGCTACAGCTTCTGTATTTTTTAGTTTCTTTTCGTCAGCTTGAACCATTGTCAGACTGCTAAGAAATATGATGGATGATATTATTGTTGCGATGAGTTTCATTTTGGGTTGTATCCTGTTAACGTTTAAATGTAAGAGGCTTTTCTCTGTTATAAATTAATGTCTTCTTATATCAAGATATAACATTTTTATGGTGAAGAAAATTTCATTTCGTTTATTTATTTTTCTGTGTGCAGTTAATTTAACTTATGCTCTTGATCGCCCCAATGTCATTTTTATAGCGATTGATGATATGAATGACTGGATTTCTTTACTTGATCCAGAATCTCCAATTAAGACTCCTAATTTGCGGAGGTTAGCAAACAAAGGGATGCTGTTTACAAAAGCGTATTGTCCTTCACCCGCTTGTAACCCATCAAGGATTTCAACACTCACGGGTCTCCGTCCTTCGACGACTGGCGTATATGGGAATAACAGTGATTGGAGAGGAGCTTTACCGAACCGCAAGACTATTTTTCAAAAATTTAAAGATTCTGGATATATAGTAAAAGGTGCTGGAAAGATTTTTCACCACAAACTGAATGGAGCTTTCCATGATGGTCCTTCATTCCATTCCTTTCAGCCCATGATTTCTCAGCCCCATCCAACCAAGAAGTTGAATGGAGCGCCAGAGTATGGATCCATACGTACGGATTGGGGGGTTTTCCCTAAGAAAGAAGAGGACAGTATAGATTTTAAAACGATAGAATATTGCATCGATTCTATTAATAATTCGAAGCGGGGCAAGCCACTCTTCTTGGCTTGTGGAATTTACCGGCCCCATTCACCTTTCTTTGCGCCTCAAAAATATCACTCGAAGGTTGGAGTGGTTCCTTTGCCCAAGCGCAAAATAAATGATCTGCAAGATTTGCCCAGCGGCGCATTAAAGCTCAATCGAAGCACGAAATGGTTTTGGAAGGGCATGCAAAATTTAGAGTCAAGGATCCCAGGTTCTTATAGTAAGTTCATTAAATCTTACGCTGCATGTTGTGCATTTGCGGATGTTCAAGTTGGTAAATTGCTTGATGCGGTCGAGCGCAGTTTACCTAAGGATAATACGGTCATTGTTCTGTGGTCTGATCATGGGTTTCACCTAGGAGAAAAAGACCATATTGAAAAATTCATGCTATGGGAAAAGAGTACTCATGTTCCTTTCATTTTTGTTGTGCCTGGAATAACGAAAGAGAGGAGTCTTTGTAGAGTGCCGATCGATCTGACTGCTCTTTATCCTACACTCTTGGAGGTCTGTGGTTTACCAAAAGATAAATCCTGTGATGGGATGAGTGTTCTTCCTCTCTTGAAGGGTAATAAAGTGAATTGGAAGAGGCCTGCTCTTATGACATACAAGAAGGGTAATCATGCACTAAGGGCGGACCGGTGGCGTTACATTCGGTACGCTGACGGGACTGAAGAACTTTATGATCATGAGAAGGATCCTAATGAGTGGGATAACCTCGCCCAGGAACCTCAATACTCAGCTATCATCGATAGTTACAGAAAATGGTTGCCCGCAAATGAGAAGAATCAGGTTCCTGATCTAAAGAGAAAGAAATGACAGCAATTAACGATAGAGTGGGCTTGATTAGTTCATTTTTGAATGAATGTTCTCCTATGCGCTTTATAATTACTACTCTGGTTGCGTTTATTTTTTGTGTGGGATGCGGTGAGGAAGGCGGAAATGAATCGACCGAACCGAATTCGGATAAAGAAAATAAGGTCAGCTCCAGTAAGATCCAAGAACGGGCGCCTCTCCTTGATGTGGATTCAGTATTGCCTAGCGGAAAATTGAATGAACCGGAGAGTAATGAGCGGAGTTCCAAAGAAGAGTCTAAGGTTGATGAGGAGATATCAGCAGAAATAAAAGAATTAAAAGAAAAAGCATTAGCGGGTGACGCTTCTGCGCAGCTTTTTTTAGGACAGAGTTATCAGAGAGGTTCTGGAGTTGAGAAGGATTTGAATGAAGCTGTAAAGTGGTTACGAAAGTCCGCTGAGCAAGGGAACGTCTACGCTCCTCACATTCTAAAGAAATTAGAAGAGGAATATAGAGGAGATTTAAAATAGTATAGGGCAGAGACTAACGGTTGACATGAGATTGGCTAATTAGACTGCTTAGTAGGCTGACTAGGTAGAATAGAAGTTTCGTAGTTCAGTTATTCTATTCTCACTACAGTCTGTTTCTTGAGTGGAATAATCATAAAGGATTTTCCTTTTCTCCTTCCTTGAGATGGGATGTATGGATTAATCTGAGCGTATGAAAAAGTTTCTACTAATTTGCTCGGCACTAAATATATTTCTCGTTTTAGGCAGTTCCGGAAATGAGGATGAAAATTCAGAGAAGGCACTGAGTTTTGTGAATTTATTCAATGGTAAAGATCTGACAAACTGGGTTGATGTTAATACTTCGCCTAATACTTGGTCAGTCAAAGATGGTATGATAATTTGCTCAGGGCATCCTATAGGTGTTATGCGGTCCAAAAAGCAATACGAGAACTTTATATTGGTCATTGAATGGCGACATATGGAAGCTGGTGGAAATTCTGGAGTCTTTTTGTGGAGTGATGCTAAACCTAAGGGGAGGCTACCTAAGGGCATGGAAGTGCAGATGCTTGAGCTCCAGTGGCCGTATATCCATAAGAAAAGGAACGGGGAGCCAAATCACCTCGGTTATGTCAGTGGTGAACTTTTCGGAGCCGGTGGGATGAGGGCAGTTCCTGAAAATCCTCGTGGGAGTCGGAGCATGTCTTATGAAATGAGATGCAAAGGAAAAGGTGAATGGAACCGATACGTGGTCGTTGCAGTGGACGGCACTGTTAAGTTGTCAATTAATGGAAAGTTTGTTAATGGAGTTCGAGAAGCGGATCTCAGGAAAGGGTACTTGTGCTTGGAATCAGAAGGCGCTGAAATTCATTTTCGAAAGATTCAAATTATGGAATTGCCAGATGGGCGAGCCGAAGAATTAGGCATGTCGCTTAGGGATAAGTGAGTTCATTAAATATAAAATATTACTTCATTACAAAGTTAGTTAACAAGGGAATCAACTCTTAAATTTCTTATGAAAAAACTTATACCAATATTGTTACCATTTCTTCTCCTCACGCTTACGCAATTTGCCAGAGAGGCGAGGGAGCTAGCTGATGATTCATTTGATTGGTCCCAAGTTAAGTCACAATCAGATCAAGCTAAGTATATAGTAGGAAAAATTAGAAAATGGCAAAGTGAGGATTCGGCAGATGAAGGAAAAAAACTGAGAGTGGTATATTTTTATCCAAAGGACAGGGAGCCTCTAAGAAATCATATTCAGAGGTGGGATAGGATAATGAATGACATTCAAGAGTTCTTTTCTGTTGAGATGGCAAAGCTTGGTTATGGGGAAGGTAGTCTTTCACTGGAGAAAGAGAACGGAAAATTAAAGCTTCATGAAGTGCAGGGAACTGCCAATGATGATGGAACTTATTCATATAAATCTGGGGGTAGGATTTACAATGAGGTCACAAAGTCATTGGCCAAGAAAGGGATAGATGCCAAATCGGAAACTCTTCTAATAGTCTGTGGGCTATCAAGAACTGATGGCAAGAAAGTGAAAATTTATTCTCCTTATTATGGAATGGGTGCTAGCCAAAACAAAGGTATCTGTTTCGTTGCTGATTCTGATTGGCTCAACATTAATGGGTTGAAAGTGGATAAAACAAACACAAAGATTCAGGTCAAAGAGCATAGAGGTTACGAGCCATTCACTTTGGCAAGATTTAATACGACTTACATAGGGGGAACCATACATGAACTTGGGCACGGCTTATCCTTACCTCATAATTTAGCAACTAGATCCGAGTCCGTTAAGGGCACGGCTTTAATGGGTGCAGGGAATTATACTTACCGCCAGGAGTGGAGAGATGAAGGTAAGGGATCTTTTCTCACAAATTCTCACGCGATTCGATTGCTGGTGCATCCTGTTTTTAGCGGAACATCTAAAGAGTCAGCTTTAAACTCGAGCCTTTCAATTGATGAATTAAGCCTTAAGCATACTGATGGAGCTCTTCACTTAAGAGGTAAAGTTAGCCCCACTATCCCTGCTATAGCAATGATCGCCTACAACGATGGAGAAAATAAGGGGCAAAAGAAATATCAAGTTAATAATGATTATGATGCGACTACTTGGACCTCTGTCCTTAGCCCTGACAATGAATTCTGGATTAAGATAAATGATCTTAAGGAAGGGAATCATCAAATTCGCCTGGTGAGCGTTCATGCTAATGGGGCAACTACGACTCACCGTATCCACTATTCCATTAAAGATGGGAAACCGGACCTCAATCAGGCTAATAAAGAAATTAAAAGTTTTGTTTCATCTTAGCCATTATTATATATATGAAAGTACCAACTGAACTTCCTATCATCTTGGAGGAAGTGCTGAGCGAGGACTCTTCCGTAGAGGATAGAATTAAAAAATCCTTAAATGTAATCTTTGAGGCTTTTGATGCCAAGAATTGCACATTTCATCGAGCGGATATGGGAGACTCCTTTCTTTATCTTGTTGGGCAGATTGGACTGCCTGAAAAGATAGCAGAGATAGCATCTAAGATTCCGATTGGAAAGGGAATGGCTGGAATTTGCGCGGAGAGAAAAGAGCCTGTAACGATGTGCAATTTGCAGACTGATACTAGTGGAGTGGCGCGTCCAGTTGCCAAAGATACAAAGGTTGAGGGTGCAGTTGTAGTCCCTCTTGTCGGTGAGAGTGGAGAAGTTATCGCTACTCTTGGAGTGGGGAAGGCAGGAGAGTACGAATATTCGGAAGAAGAGGTTAAGATTCTTGAACAATGCGCTGAGATTCTTATGAGTGCTGTTCTGGCTTGAGATGAATTACCGCGTAGATTCTTTTTTAATGGTTATTATCTTCATCTGAAAAAATTGTCTGGTGAATAGTTTTTATACGGATGACTCTGAAAAATGATCAACGTTAGATCTTGGGTCTGGATTTCATGCAATCTTCTCTGAAGGGATGAATGAAGCATAAATAAATATGTACATATATATAATATGCATATAAAATGCATATTATATATAATACAGGTTATGGAGATTAGCCAATTTACTGATTATTCGCTAAGAGTATTGATTCGTGCAGCAGTGAATGAGTCCGATGAACTTATCACGTCTCGTCAAGTAGCAGAGGAATACGGTCTATCCTTTAATCATATTACAAAGGTTACTCACAATCTTGCATTGAATGGATATCTTAAAACGGTTCGGGGGCGT
This sequence comes from Akkermansiaceae bacterium, assembly GCA_018675395.1. Taxonomy (GTDB): domain Bacteria; phylum Verrucomicrobiota; class Verrucomicrobiia; order Verrucomicrobiales; family DEV007; genus EC70. The sequence goes on from JABGYE010000246.1 coordinate 5,430, forward strand.
GGAGGAGGTTTCTCACTTGCTCGTCCAGCTTCGCAAATAGGAATCGGTGAAATAGTAAGAAAAACTGAAGATATGAGTTATGTTGAATGCTTAAGAAGCGATGGAGGCAGATGCTGTATCAGCACAGCATGTCAGCTGAAAGCAATTTTCATTGAGGCACGGACCGCACTTTTGAATGTTTTGGATCAGTATTCACTTGCAGATATTGCAAGAAGGAAATTAGAACTCAGAAAGCTTTTTAGGATTACATGAAGAGCGGGTTGAGCAATATGAAATATTCATCAGTTTTTTGCAGGAAATGGATAGCGTGTTTTGTAATAATTCATTGTGCTCATTTGCACGTCTGTGCTGATTATCTTATTTATGAAGAGGAACCGATAAATTATTCAGACACTAGGCCAAATGATCCAGTCACTAAGATTATTAATGAGGTTAACAAGGGGAGAATTCATTTGGACACGACCAATGAGAAATCATTTGTCCTTAGTTTTTTAGATCGATTAAATATTCCAGTAAGTTCACAAGTTTTGGTATTTTCACGAACTAGTTTTCAAAATAATCGTATATGGCCACAAACTCCTCGCGCCATATACTATTCAGAGAATTACTACATTGGTTGGGTGCAGGGAGGCGATCTCGAGATTATTGCGATTGATCCTCAGTTAGGACCGATATTTTATAGAATGAGTACTCCTTTTACGGGGGGCTCTGAAATAAAATTAAAACGAGATGCGCAGTGCATGAATTGTCATGGTGGATCAAAGACAGACGGTGTCCCTGGTATGTTGGTTCGTTCGGTTTATCCCAATTACTTCGGGCAACCAATACTCAGCGCTGGCACGCATCTGACAGATCATTCTAGCCTACTGAACGAACGATGGGGAGGCTGGTTTGTTACTGGAGAGAATGCGGGATCTCGGCATATGGGGAATGCATATTTTGAGGAGGGGGAGTCACGGAATGCTGTTCTTCTGAAGGATTTTGGAGCCCCGCTACAGAGCTTAAAAGATTTATTTGATGTTTCTAGATATTTGACTGACAAAAGTGATATCGTTGCGCTGATGGTGATGGAGCATCAGATCATGGCGCATAACGCGATAACTAAGGCGCATCTGAACACAAGACGGTGGTTAAACCTTGATGCGGCAATGGCAAAGCATGTTGGGAGATTAGAAGGGGAGATTAGTGATGCCGTGCTTGGTTATATTAATCACTCAGCTAAGGATATGGTGAAAATATTCCTGTTCAGCAATGAGATTAATCTTGAAGATTGGGGAGTTGAAGG
>JABGYE010000101.1:0-34806 GCA_018675395.1 Akkermansiaceae bacterium
AAAAGAAAACAATTTGGTATTTCAAAATCTAGGAAACTACAAATTTACTGAATCGGGTAAGGAATGGGGACTAGATCACTTCGGGTTCAGTCTGGCTGCCGTTAATTGTGACTTTGATCGTGATGGTGACATTGACGTGTTCGTAATGCATCGAGACGAACCTCCAATACTATACAAAAATACAAGCAAAAATTCTGGAACACTCATCAAACTGAATGGAACGAAAAGTAACAGAAGCGGCATAGGCACTAAAGTCACTATCGAAACTGATTCAGGCACCTTCGCTAAACAAATTAACTTGGCCCGGGGATACCTCAGCTCTGATGAAGCTATGGCCCACTTTGGAATTACTAATAATACAAAAATCAATCGACTCCTAGTCGATTGGCCTAGCGGAACGACTCAAGAATTTAAACAACTAGAGGGAGGTACCCTTTATGAAATAACTGAATCAGAAAGTCATTCATTAGCCTCATCAAAGAGCCAGAAAAACAACACCTTATTCAAAATCAATACGAGTCTTTCTGGGGTCAGACATAAGGAGCTCAATTTCGATGATTTTAAGGATCAGCCTCTATTGCCAAATAAATTATCACAGCTAGGACCAGGGATAGCAGTCGGTGACATTGATAGTGATGGTGATGAAGACTTTATCCTTGGTGGAGCAAAAGGTTCGCTCACTCAGATCCTCAAAAACAAAGGCAATGGAAGCTTTTCAAAACCTCAACCAATCGAAGGTTCAATTGATTATGAAGACATGGGACTATTACTCGTCGACACTGACGGTGATAGTGATATGGACCTCATCACCGTGAGCGGTGGCATAGAGTCTTCCGGAGAATTACTACAGGACAGGCTCTACATTAATGATGGAACTGGAAATTTCGCATTGGCACCTGACTCTTATTTGCCAACAGATTCAGATTCGGGTGGCCCCATAGCTGCGGCAGACATTGATCACGACGGCGATCTAGATATTTTTATTGGCGGAAGGGTCATCGGAACAAAATATCCCACTGCTCCCAAAAGCAGACTCCTCATCAATGTTGATGGAAAGTTTAAAGAATCTGTTGAGCAACTAGCCCCAGCACTTTCCTCTCTGGGTCTTGTGACTGGAGCCACTTTCACAGACATCAATGATGATGGATGGCAGGATTTAATCATTGCCCGCGAATGGGGACCCATCACTTACCTGCAAAATAATAAAGGAACATTTACTGACCTGACCAAAGAATCCGGCCTCGATAAAATTCCCGGATGGTGGAATGGAGTAAATGCAGCGGATCTGGATCTGGATGGAGACATCGATATAGTAGCAACTAACTTCGGACTCAACACTAAGTACCATGCCTCTGAAGATCACCCGGTCTTATTATACTACGGTAAATTCGGAACGGATGAAATGCGCCTCGTTGAAGCAGAATACGAAAACGGTCAACTCTTCCCTGTAAGAGGAAAGAGTTGTTCGACTCGCGCCATACCTCACTTAGCAGACCGATTTAATACTTTCCATTCCTTTGCCTTGGCAGAATTGAACCAAGTCTACACACCTAAGGAAATGAACGACTCTCAAAAGTTTACGATCACGGAATTAAATTCCGGAGTCCTCCTCAATGATGGGAACGGTCAGTTCATTTTTCAAAATTTGCCAAAAATGGCTCAAGTGGCTCCGTGCTTTGGGATAGTTATTGAAGACATGAACGGAGACAGTTTCCCTGACCTTCTCCTAGCTCAAAATTTCCACCATCCACAAGTCGAAACTGGAAGAATGTCAGGCGGCATGAGTTTAATGCTCGCAGGTGCTGGAGACGGGACATTTACAACTGTTTGGCCAGGTAAGAGCGGCATAATAGTTCCAAGTGATGCCAAATCAGCTAGCAAGGCGGACCTTAACGGAGACTCTCTACCTGACATTTTAATTTCGAGTAATGACGGACCGATGACATCATACACAACGAATGCTACTGTAAATAATACGAAAAAAATCCGAGTCATCCTGAAAGGGCAACGAATGAACATTCATGCGATAGGAGCAAAAGTTACCGCAAATTATTCCGACTCTTCTAAACATTTGAAAGAAGTTAAAGCAGGCGCTGGATACCTTTCACAATCGACTTCACATCTTTTCTTTGGAGCGAACGGGAAAACAATACAAAGCTTCAAAGTCAGATGGCCTGACGGAAAAGTGACCGATCATAAGTTCGATGGTACGAGCAGAGTCATAACTCTGTCCAAATCCTAATCATTTATAATCCTAGAAAACAGGCGATGACTCTTTCTTTGTTTCTGCTGAAGTGATTAAAGAGTTCCCGATAAATTTAATAACAATTAAAGAGAAAAATCGGCTCATGAACCTAATCCCTTATTCTTTGTTGTTGAACCTTTAGGTTTTTTTCTTTTTTTTGCTCTGCCCTGTCGCTCAAGAGCAGCGAGCTCCGTTTCCTGGCCCTTGTCTCCCTGAGATTTCATCCAGTTCTTGAGAACTTTATTAAGTCTGGTTTGGACATTTTTCACTTCAGGTTTCCCGGCAAGGTTATTCCATTCATAGGGATCATTGTGGAGATCGTAGACCTCAACCTTTGGGCGCCATTGATAGCGTCTCACTTTATCGGCAGCATCCTTATCACCTGATTCCGCCTTTACTATCCAACTCCGAAATTCCTTAGAATGTGTACAAGCATTTTTAAATTCAATTTCTGGAGTGAAATTCCATATATACTTATAACGCTCACCCCTGACGGATCTGATTCCAAAAGTTTCGGAGCCATTATTAATCCCTCTGGTCGTCATCTCCCCAAAGACAAATTCTTTATGTTCATCTTTCTTTCCCAAAAGAACATCAAGAAAACTTCTACCATCAAGGTCCTCCCCCATTTTTCCGCCAGCAACATCTAAGAAGGTTGGCAACACATCCACATACTCAACCATCGCTGAAGCCTTCGATCCTGGGATCACTTTACCGTCCCATCGAACAATCATCGCGCTCTGCAAGCCACTCTCATAGCATGTCCATTTTGCAAATGGAAAACCACTCCCCTGCTCACTGACCACCATGATTAGTGTGCTTTTCGTGAGACCATTTTTATCAAGCATCTTCATGATTTGACCCACTTGCCAATCATAATAACCTATCTCAGCAAGGTACCTAGAATAAGCATCTCTAGTCTCAGGTGTATCAACAAAGTAAGGAGGTAATTTCAGCTTTTTAGGATCATACTTTGAAGAGTCTCCCTTATTCCATGGGGAATGAGGCTCATTCGAACATGCAAAAAGGCAAAAAGGAGTTTTGCTTTCTGCGCATTCTTCAAATAGATCACTGACACTCTCAAGGTCCGGATTATTTGCCTTTGATGAATACTCAAAAGGAAAAGCCTCCCTAGGCTTAATGTGTGTTTTCCCACTCAAAGCAACTCTATACCCAATCTCTTTTAGATAATGCGCAATACTCTTAGTTCCTTGATCAACAAATGTATGATTAGGATAAGCTCCGCTCTTCACTGGGTACAGGCCCGTGTATAAATTGTGCCTCGTTGGAGAACACATCGGTGCAGCCTGAAAACAATGACTGAATTGCATGCCTTGAGTAGCAAGCCTGTCAATGTTTGGAGTCTTGGCCTGACCTCCATAACATCCAATGTCTCGGAACGTGCAATCATCAGCAATAATAAATAAAAGATTCGGCTTGTCAGAAGCCCTTAAATAACCGCTAACAAAAAACGGAAAAAATAATGAAAAGAGGACAAATCGCATGTCAGCACTGTGCAGGAACCTTTCTCATCTTGCAACGATAAGAGCAGAATGTCCTTTTATGTGCTAATGTGTGCCACCATGACCCCCGGGAAAATCATTACCGGCCTCACGAAAGAAGAACTCGAACATGACCTTCTTGAACTTGGAGAGCCAAAATACAGAGCAAGCCAGGTCATCGAATGGGTCTATACTCAAAGGGTCACAAACTTCAGAGAAATGAGTAATCTGCCTGAAGAATTACGAGAAAAACTCTCTACAGCCTATAAAATAAGATCTCTAGCTTCCGTTCAAGACTCCCGATCCAATGATACTACCAAGAAATATCTGTACCAATTACAGGATGGTCGGTACATCGAATCGGTAATCATTCCTGCCTCTACTAATGTTAACGGCAACCGGTCCTCCAGACAAACTCTTTGCGTCTCGAGTCAGGTCGGCTGTGCTTATGGATGCAAGTTCTGCGCCAGCGGCCTAGATGGATTTACCCGCAACCTAGAAACAAGCGAAATTACCGGACAATTATTGGCCGTAGAAGAAGAATCAAAAAAGAAAATAAACAATGTGGTTTTCATGGGAATGGGAGAGCCTCTCGCTAATTTAAAGAACCTGATGCGCGCCATCAAAATTATCAATGCCGACTGGGGGCTAGGAATCGGCGCTAGGCACATAACTGTCTCTACTAGTGGACTAGTTCCAGAGATCCGTGAAATAGCTGATCAACCATTACAGATTCGACTCGCTGTTTCACTTCATGGGGCCAGTGATGATGTGAGGGAAAAAATAATGCCTATAAACAAGAAGTACCCTATGAATGACCTAATCGAATCCCTCCAATACTATAATTCGAAAAAAAAACATAAGATAACCTTCGAATATATATTAATTCAGGGAATCAATGACTCCGAGGAGGATGCAAAATCACTGGCAAAGATAGCGTCCTCTCTCCGAGCGAAAATTAATCTAATCCCATATAATAAAGTTGAAGAACTGCACTGGGAAAGGCCCTCAGAAACGGCTCAGAAGAAATTTCTTAATGTTCTAATCAAGAACAGAATACAGGCCACTCTTCGCAAAGAAAAAGGGCACGACATAGAAGCAGCATGTGGCCAGTTACGACTAAAAAAAGAAAGATCCGAAATGGCACGGACTACTGTCTAAATGATCTTCACTTCTTTTCTTTAATCTCCAACACAAAAATAAGTCGCCCCTCTTTCCATTTAGGGCCAGAAATAAGAACCGGCTTATCGGGATAAATAATAAGATCTGATTTTAATATTACTTTTTTCTTTCTCCAAAGTTTTAGCAATAACTTAACGCCACCACCCTCAGCTAAGCCCTTTGATTCGAATCCAAGGTTTATTTCGTTAGAAGGAACGACCCAATTTACATATTCCTTGAAAACATTTTCCTGAGTATGTTGACCCAGAAGTTCAAAATTCTGAAAGGCAGGAAATGCCTTCTTGAGTCTCGAATTTAATTTTGCATTTATAGGCTTATCTATCTTGCCATTAGATGCATAAACGAGCGCTCCCCAAAATGAGTTATCAAGGTAACCTTTTTCAGCTTTTCTTTCCTGCGAAAAAATCACAACTGGTAACAAAAACCAGCCAATGATTCCCAGAAAAATAGGTCTAGCTGTTTTAAATCCTCGAAAGAACATCTTATCAATTAATTAACAGTCTAAAAAACATTAGGCAGTCCGTACTCATCTGTCTCCATAATGTAAACAACTTCATCTTGTTTGTTGTAGAAATGGACAAAACCTGGAGGACCCTGCCGGTCATAAGAAACAATATGATTTACACTGAAATCAGTATCATCAGGTATTCGCTCCAAACCCTCCAATTTAATCACTGTGGCCCCTGCCTCTTCATTGTATCCAGCACTGACAATGCTCACTGAAGGGTCAGGAGAATAAGTGGAAACGACAGTGGACCCAATGCCTTGGTCCAAATTTTTATTAGATAAGACTAATAACAAGCAAAATGCAGAAGCTGCGACCCAAGTGAATGGAGACTTAATCCAAATTATCGCTGCACTCAAGACGCTAGAAGATTCTGATTTTTTTGCATATGATTGCCGTATTCTCTTTTCTATCTGGCTATTAAAAAAATCACCATGAGGAACCTCCATTTCAGAATGAAATCCAGAGAGCACCGATTCACGAAGATCCTCGGACGCAGCTTTAAAACTTGCACAGAAGTCCGGGTCTGCTTCTTCTAGTTGCTTAAATTCAAGCTCCTGATCAGGGCTAAGCTCCCCGTCAATCCACCGGGTAACCAATTCTTCTTTTTCAGTCATAGTCATTATCTTTAAGAATTTCCTGTAATTTTTTCCGAGCATAATACAATCGAGACATCACGGTCCCGATTGAGCTCCCAATTGATTCTGCTATTTCCTGATAACTTAAACCTTCCACTTCTTTTAACAAGATCACTTCTCGATGATCCTCTGAGAGTGAATTAATTGCTATCGTTATTTTATCTCGCAGTTCATCCCTTTGAAGGTTCTGATCTGGAGAATCAAATGCCTTTGGTGAAGTCAATGCACCAGGCTCTGCCTCGTTAAGCATTTCGTCATTAAATTCTCCGGCCCCCTCTATCTTTTTCTTACGCATCCAATCATAAGTGACATTATGAGCTATCCTGTAAATCCAAGTATAAAATGCTGATCGCCCTTCAAATTTTGAGAGCGCTTTCCAAGCCTTTATAAATACCTCCTGAGAAAGGTCCCAAGCGTCCGCATCATTCCTTATCATATTAAAAATCATTGCATAAATTTTGCCTCTATAGACTGTAATTAACTCATCGAATGCCGTGTAGTCTCCTGACTGACAACGTTCAATTAGCAGGGCATCCCTTTCTTTGTTTGAAGTTTCTTTTTTTAGAGATTCTTCATTTCGACAGAGCTGCTCCTCTTCATTAGACGAGTCTGAGAACGAAAAATTCATCAATTTTTACAGAAAGTTTTTTTTATCCGCAATTTGGCTTCAATTACCTAATTTGCCTGCTAAACAAGGAAGTCCAAATCGATATCCTTTAAGTTACATACCAGCTTATTACTCTGAAATCATTGTGTTTCTTTGAATTTCAAAAATTCGTGAACTGATGCGCCAAATCATTATTTCTACATAAATAACACATGAATTCATTTGATATGACTTTGACCTAAACAATTTTAATCGAATTAATTCTGATCCTGGGCTTAATCTTCTCAGATTCAATGAGCCTCTAGCCAATTATCACCTGTCCCCACATCAACTGTAATTGGAACCTTCAGAGGTAGTGCACTTTTCATTTCCTCCACAACCATTTCTTTAATTTGTGTTTCTTCACCTATTGCCATATCAAACAATAACTCATCATGAACCTGAAGAATCATTTTGGTATCAAATTGACCCTCATCCAAAGCTACTTGAACTCTCGTCATTGCTAATTTTATCATATCAGCAGCAGTGCCTTGAATGGGAGTATTGATAGCAGTTCGTTCTGCAGCTGACCTAATCATCGCGTTAGAAGAATTAATATCACGCAAGTAACGCCGACGGCCTGTTATCGTTTCGACATATCCATTTTCTTTAGCAAATTCTATAGTCTTTGACATGAATTCTTTTACTTTCGGATACTGCTCAAAATAAGAATCAATAAGCTCAGATGCTTCGGATCGGCTCACATTCAAACGCTGTGATAATCCAAAAGCTGAAATGCCGTAAATGATACCAAAATTAACAGTCTTGGCCCCACGCCTCATATCAGAAGTCACTGAATCCAAATCCACAGAATAGACTTTAGATGCAGTCGCAGAATGAATATCCAATCCTTCAGAAAAAGCCGATTGCAAAGTGTCATCGCCCGAAATAGAAGCCATCACTCGCAGTTCAATTTGAGAATAATCAGCCGCAAGGATTTTATAATCACTGCCACGAGCAACAAAGGCCTTGCGTATCTCACGCCCCTGAGCAGTACGTACCGGTATATTTTGTAAATTCGGGCTATTTGACACAAGCCTTCCAGTAGCTGTGACCAACTGTCCAAAGTTAGAATGAACTCGACCCGTTCTTTTTGCTATGGAATTAGGAAGAGCATCTACATAAGTATTCTTAAGTTTTGCTGATTCCCGGTATTCAAGGATAGCCTCAACGACTCGATGCTTCGGTGCTAATGAGGTAAGGACAGCCTCGTCTGTTTTATATTGACCAGTTTTGGTTTTTTTGGGCTTATCTACTAATTTTAAATCATCAAAAAGAACCTCTCCTAACTGCTTGGGGGAATTTAAATTAAACTCTCTCCCTGCCAAACTTGTAATTTCTGCTCTTAAGTCATTGATAGAACCGGTGAGTGATTCACGTGTCTCATCAAGGACAGACTGATCCAATGATATGCCCTCCGACTCCATAGAAACGAGAACAGAAATCAAAGGGCATTCGATTTCGTAGAAGACTTTTTCTTGCCCCTTTTCCTTTAAAAGAGGACGGAGTCTTTGTGCAAGCTGATAGGTAACATCGGCATCTTCAGCTGCATATTCAGCCAATTTACTAGCCTCAATGTCCGCCACTGAAGAATCTATTAAGCTCAATTGCCCATTACTATCTTCCTCATCAATGAGAGACTTCATTGATATCGGAGTATAGCCAAGCATAGATTCAGATGCATAATCCATGGAATGTTTCTGGTCTGGAAAGACCAGAGTATGCGCGAGCATCGTATCAAAGAAAGGACCCCTCGCATTTAATCCAGACCAACCCAATACCGCCAAATCAAATTTAAGATTATGTCCGATCTTTTCTGTCTTTGGATTACTGAAAAGGTTTGTGAAATCCTTAATGAAATTCTTTCTCTGGGACTCATCACGAGGACATTCAAAGTATAATGCCTTTCCTTCGGAACAAGAAATAGCTATCCCGAGCAATTCATCATGCATCGGATCAGTTCCTGTCGTTTCAGTGTCAAAACAAAAACTGTCCACTCCCATTAAATTATCAATCTCAGATCTCCTCTTTGATTCATCATCATGACCAATGTGATAATAATCATGTTCAACACTCTCGATATTCTTTAGGACAACTTCTGCAGAGCCATCATCACTTCCATCTGAATCATATCCCCTCCCCGCAACAAATTCCTTGCCGAGGAGTCGCTTCCCTAGCGAATTAAATTCGAATTCAATGAAGATGTCAGATATGGCCTGGTTATTCTTATCCTCCAATAGCAAATCGTCCCAATCCAGATCAACGGGAACATCAATAATTATTGTTGCCAATTTCTTTGAAAGGATTGCCTGTTCTTTATTGTTTTCTACGTTCTCCTTCTGCTTACCTTTTAGCTCATCAATATTTTCGATCAACTGCTCAACTCCTCCGTACTTAGCCACAAGTTTCTTGGCCGTCTTCTCCCCAATACCGGGAACCCCAGGAATATTATCACTAGCATCGCCCCAGAGCCCAAGTATATCAATGACCTGCTCCGAACGCTGAACGTTCCAGTGATCTTTGATCGCTTCTATTCCAATTATCTCCGGCTCATTACCAGCTTTTCCCGGTTTAAATATTTTCACCCTATCCTCAACGAGTTGAGCGAAATCCTTATCAGGAGTGACCATAAAAACTTCACATTCATTATCATCTTTGACCGCTCGTTTTGCCAAAGTTCCTATAATGTCATCTGCCTCATAACCGTCCATCTCAATGACCGGTATATTGAATGCTTTAATTAATTTTTTAACTTCCGGTATAGCAATAGACAGGTCCTCCGGCATCGCATCGCGCTGGGCCTTATACTCTGGAAATATTTCATGCCGTTCAGTCGGAGCCGGAGTATCAAATACAACCGCAATGTGTGTTGGCTCTTGTTTTCCAAGTAAATCAACTAAGGTATTAGTGAAACCGTAAATTGCTGAAGAATTGATCCCCTTAGAAGTGTAAATAGGATTACGAATCAAGGCAAAGTGGGCTCGATAAACGAGCGCCATCCCGTCTAGTAAAAATAATCTCCTAGCCATATATCTTTATCCTCAATAGTCGATATCAAATTAGCCAAATAAGAAAGATAAATAGTGGTTCATTTACTATTGGATACTCATTTCTTGAAATCATAGTCAACAGATACGATCGTTCTATAAATGAAGTGGTTTATTATACTCTTAATTGGAGCGATGGGCGTAATTGGTTTCATGAACCGAGGGAAAATTCATAATTTCTTGAACAAAGACAAGGGTTCAAAATCAAAAGAATTACCCACAGTAACCCCACAAAAAAATACCAACCCATCGATTCCAAGGAATGATAATAACAATACCGGAAAAAATCCTCCAATTGATCCGGTCGAGGAAAAATATCCATTCCCTGACTTCAAGCCAATCGAAGATTTAGTCGGCAATTGGAAAAAAATTCCAAACTCGGCATTTCCTCGACTAGTTACTCTCAAAGTAAAAGCAAAATACATTTTTGCTGGAGGAGCAGGAAGCTCAACTATACCCGCGGGCCGCAAAACGACAGTGATATCGTTTTCAGGGGATCAATTGGTTATTACTCCAAATGCTCAATCAAAAATTCGGGGAAAAGTTTCAATCAATGATACTGATTATAAAGAAATCCTTGGGGCTGAATATGAAAAATACAAAGGCAAGAAACGTAAAGCTGTTATGATTCAAAGACAAAGGGCAAGACTAATTGCGGCAGAAGAAGAAAAAAATTCCAATGCCCAATCGATCCCAAGCCAATCCGTCACTATTGCCACTGCTTCCAAATTACCAAAGACTAGGTTAGCTGAATATGAAAACCAAATCGGAAAAATACCGAAGAGAGGTAATGACGGGCGAGTTGTAATAATGGTTAATAGCCTAATTGCTGGCGAAGTGTCTGAAATAAAGGTCAATGAAATATCTAATTGGGGACCTATCCGATATGAAATAGTCGATGGCCAACCTTACTGGACTGGCACCGTAACTTATAACACAACTAGTCTTTTTGGTACATTCCCAACAGAAGCGATGGCACTCATGCGAAACGGAAAAGTTATCGACTGGCTGTACACTGGATCACTTGAAGAAGTGCCATAATACTCAGTTACCTTGGAAGCCTAGGTAACTTAAGCCATCTTCTCTCTTGAGTTAGTTCCCTCACTGAAGATATCCAAACCAACACTTTTTTACCTTTCCAAAATTCGGGGCCTTTATATATCTGCCTCAATGCCTGCGAACTGGATCCTCTACTCGCTGCAAGAAACACTTTAAACCCAATCTTCTCCTGTAAGTGGTCGACGATACCGGAACGGGTCATCAACATATCGCCCCCTTCATGAAAAATGAGAGTATGGCTATCACCTAAGACAATAACAGGACTAGCCAAATCATCAGGGCTAACCGATTCGACCCCAACCTCTCCTCTAATCCCAGCCCTCACTACGTCTAAGTGCTCGGCCCTCCAGTCATCACGGTCCTCTTCAGAAATAAGATCACCTTTTATCCCTAGTTTAATAGATTGGCTCCTAATGAATTTTAATTTTGATTTTTTGGAAGAATCCAGAGCCCAATCATACCCACGAATTTCTTTGGCAACTCGTTCGGCAATTAACTCACAAGTCCAAGGACTGGGGTGAGAATCAGTCATGCAATAACTTTGAGAACCATTGGACCGGCGCTCCTTCATGAGTAAAGGCTCAATATCAATTACTTTAATTCCACCCTTTCTTAATTTATCCAAAAAAGGAATAGCTCTAATAATTTTATCTTTGGTTGATATTTTTTTTGTGAACTTGTCCGGATAAATACTGACCTTTGGGGGAACAGGAACATAAACGAATTGAACTCCGAGAGACTTTAATTTCTCATTAAGTGCCAGAAAAATTGGCAATGGGTCTTCCCCAGCCACTGAAACATCCTTCCAATTCTTCTCCCAAAATCTTCCCTTAGCCACATGTGATAATTCAGACCGCAGAAAAAGCCAATCCGGATCATTCCCAACAATGACACGACCCTCGGCATCTTTCTGAGATTCATCTGCTATAGACTGAAGTAAGTTAACTTCTTGATTTACCAACTCATCCGCATAAGAAATCCCACTCATTAGGTAAACAAAAACAACAATGATAAGTGATGAAATCCTCATACTATTTCAATTCGGTTATATCAGGAACATTAACATCATAAAATACAGGTGCATCGAAATTTGATAGATCATTAAATTGACGTTCCGATTTTAGTTGGGGATTCAAAACATATTTTTCAATATTAAGATTGAACTCTTTATCTATTTGGGAAGGGATACTCTTAACATAATTACGGTCAAGGATGGCCCAATGCGCAACAGCAATAACCTCAGCACTCAGATCTCCTTCTAGTACTTCTTTAACATTATATAGATTATAAACAAGGCACCGAGCGTATGGCCCAAGATTTTTCATTCGTGGCAATCGAGTTTTCTCCTTTAATTGACAACGAACCTTAAAATTGGGAATTATTTGATTTATGGAATCCATATAAGATTGAACAGATCTATATAGTGCTTTCCCATTAACGGGAGAAGAATAGACAGCTAATCGGTAGAGCTTACCAAACCAATTACCTCCAACTACAATCCCTGAAAATTCATTACTCAACGGAGATCTATCAACGCTAATCTTAGTTTTGATTAATTTTCCATTCTGACACACCTTCATTCCAGAAGGAGTCAAACTAATGACAAGATGAAGCGGATCATCGTTCCCGTTAATTTTAAAACGAACTTCGCTTGATCCAGCCAAAGATTTACTCTTAAGGAAAAGAGTGTTTCTATTTTGCCGTAATTCAGCAAAGGGCAATGAAATTATCTTACCCTCGGTATCGGATGGAAGCATAACAATTTCAACGGTCCATTCTTTTTCAGATAAGATATGACTCAGGTTAAGATCTTTAGTAACAAAATGACCGTGCCCAGGATCGAGCTCAAAGTTGTTTCCATAACGTGCAGATTCTTGAGGTCTAAAATCGAAGATTCGCCCATTAAATTCTTTCTTCTTTTTTCCGCCTTCCCATAAAAATTCAAGACCTGAATTCAATTGCTCAGTTTTCTTCGTATCCAATTGGCTGCAGGCGTTGCCTGTCACAAATAGTAGTAAGCACAAGAAAAAATAAATTCTCTTATTACAAATCATAGAAAATCCACTCATGCACTATAAGATAATTTAATTAAAGATAACGGCTCTGAAGATGCTTCAAATGATAAGATTCAGATAAACTTTCACCCGTCGCATCCTTAATTAAATCATCTGGCAACAATACTGACCCCTTTGAATGTATTTTATTCCTAAGCCAATCTAAAAGCTTACTATATTCTCCTCCATTGAGTTGATTTGAAATTTCAGGATCATCTTCAATCGCTTTAGCATACAATTGTGCTGCTCCTAGGTTTCCTATCGTATAAGTCGGAAAATAGCCCAAAGCGCCCATGCTCCAATGAATATCCTGAAGGCATCCATTCGCATCATTCTCTACGCGAAGGCCAAAAAATTCCATAAACTTAGCATTCCAACATTCCGGAAGTTCAGCCACTTTCAGATCCCCTGAAATTAAATCCTTTTCAATTTCAAAACGTAGTATGATATGCAAATCGTACGTAGCTTCGTCAGCCTCAACTCTGATAAATGAAGGCTCTGAACGAAGAGTTGAAGAAATTATTTCTTCCTGAGTAATTTCCTGTAACGAAGGAAAAAAATGTACTGCCCTAGGATACCAGAACTTCCAAAAAGATGGAGCTCGTCCCACATGATTCTCCCACAATCGGGATTGAGACTCATGAATGCCAAGAGAAACAGCCTTACCTGATGGAGTGGCAAATTTTTCGACAGGCAACCCCTGCTCATATAGCCCATGCCCCACCTCATGCAATACCCCATAAAGAGAACTACTGAAGTCATTAGCATCATACCGAGTCGTCAACCGTGTATCACCAGGAGCAATTCCAGAACAGAACGGATGCACTGCCGCATCAATTCTTCCAGCATCAAAATCAAAACCAAATGATTTAGCGATTTCCTGATTGAATTTTTCTTGTGCGTTAATCGGAAAATCACCTTTGATGACCTGGGATGAACTATTAGCTGACTTACGCGCAGCCGCCTCGCCTATTTCTCGTAATGCTGGCTTTAAACCGTCAAACAATTCATTAATCATTTCCGTCCTCGAACCTCGCTCATAACCTTCAAGGAGGGCATCATAAGGATGGTCCGAATACCCGTAACTTTCTGCTTTCCTTTGATTAATCTTAATGATCTTCTCAAGATGAGGTGAAAAGATTTTGAAATCGTTCTTCTTTCTTGATTCTGCCCATGCGGACATTGCATGACTTCGAACCCGCTCTGCTTCTTCAATGAATTCAGTAGAAAGTTTTACTGCTCTGTCATACGACCACCGCCATTCTCTCAAATTTGCCAGTTCTGTAGAATCAGTGAAGGATCCTTCATCCTCACTACTAGATATCCAATCTCCAACTAGTGGATCAGTAAACAACTGATGGGCTTTCCCTCCCAAAAACGCACACTGCTCTGCCCGATAATTTAAGCCTTTTTTTGGTATTCCTGTTTCCTGATCCCAGCCAAGCAAAGCCGAAGTTGAAGAATAAAGAGCAATCTCTTCGGATCTCTGAATTAAATTCTGATAGGAGGAGGAATTCATTCAATAAGTTTAGCTGGTCATTCCACCTCAATGAAAAATGAAATCGCAAGAGAACGGATCCGCTCCTCTGCTAATCCTTGCTCACTTGCAACCGCTCCAATAACGGCCTGTCTATCACCTTTAAAATATAAAAGAGGAGTGAATGGCACGACGCTTCCTTCTAATTTCCAACCTTCCGATTTACCTCCTCCAAGCAAGTCTTCCTCGCCTTCTTCATTTTTCCTGTAAAGAGCTATTGCGTGTTTATCTGGAGAAGGAGAACCGTAAAGAACTTTAGCTGACTTGGCTGAATCTTGTAAGACCAAGGCACCGTCATGATTAACGTATCCAGCATAAGCAAATCCTGTCTCAATTACACCCTCAATCAATCCACGGTTAACTTTAGCTTCAAGAACATAACTCTCCCCTTTCTTGGAATCATAAAATTCTTTTAAATTCTGTTCCTCCTCAGAGTATCTAGATTCAACCATCCAATCGTTCCGACCAAGTATTGGAGGCTTCTTTGTTTGTATTAATTTCAAATCACTAAGAAATCTAGGTGCTAAAATCAGCCCCCATCCGTGAGGCCTTCTTTGAATCGCTTTCGCAAATTCAGTCTGTAGATATGCACGGTAAAGAGGGCTCACTTTTTCAGCCAAAATAATTTCATCGAATATTATAAGAATTCCGTCCTTATAATATTGTTGGCTTTGACTCATCATTCTCTGAGTAGGGCGAACCGAATTAAATAGAACAGATTCCTGAGTCATTTCTTCGCTAGAAAGGGTAATTCCTTTGGCCTTCTTTAACTGTTGGTCTTTTAATTCAAATACTCCTGAATCAAAATATTCAAATTTTCCTGAAACAAATTTTGCATCATCAAAGAAATACCCGGACCTCTCCACAATACTGTTCGAACCAACTTTTCGGTTGCGGAGCTTAGTTGGACCATCACAAAATTTATGGAAGGTCCTTCCCGATGGAATCTCAGTGAAGAAACATTTATGTAAATTTACGTACTTCTCATCTTTACTGATCTGGTTAAGAACGACTCTTTCTGCTTCCTCTATTTCCTTAGGAAATATCTTTTCTTTGTTCCGGTTCTGAAGAAAAAATGTCCAGCCTTTAGACTGCCCTGGCCTTAATATTTCACCAACAACATCCACATGCTTTTTGTTATTTTCGACAAGAAGATTAGCGGCGGCCTGTTCAGGAGTCCCCAAAAAACTCTTTCCAGTGAACGATCCCATAGCGACCGTGAATTCCTCATAAGTCGTAGATTTACCCATTTTTTTGATAACATCTCTGAAAGAATCGATCTGGAGAATCAACTCCTTCATGCCAGGACCGATACTCTTGACTTCTTCCTTAGTTTGATCACTCAAAGAAGCAGGAGGTATCACTACTTGCATAGAGTCATCAAGCTCGTCATTGATCGAGTGCGCTCTTTTGACGTATTCCTCATTCCTCGCAACAATTGAAAGTTTTGGCGAACTATTAAGGAGCGAACTAATATCTTTTAGAACTTTCCTCCTTCTCGCGCGCTGGTCGCTCACATAAGAAATTCGATGATTCTCCCATTTTCTTTCGAGAGGCTCTATGTACTTATTAAGCTCAATTTTTAAATCAGTAGCAGAATCAACGATCCCTTTCCTTAACTTAATAAATTCGTCCCAGTATTCATTAATTGGCCGCCCAAAACCAGAGTCCGCCTCTATATTCAAATCAGTAATTTTATCATAAAGTACCTGATACTGATCCAACTCAAAATCGATCCAAGTCTTAGCATTTTTAATTTCGGGTCCCATTCTCGCCAAGAAAGCGATCGGCCATCGGTACGTATCAGTAGATTTCACCAACTTTTCAAATGGCCTCACAGTCCTAGACAACTTATAACCCTCAAATTGCTCTTTTAGCGTCGTACTACGCAACTGAGCAAAAACGTACAAAGAAATAAAGGAAGCAACAGTCAGAAAGATCCCCACTTTCGCAATTAGTCTCCGCCTCAACTTTCTCTTAAGCTTTCCAATCCTTTCATCGAGCTGAGACTTATATTCTTTTACCCTTTCATTGACTCCATCAGGAAGCTCCAGATCAAGCTTTTGAACTTCGGACCAGCAATTGGTTAGCTTCCTCCTAGATCCTTCTATTTCCTTAAGTGGAGACTTTAAAACAACATGCCAGTTTGATTCTAAATTAGTAATTTCTTTGGTAAATCGCTCACTAACATCCTTAGATTTCTCTTCTTTATCAATCCTATCTTCTTCCTCAATGATCCATTCCTTCGATTTAGATAATATATCATCAGCATCTTGATCAAGATCGATCCGATGAGTCCTAATGATCAACTCAATCTCATCAACTGTACTCCTGACAGCCTCCAATGCCCTCTCGCTACATTGTGTTGGAAGAGCAGTAATTAATCTACTCGCAATCTTTTCATCACTAGCTTTCCGTTCTGCATTCAACCACTGAATGGCTTTCTCCCATGATTTTCCCTTCTTAAGATCATCAAAAGGCAATTGATCTAAACGGTCCACAATTGCCATTGCTGATAACCGGTCATCGGAAACAACTAATTCGTCCAGTTCCTTAATTTCATTACGAAAATAACGCCTAAGAATTCTTTTAGTTTCGTCTTTAGCCGCCTCATCTGAAGGGTTCACTTTTAGAATTCTTCCAGCATAGGATAAAAGCAATGAATCATCTTTGCGGATAGCTGCGTCTCTATATTTTTTCCACAAAAAATCATTAACCCCAGCCCATTTCTTATAGATATCAACCAACCTCTCAGTTGATCCTGCTGGTATAACTTCAGGCTCTTTGAGAGAATTCTGCTGACAAAAAGATACCCACTCTGAAAAGAGAGAGAACTTTTCAAGAGTTTCCAAAGATTCCATTAAGGGCACCTCTGATTCAGCAATTCTTACCGCCTCTTCAGCAATGTTCTTCTCACAACATTCTTCCAACCTTGACAAGGCATCCTTGCAAAAGTTCTCAAACTCAATAGCCAGCCCTTCGACTGAAGCATCCACCTCATTGCCCGACAATATCTGACGAATACGGTTAATGAATAGTTTGGATGGAGTCGTTACTTTCATTTGTTATTAGAACTACTTTCAATTTCAGCGATGAGATAAGGACGGACCTTACCATCTGAAAAAATAAATGAAAATTCGTATATCCCTGAGGGCAATTTCCCTGCCCCATTTGGAGCAAAAGTTTTCATAGCAACTTCTGCCTTTTCTCTCTTAGCCATCAGCAATTGGATCTCTGCCTGAAATTTTTCAATAAGTTTAATGTTTTTCGGCATTTTCGGCCTCTGTTTAAAAGTAAAATTCCAAAATTCTTCACCATCCTCACCGGTGAACTGATCCTCTAATACTCTGGCAAGCTCATTGAGCTTCTTCCTAGCCACTGAACTCTCAATCAAATAGGCCAATTTGAAATCTTTCTTTGACTTACCAAATACTCGTTTCTCTGATAGGTCTTCGCATTCTTCAACAAAACCATCCATGAATCTAACAAAGGTATTTCCTTTTTCAGAACTTACATCTCTAAAATCCCATTGGTCAGGGAATTCATTCTCACAAAGCTCCTCCTTAATTCTATCAATATCATCTCTCTTAACGTCCCTGCCCCTGAGGCTTTCAGCAAACTCTTTAAGGAGATCAATAAAATAACTCCTAATATCTGACCTTACCCTATCTGGATCATCGTGATTAAAAACTCTCCTGTAGCGAGTTAATAAATCATTTCTATCACCAAGTAATTTAATCGCAACCTTCTTCAGTTTACCCTCAAACGGAGCGGCGCTCTTCTGCCAACTAAGGTAATCACCCCCACTCCTATTGATGACATGTTCCCTCTCATCAATTTGCATTTCAATCTTGGTTAAGAGTTCGAGCCCACCACCGGAAGTCTGCCCAAAATTAATGTATAAATCATCTTTTTCACGAACCGACACATCAATCTTTTGTGATTCAAGAGGAACCTTTAAACCTGGAGTCGGTAACAATGGAGTGAAACTTATCATCGCCTTCTGTGGAGAGAATTGAGAAGGATCTCCAACATTCAACGCCTTAAAAAAACGCTTAAGATCAAGGTCAAGAAAAACTCCCTTACCATCAGATTTGAAAGGGACTTTCTCAGGCCTGAAAGGCTTTCCGTCCCAAAGAATAACATCTACCCCTTTACGACCTTCTGAAAAACTCATTAGACTGCTTTGACCCGATAGCCAGACATCATTCTCAGGAACGGCTCCTTGAAAATCGTTCTTCAATAAACGTAATGAACCGGCTCCTTGAAATTTAAGCTCTATATTCAGATCTCCAGAAATGGGAAGGTGCCTTTTGTTCTCTTCTTCAGCCGTTTCAGGATATTTATAGATAGAAGGGAGTGTCTCAGCTTTTGGTAACGGAGGAAAATCTAAGGGACTTAGTATGGATCGCCTCAAATTCACCACCAATTCCCCTTCTTCGCCCTCAGAAAGGCGCCGAAGCGATTCAGGCAAAATGAGTTCGTTTATGTCTCCGGTATTTAGATAAATATAAATAGAACCTGGCTCGTACTGTTTTTTTTCAGGAACTTTAGCGAGTGGTATTGTAGGGCCATCAGGTTTGTTTTTAGACTCATTATCAGCTGTCTGAACAGTTTCTTTAGGATTAGTATTTATAATGTTATCCGCTAATCTGAGCCGTTCCTGATATCGCTTCTCGCCTGAAACAAAATTATTAATCAGCTCTTCCCTTTTCTTTGCCTCATCCGATCCACTGCTGAAATTAAACTCCTCAAGTTTATTTACCCAATAAGATGCAATCTCATATCTGTCTTTTTTCTTATCCTCGCTTGATCCAATGAATTGATTAATACAATTCTTAACATGATTTTGCATAGCATCGACAACAGTCTCTTTGCGGAGAACCTCAATTTCATCTCTCCACTTTGGATGCTCAGCAAGCATGTCAGTTAAAAACTTATTCGCTTCCACATAACGCTTTCCAGCAACAAACTGCTCAACATTAATTTTTATTTGTTGCTTCGGCTGAAAGCTCAGCATGTAAAATAAAAGCACCACAACCAAACACACGGCACTCGCCGCGGTCCCTATTAATATTTTCAAATTCTTTAACCAGAAAGAATCCTCACCCAAGACGGTAGATTGGGAACGAAAGGAACTGACCGTCGGAGTACTTGATATTTGATTACTAACAACAGTAGGCCTAGGCAGAGCCACCTTAATATCTTTTAGATCATTTCCTCCCGTATTTGGAATTGCAGCGCCCCCTTTAGGATCAGAATCAAGGTTACGCCCTTGATCGACCGAACCTTTCACTTCTCTAATTCGAGGCGCGGGCACATTGGATTGTCGAGATGGACCCTTTTCCGCAACCTTCGCAGCGTCTGTCAATGGAGTCTCTTGAGAGAGTTCATTTAAGTTGAAAATATCTCTATTCGTGGGCTTTTGTAATATCACATTATCATCCCCACAACCGATCCAATCTAAGTCAGCCATGCTGTCCCCTTCCTGAAAATATGTTGTAAATGTGACTGAACTTGAATTTCCTGTTCCTGGACCAATTAATTGCGAGGATTCCGCTATGAGTGGTAATAGAGAATTCAGTTTAGAAGACTGATCAGAATCGACTACCACTATCGAACTTTTTAACTCGCCCCTATCATTAACCAATAGGGCAGCATCGCCAGCATTCCCTCTTACTTTTTTCCAATTCGATGCAGGTAATTTAATCTTTCCTGCGTACTTGGAAACATCAACAATTTCCTTATCATCGAAGTAACGAGGCTCCTCCTCATACTGATCAAGCCAATCATATCCATACAAAATTTCAGCAGGAGTCGCTCCACCATTTTTTAGTTCACCGTCCTCACAAATTAAGTGATGAGCAAGATGATTGGTTCGTCCCGTATAGTCTGAACCCGCATCAACGATTCGTGTCAGAACATGATAAACGACACCGGAAATATCAAATTTCCGATGCGCGTAAATTTTTGGTGATTGCCCCTTCTTGGCATAAGCGTAGCCACTAACTCGTTCAATCTCTGAAACTAATCGTTCCCGAATTTGACGATGTCGTGCTGCTACGGTATATCCGCTCCGACCAGGGATCAAACCTCTCCGAACGCTGGTATATATCAGTTGATAAGCCATCTTTGTCGCGGCCTCACGCTATAGTTTAATTATTATTGAAATGATGGAACAAGTCCTGGTCTCACTCTGGACAATGCCCAGAGAGTAGGGATCTCAGCGTACATTGGGTCAATTTTTTGAGGGTCAGGCCCTATACGAGTGACTCCTTTTTCATCTTCAAAAGTTATCGGCGTGTGCCCGAAAGCACTTGCAGCAAAATAACAAACATCAGAAGAAATTCTCTCCGCATTAGCAACTATGTAAGGACAATATTCCTCCATCAATCCACGAACCAGAGCCGAATTATCTTCGATTGCGCCCATGTCCAAAGTCCCGTCAACTATCGGGTCCCGCAATTTATCTTCACTAATCTTATGTATCCATGAGTCACATTTTCCGACAATAATTGAAAGAGGTATGTCGACTTTCTCACGACGGCCAAGTCCTAACAGCCTCTTTATTCGAACTTCCGTCTCAGCCAAAATTACATCCTGCTGATCAGACACCTGTGATTTGAACTGTGGATCATTAGAATCAGCTAAACTTCTCCTAAAGTCAGGATTAATGGTAGGATCAAAAAGAAAGAAAATAGCATCTGAAGATGCGATGTGCTGAGCACCTGGAGAATTTGTAGAGTCCTGTCCAGGTTGAAAATGCTCTCCAGCATTATCATAAAAAACCACAGAGCAGTTTTCCTCATCTGATTCTGATCCAGACAATGAAAAGATGAAGGGCTTTGGCAAAGTGACCATTCTATCATATCGAGGTAACCGCTCATACATAGCTCCCTCGAGCTGAGTCTTAGTTAAGTATGCTTGAGAAGAAGTCTGTGCACTAAACAAATGCGATTTCATCTCATTGATTGGCGCATTACCTGCAGGATCAGCGTCACGAAACACAACGCCGAACTTTCTGAACAAAGTGGTCTGTAAAAGTTTGATAACTACAGTTAAGTAATAGGACTTGCCTGACTGAGGGGCACCAACAATCGAGAAAATCTTATGTGGCTCATCAAAAAATCCAGGAGGCAGAGCCCTCCGACAATGAGGGCAAGCAATTTCGGTACAAGGAATTCCATAATCATCCAACGCCTGCCCCCTATCGTTAAACCTTGATGCATGGAACCTCTGCATCTGCTCTTCGCCAAGCAAAGGATCTCCAAATAACGAATCATGAACAGCAACATGCATCACATCACCTCTATCAAATTTCAACCAACAGGTCGGGCATGTAAATTCACCAGAATCAGCATCAACAAATCTACTCATTGAAGGACTCGACTCAGACACCTCATCTACTCTCTCGGCTACTGGCTCCTCATCAGAATCAGCAATATTATCATCAAGTGAATGCTCCTTTTCAGCCTCGAGCGCCATGAGCTGACTTAGATAAAAGCCCACCTGGCTATTGCCTTTAAATACTGGAGTGGAATTCGGATCCAAACCCATAGTGTCTCGGGCCGAAAAAACTTCAAGAATATCTAGGGGTCGGGTAGCCGCAGCTTTATTTGATTTATTAATTATCCAGCCACCATTTCCTATATCCATTCCCCACCTTTGTAGATTCTCCTTCTTGGAAGTCAGTGTTGTAACTAGAATAAGAAAGCTTCTTCCAATTTGCAACGAATGCTCAGTACGAGCTTTGAGAGGAGCCAACGTAGTAGGCTTACCATCAAGTATTAGACTCCCATCAGGATGATCGGCCTGTATTGATCTGATTTGTATTCCTTTTTTTGTCTTCTCCACTAAACAGTGCTGATCGAGCACCGAATCGTCTTGGATTACTAGATCCGAATCAGATCCAGAACCAATTACGAATGGTGATGAAGATGCCTGCTTAAATTCACCGTTCAGACAATTAATAACACCTAAGCTAAGTTTATGCGCAAAAGCCATTGGGGATATAATAATATACTCAGTTATGATTTATAAATCTTTAAAGATAACTAATAACCCCTTGATTGTTAACTTTCAATTAACCTATTTACCTTGATTCGAGGGGCAATTCTATAGTAGAAATATCCAAATAAAATCAAGGATCGCAATGAATAAAAAATCAATAGTCCAAATTATCCTATTATCTATGGGGTTTCTTCTAACCGTTAGCTCTCTAGCCCAGGCACAAATACGGACTTATGAAGTCATTTACAGTCCTTCAGCGCCAGTCTTAGACGGCGTCCGTAGCCCAGGAGAATGGGACAATGCCAGCGAAGCTGCTACCGATTTTAAACTTCTCAGAACCGGAGGAACTGCATCTAGTGAAAAAATAAAATTTCAACTGCTCTGGAATGACGATGGATTTTATGCGATCATTGAAACCGACAACACTTCATGGGGCGAATGGGCTGGCAACGTGGACTTTGGATTCGATGATTATAATATTTTCATTGATCCAAACACCGACAACGAACCTAATCAAAGTAGTTTCGATGGATATCACATAGGCATTTGGCAAACGAATGGATTAATTACCCGGTTCGCGGATGATCTCGATGACCAAGAAAGAACAACATTCCTAGAGGCCCGTCACGGTGGGAACTTTGGAAATAATGCCAGCTGGAGTGAGCCTAGAGAACTTAACTGGGTTTCCAATCACGGAGACTTTGGAGGAGTCGTTGAATTATTTGTTCCTTGGACTGACTTTAATGTTGATGAATTCGACGAAAACGGGCTCCATCACCCTAATCCTCCAGAATTCGATGAGGTCTGGTTTTTTAATATTGCTAAAATCTCAAGTGCCGGAGCCCTTCCTTCATGGAATTGGACATCCGGACAATTCTTCGCGCAAAGGCCTCACGGAGAAATAACATTCACTGGCGCAAAAGTTCCTTTTATCATAACTGAATTTGGGCAAGATCCTGACAATGCAACCACCAACAACATTACTTGGAATTCAGTAGCTGGAAAAATATACGGCGTGGATTTTTCCACTGACATGCTTGAGTGGGAGGAGCTTGATGACGGAATCGAGGGTGAAGCCGACCAGACCACATTCTCCCATGAGGATGCACCAAAGGAGAAAAGAGGGTTTTATAGAGTTAGATTGCTTGAGTAATTTAACAAAAATAATCAAATTGATCTGAAGTCTTAATTTGAAAAGTTTTTGATGTTTTTTCTAAGAGTCTCGGCTCTTTAGCCGTTCTCTATGAGATAAATATCAACTTCTGGGTTTTCATTCTACCGATGAATGAAAACTCAACAACTACCACAAACATGCACTCAGCCACTAAATTGAAATTAATTCTCCTTTGTTTCATATCAGTATTTTCTCTACAAATCACATCCATTGCTGAGAAAAATCAAAAATTAAAATTCGAGGTTCATTCAGGTTACTTTGTTTCCAATAAATTTGAGCCCCAGGAAACGAGATCTTTTGTTATTGCTAACAATCAAAAACAGTTTGATCAGATATTTGGAGTCGCCTTTGTTCTGGGAGATAAATCGCACCGATTAGAGGAAGACGAATTAAAGTCAAAGACTGTAATTGCAGCAATAAGAAGAGGTAAATCACTTTGTGATTTTAAAATTAATTCAATTACTAATAGGGATGGTGTATTGGAGGTGAAATATGCAGCCAAGATGCAAAAAGAATCAACTGCTAGCTTTGCATGTCCGCTGATAATTTCAGTTCCGAAAGAGCAATACAAAGAAATCCATTTTATTGAAAACGGAGAAGTTCTCAAAAAGATTAAAAGTCTAGATAAAAATTAGAATTAAACTAAATTAACCGATCACCAATTCCAGAACATGCATCGTCGATCATTCATTAAAACTAGCCTTGCAGCTACTGCCTGCACTCCATCAATCATAAAAGCTGCCAATAATAACAGCAACATACAGCACGCTTGCATTGGAGTAGGAGGAATGATGGGATATAACGATTATAAGAATATTAGTTCACACTCAAACACAAAGATCGTAGCAATTTGTGACGTTGATAAAAATCATCTAGACAGAGTCGCTAAGGAAATTCCCGAGGCAAGGAAATATACTGATTGGAGAGAACTCATTGCCAAAGAAGGAGACAAAATAGATTCAGTGAACGTCACCGTTCCAGATCATATGCACTTTCCAATTGCGATTAACGCGGTCCGTTCAGAAAAACATGTCTATTGCCAAAAACCTCTATGCCACGACGTCGCAGAAGTGAGAGCCTTAACTGAAGCGACCAAAAAAACAGGAGTGAAAACTCAACTCGGCACACAGGCCGCTTCAGGTTTCGGTGATCGGATGGGGGTTCATTACGTGAAGAACGGATTAATTGGAAAAATTAAACACGTTTACCTCTGTTCCAATCGACCAGGAGCAATTGACAGCTATAGACTAGTTGGTCCTAGACCAGAAAAAAAATATTCTGCCCCCTCACAATTGAATTGGGACCTATGGTTAGGCACGGCCCCTGAAAGGTCTTACGCCCCGGAAATTTATCATCCAAGCAAGTGGCGTGCTTGGCAGGACTTCGGAACTGGTTGGTCCGGAGACATCGGATGTCATGTTTTTGATGCAACCTGGAAAGCGCTCGGTTTAACCGCCCCCAAAACAGTTCACGCTACTGTTCAAGATTCATGGAAGAACTCCAAGGAACGAAGAGCAGACACTTGGCCTCAGAGTGATCACATCACTTGGACCTTCCCAGGAAATCCACTAACAGAAAAGAACGAATTAACCATTGAATGGTTCGATGGACGCATTTATCCACCCGAGGCAGCTCAGAAATGGTATCCTGGAAAAACTTATCCTCCAGAATCAGCGTTAATTGTTGGAACTGAAGGTGCGGTCCTTATACCTAACGGTGGAGGCGCCATGCTGTTGCCGCGTGACAAGTACAAAGGAACTCCCCAACCAAAGCTTGATACACGCAACCATTATCATCACTTCCTTGATGCCATCATTGGTAAAGCTAAAAACGAATCCTACTTTGAACAGACGGGACCAATGACTGAAGCAATCCTTTTGGGAACAGTTGCCATCAGAACTCCTGATCAAAAACTTTCATGGGACGCTGCAAAGCTTGCCATAACGAATCACTCAGGGGCCCATAAATTACTCAAACGCAATTACCGAAAAGGATGGGAAGTGAGTGGATTCGGTTCTTAATATGAGAGATCCTATTATTTAATCTCCCTTGCCACCTTCAAGAGCTCACCATCACCTGGGCTCATTTCCAATTCTAAGAACTGTTTATCTTGCTCTGAACTAATCGTAAGATTTAACCACTGACCGCTCTTCTTGTTCATTTTTTCTACTCGTTTGACTGTTGAATCAAAGAATATCTTAGCTTTCTGTTTCTGACCGGTATTCTTATTAGTTAAAAGCAGAAGATCTTTACCTCCATTTTTTTTAAAAACTCCTAATAAAAGATTGGTTCCATTTAACTGACACCAATTATCTTCAGGAGACTTACCACCGCTAATCGGAAGTGGATCTGTATGATAAACGTCAATTGATCGAGAATCAGACAGGTAAGGGCTCATGTGTTTAACTTCCTTAGCCACCTCAGTCAGATGTGGCAAAGTAATATACATATCCAAATTACCATCTTTCAAAACAGCATTGCCTTCATTGTCCTTGGCATGAGCAAAGATCCATGGGACCCAAAAATGGAAACCAGTTACCCCGTAAGCAAGACTACTATAAATAGTATGCCTCAAAACGGCAGGCGACGAACTGCTGCTCGTGCAACGCATGACGGGAATCCCGTTCTTATGTCCAAGATCCCTGAACATTAACAGATATAAATAATAGCGCTCAGGATGCCTCCTCGGCATTGCGTGATAATGATAGAAATCCAATAGCATTGGATTTACTTGTTTGGTAAAATCACCAAATTCATTCCAATTAGCGCGATTGATAAAGATAGTCGGGTGATTAGGATCCGCTTTCTCAAAGATTTTGGCAATGTTGGCAAAGGCTGGAAAGGAATTACGCCGGCGCCGATCTGAAATGAAATAACCAAAGACTGCGGGATCATCCTTTAACTTTGGCGCAAGATCCAACGTTGCTTGATCTCCTCCTAGACGCACCATCAGTCCGTGCTTCCTACAAATATCTAAATGCTCTACTCCTCCCTCTACCACATTAAAACCATTACTGGCAACGAATTTTGCCATAGTGTCCCAATGGCTATGATCCTTAGGCCAATCAACATGAGCGGTCATTACAATTGACGGCATTTTATACCGGACTTTCACCTCTTCAGGTTTAGATTTTTCCTCACTCGAAAAGCTATAGGAAATAGAACTAAGGAATAAGAAGAAAAATAATCCTCTAGTGCACTTCATTAAATAATTAGACTTTATATTAGTTCAACTCTCTAGGGTCATTCCGTAAAAGCTCTATCCGGTCATAATTTCCTTTTCCTCCCATAGTAGTAAAAGCCATACCGGTAATAACAAAATCTCCATTATTCTTCCACAGATCAATCGTATAAACTTTCCAGTCATTAGGTATCTCTTTATCTAGCTGATTAGATGTCCATCCTGTAGTATTCTTGCCAACATAATAAGTTCGAACCGGCTTGTCATTCGGCGGAAATTGTCCATTGTCTGCCAACTCAATCATCATTCCATTTGCATCGATGGACTTCATTGCCAATCTGAGGTAACGAAATTGATTTTTTCCTTGTGGATTCTCTTTGACACTAAAATTCCATCCAGGTAACTGAGGCGCATATCTCTGGAATCCAGAAACGGTGAGACAGGCCCTCCCCGAAGCACAATTTTTCCAGTCAAGTGAAGCCTCTCCTTTTCCTCTACTCAATACTCCTGGAAAACCCGGGTCATCATCAAAAAGCACCATCGATCCGCTACTTTTATGATTTCCTATATAGCCTATAAGGTCAGCCAATTCTTCTGGTTTCATAATCTCAGAAAATGTTGACGGCATCAGAGAGAGTTTAATAGGAGAAAGGGACACAAGATCAGAACGTAAAATTTGGGTCTTAGATCCGGCCGCTTGCAATAAGGTTAAACTAGTAGCAGACTCTGAGGAAAGGACACCAGTATGAGAAAGCCCACCTTTTAATTTTGCTATGTAAGTAGAATAACCCGCAGTGATCTGAGCCGAAGGATCAAGAACGTCCGCCAAAAGCGACTCAGCGGGCCTACCCGCTTCTCCGTCGAGAGGAGGACCCACAGCTATTCCCTGCCCCCCAAACTGATGACAATTCGCACAATGAACCATAAATAGAGCTGATCCGCGCTGAATGTTAGGCTCCTTTTTTAAAGCCGCATAATAACTCTTATGAGAGAGCTGATTTATTGATTCCTTACCAGTCCTTACCGAAAGAGACTCAGCCAATTTACGAATTTCGGAGTCTTCATGATTAATTAGACGATGCATCTGGAGTTCAGAGAATTGCAGTTTATGACTTGATGAAAGGAGTTGCTTAATTGTTTTAGGATGAGCAAAGAGCGCCTCAGTAATGAGTGAAGTGATGAGAGGAGTCGATCTTGATAAGTGGTCGATTAATTGCTCTGCAACGACTTCATTTTCTTGAGCAAGGACAATTTTAATAGCCTGTGCCTGAAAGTCAGGATTCTGCAAAGGAGATAAAAAGTTTTTAATCCCAGATTTAACGACATCCGCTGAAGCATAACTAATTAACTGCAACGCAGCGAGCCGTTCCCGTTCAGAAGATTTAGGAGCACTGAGAGCCTCATCAGCAATTGCACGTAACGAACCTGAAACATTAACTCCGTTCTTAGCTGCGAGACTTAGAATGCGGAGACGAAGAGCCGGATCAGGATGATCCACGGCAGCAACAAGCAACTTAGCATCACCAGTACGAGCCGCTGTTTGAGCTACTTGCTCAAGTATTGAAGGATCTATCTTTGAATGTTCTTTTATAGCTAACTCAAAAAATGCACCTGCCATGTTACCGATTGAGCTTAGAATAGCATTTTTCATCCAACGGATATTAGAATGATGAGCTGCTAAATGTACTAGACCTTTAACTGATCGAAGATCATCACTTTCCCCTAGACTCAATGCAAGCTGCAACAAAACGTTAGGATCAGATTCACTTTCAATTAGGGACAATGCTGCATTTAAAAGTTTCGGACTAGTTCTAAATCTCTGGTCCGCAACTCTCAAAGCATGGACACGAACTCCATAATGAGAATCCTTCATTGCTTCTAATAATTTCGAACTAGAACCATACAAAGATTTAATTTGATCGGAAACTGGACTGGCAGGCTCATATCTATTGGTTCTGATCGGAATGGGCTTGCTTTTTTCTGGAGCGACTCTCCAAATACGTCCCCGGTCATTTCCGTTCAGGAGACCATACTGTTGCTGCATGTAACGTGGAATCGCCGAATAGTCCTCAATGATCTCACGATACATATCAATAACATACAGTGCTCCGTCCGGACCAACCCTCAGATTATTTGGACGGAACCAACCATCCGTTGAAGTGAGGAATTCAGAATCGGCATTGTCCGGATGGCGTCGAACAGCAATACCCGATCCTTCACGTTGAATTTGAGCACGGTGAACCATGCTCTGTTGAGGGTCACAACAAAAATAATTTCCATGGAAAGATTCAGGAAAAAGTTTTGCACGATAAATTTGTTGCCCGCAGGCCGATGTAAAATTTCCGTTTGGCTTAGCTTCTCCTGCACCGTAGAATTTAACCCATCTCGGATCAGCTCCACGTTTCCGGCGCCACGGATGAGGCGTACTCGTAGGAAATGTATTAGAATAATTACTGGCAGAAGCCGTGAGGTCAGGTGTGCTCACATGAGGATTTCTCTTCAGGTAGTAATAAGGTAAGGGCACTGCATAAAGTGCTGGCCGGCTAGTAGTTATAAGGAACCGGTTACCAACATCGTCAAAGGCCATTCCAAAGGTATGATTTGATCCACTCGCCGGCTCAATGGCTGATCCGTCAGACTTGAAACGAAAGTCCGTCCTACCCACCTTAACGGTACCCTTTAAGTTAGGACCAGTAATGTCTCCACCTCCCCATCCCTGACCCGCGTATATCCATCCATCAGGCCCCATGACTGGGTTATTAATAGCCCTTTCCATTTCTCCGACAGTGAATCCAGTAAAAAGGGTCCTACGTACGTCGGGTCTATTATCACCATCCGTGTCTGCAAAAAATATAATATGAGGAGCTGCAGTGATGATTACACCCTCATCCAAAGTTATCACGCCATACGCTGCAGGTATATCATCGGCCCATAGTATGGACTCATCCATCGTTCCATCACCATCTATGTCACGCAATAATTTGAGACTACCTGTCTGACCCTTTTGTGCTTCTGCTTTGAGTTTTGGCCCGACACGTACGCGACGAATTGATGTGTCTAGCTTGCCGGTTTTATTGAGTTCAGTCACGTCGAGATGACCCTCTAGATTATAGCCATGAATTTCAGTAACAAATAGACGCCCTTTAGAATCCCAAGCAATGCAACTCGGGTCCCTGATCAGTGGCTCTGAGGCAATCAGATCAATACGAAACCCATCAGTTAATTTGAAATGTTTTTTACTCTCTTCAGGAAAAAGCGGTAAAGGAGCATCATCAGGACTCGGGATCTGAGCAAATGCACAACTAAGAGTAATCAGAAAAAAGAGAAATGTTATTAATCTCATTAGTCATCATTATTAATTTTAACGACACTCGAGTCGATCTCAATTTTCATGATTTTGAGAGAATCAAAGTCATGGAAAAAATCATTTCGAGTTCGACTCAAGTACTGCCGCGTGACGGTTAGCTTTGGGATCCCCTGCAGCAAAAAATTCTTTCTTTTCACGATCAAAATAAATCATCACGGGATTGGCTATAGGGCCTCCTGTCATTGAAACTTTGTGTCCCCTCTTCACCAAATCTGTTATAATTTCCTTACCTATGCCCTCATTCAAGGTGAGCCTTCCAAGACCATCAATTCTGCGAAAACTTTCCGGATTAAATGAATTTTCATGGTGCCTAGTAGAAAATCGATTCGCAGTGACCGCTTCTTTTGGCTTCATTCCAAACTCAATAACATTAAGCAAACAATTGAGCGTAGTTTGATCCTGCAAATCACCTCCCGCTACACTGATCCCCATGACTGGCAATTGATCCTTTAGAACTAATGTAGGGGTAAGCGTGATCCTTGGTCTCTTACCGGGCTCGATCCGGTTCGGATGACCTGGTGATGTGTTCAAGCTTCGTAATCGATTTCCATGCGCTATGCCTAGAGGTTCACAAATGTTGTAGGGGCCATTACCGCTAGGAGTCGCTGCAACAAAGTTACCCCACTGGTCAGCGACTACACAGGTAGTCGTTCCTCCCGGTCCTGGCCGATACTTAGCGGGCTCATCCACTAGTGATTTCATTTTAATAGGGTCACCTGGCCGTACATCCATAGATGCTATGTTCATATCAACGAGAGGACGTCGTATTTTTGCATAGCGTTTAGATAGTAAGCCGATTAATGGCACATCCACAAACCTTGGATCCCCATAATAATAGTCACGGTCCGCTAAACCCAGTTTCAAAGATTCCGTGAGGACATGGATATAATCTGCAGACAAATGACCCATGTTCTGAAGTTTAAAGCCTTCCAAAATTTGTAATGTCTGACAGAGATAAGGCCCTTGAGTCCACGGGCCACACTTTAGCACGGTATATCCTCGGTACTCTATACTGACAGGGTCCTCGATGAGGGTCCGGTGCTCTTGCAGGTCGCGTAACCTGAGGAACCCTCCTTGCTCCTTATAATAATCCACTAACTGATTCGCTATGTCCCCCTTGTAAAAACGGTCACGCGCAGCTCTTAACTTGTCCTTCCGATTACCCGCAGCAGATGATTCCCTATCAATTAATTTTCTTAAGGTCTGTGCCAATTCATCATACCAGTTCTGGCCACCCGCATCGAGAATTCGCAGAACGGGCCGCGAAACCTCCGCAAAAGTCATTGTTCCATATTCGATTAAAGCAGTAAAAAATAAGTGGACCGCACCAGGTACAGGAACTGCCCTAATGCCTCCACCGCCCGGAATACCATCTTTGTAATAAAAGAGCATCGATTCTTTATCTAATGGAGCAGAGCCTAATCCTGAGAGTGTCTTCACTTTGCCTGAGCGCTTATCAAAAATAATGAAAGGGACTTCGGCTCCTATGGAAAACATCCCATAATCGACAACACTAGCAGTCAGCATCACTGAAACTGCCGCATCAGCAGCATTCCCACCATTTTTTAAAACCTCTATCCCTGCCTCAACTGCGGCTGGATCCTCCGCAGCCACTGCTCCGCCCTTTCCCTCTGCATGATATGTATATGAATTTTCCGGAGCAGAAAAACAATGCAAATGCAAAAAAAATGACAACATCAGAAAAAGCTTTATGACATTCATTAATTCATTATCTGATCAATACCCGGAAAAGGCAATCACCTATATTTGAATGCAAGTTCCCGATATAACCTTACTAAAGAATATTATTAATCACGGCTCACTGTAACATTTAAAGTGCAACACAAGGTGTTCCAATTCTTCATCTGTGAAAGAAGCAGCACACCTGGTCGCCTCAACTTCCATTTCAATTTGCACCATGGATAGCCACTTTTAAACCGCTACCAGATCTTTGAGGTTGCAGTGATTACCTAATCGAAGAAGATCCCATCAATTCTTTTGATTAGACGTTCTTTCGAATTAATCCTTCTCCGTCTTCATTTCAATCAAACGAAACTACTCGTCCAACACTTTTTCGATACGCAAACTGAAAAATTCTCGCGAATTATCTGTGAAAGGAATTACGCTGCGGAACCGCATCGTCGCCGAACCGTTCCCGTTGTTGCGCGTATCGATATATACAATGTCCTCCGAACTAGAACTCCACTTTAGATCTCCTGAAGAGACACGGGGCGTAAAAAGAATATCCATCACACCAATGTGACGGCGATATTGAAAGACGAGGTAATCTTTGATAACTCCATCGACTTCGATCGGCTCAATGGTAACTAAAGGCATAATGTTTTCTTCTGCGCTATTTGGATCAACGTCGATAGCATATTCTAACAGGTTAACCAATCCATCAGTATCAGTATCGACAAGTAAATCTACTTCGGGTGCAAGGCTATGTTCGGCAAGCCAATGCTCAACAGTGTAACTGTCACCATTACCTGGATCACCACCGATGTCGCGACTACTGCTCCAATTGCGGGGATCGTTAAGATCAAATGTAGTTTTGTTCGGATATAGACGGATCAGGCTGTATCCTTCCCCGTCAGAACTCGTTGGCCATGGTGCATCATCGCTATAGCTTATATCGGCGATAATTGAAGCATCAGCAGCTTTAAATATTAATTGTTCCCCGGCATTATTGAACTTACCGCTGTATTCTCCAAGGATCGATCTTTCTCTGACACCGTAACGGAACACGAAAGCAGCTCGGTTGGTAACAATAATAGCTCGCTGACCTGGACCGAGCACCGTATTATTTGGAAATCTGAAATCAGCCGCTTCACTGAGACTTGCACCGGTATAATCGACTGGTTTGGTACTAATGTTAGTTACTTCGACGAATTCAAACTCGTCCGAATTGATGAAGCCTGCGTTAATCTCGGCTTGGTTCGGGTCGGTAGGGGGGTAGTGAATTTCAGTAATGACGCTATTGGAGGCACTGGCAAGATCGGTCCCGCTAGTGTTAGTAATAATGATAGAATCACTGCCGACTATGGTCCCGCGGAAGTTACGCGCTGTGAGCGTTATCGCGTTAGCACCTGGTGCCAAGTGGGTATCGGTCTTCCAACTGTTCGCGTCTGTCCAGTTGAGTATCGCAGGTTGACCGTTAATCTCGATCGTGTGCACGTCAATCCACCCGTCACCAGCCAAGTTCGAAACGGTATTAGCGATTGAAAAATCACCACCACCGTTGGTAGTAATGGCGAAAGGAATCGCTGCAGGGAGGCTCCTGAGAACAACATTTGCGCGGTCCTGCACGTATCCCCTGAGCCCGGTAAGCCCGCTGCCAGTGAGCATGCTCAGATGCGAAGCCCACGGAGTTACGTATGTTGAATTAAACGTGGTTTCGGCGAGATCAAGAAGATGTCCATTGAATAAACGACGATACTCAGGGATTGAGAAAAGCCTGGAAATATTGTTACCAGGCGTAACCGATGCACTAGTGCTGAGATTGAACGCTCGATCGAGATCCCATTGAAAGATCATAATTTTTTGGTCAGTTGGGCGCACATAGAAACGGAAATTGTGGGGCCAGATGCGGCCATAGGTATCATCATTTCCATTCAGCGAAAACATGGCAAAGCTACGCATCCATTGATCGACATCGATAAGTTCATCGAGAGACGTCTTCAATTCTACGCCCCTCAGATTTCCTACCGTTTGATTTAGTGCGACGATCCGGGAATAATCGTCACGGCCACGGGCACTTCTGATCTGATATCCCCAGCGATATGGTTCTTTGTCGTCGCCTCGGTCACGCAACTCATAAATCCCACCAGTATGGTTGTAGGGGTTGTTTATCTTGAGTCCCTCAGCACCGCCAGTCGTGCCGTTTGGATTGTAGAGCAACTCGAGGTTAAACAGAGTGCCGTCACCCGAATCAGGAAATAGGCCGTTAAAGAAGCGCTTAGTGTGACGCGTCATTGCAAGTAAACCAGGACCTTGGTGACCGGGATTAGGATTAATAATGTAAGCAACATCATCATAAAACGACGAGTAGGCTCCGCCAGCACGATTGGTTAAGTGTTTGGCCAGAATTTCTTTCAGGCCCGAGCTACGTTCGACTGAGATCGTTTTGTGCACGCCACGAAATAAGCGGTCAGGTTGAAACTCCATATTGAACCCGTAGTGGCCGCTTGAGTATCGGCCGAAACCGCTAGCCTTGAGCCGCAGTCTGACATCATAATAGACGGTCTGTTCATCCTCAATCACGGTGACCGGGAAACGATCATTACTCATGCGATTAGTATTGCGGAACAAGAAACTGCGGTCATCGTTATCCATAATGATACGGAAATTGTGCCTTAGTCCAGAGAGGTCGGCTAAGTTGTCCTGGACTTTATAGAACGCGCCCGACTCGGCACCCTGTGGGGGATGAAATGATATGGCTCCGGCGTTGTCTTGACAGTGCAGGTAAAAACGCACAATACGTTTGGCTGATTGTCCGGGAACTGTGCCGCTGTAGATACCGCCGCCGCGCTCAGACATGACTCGTAATCGGAAAGCACCACCGTTGACCGAATAAAATAATATCACGTCGGCGACACCATCAGGATCATCAACTTTAGCGAACACTGAAACACTCTGGTTCGCTTCAGGAACAACCGG
>JABGYE010000043.1:0-5468 GCA_018675395.1 Akkermansiaceae bacterium
CTCTGGTATGGTCAATGTCCTCATCTTTTTCCAGATAGTCCATGGCGCGCATTGCTCCCCAAGCGCATGCGGAAATGACTCCCCATTCACTGGCCTTCGGAAAACTTTGTCCCTTAGGGTAAAATAATTTGTGGATACTATTACTAAAACCAACTTCGTTATGTTTGACAAGGTCCTCATGGTACACTGCGCAGAATCCATAGCCACGATCAAAGAATTCACCTAAGGGCCAACCGTTCTTTAGTTTTCCTCTTCGGAAAGGAGACGCGTCGAAATCATTTGATCTGGTATTATTGAAGCTGTGCTTAAGAAATGCAGGGGCAGGGCCCTTAACGCTGTTAGGTGAGAAGACAATGAAACGCATTGTTACATTTCCATTTTCGTTACTGATTTTAATGTCAATGTCCTTCCTGGTTGCTTTCCCTTTCATGAACTTGTCATCTCTCTTAACTACTTCAAAATCGACTTTGATTGGGCTTGGAGGTTGAGGGACTCGCCCATAAACCAAGTTACTGAAGAGTGATAGAATTTGCGGTCTGCGAATTTCGTTCCATTCCTTGATCGAGGTTATTTTTTGCCCCTCAGGCGTCACTAGTAACTTTGGGAGGTCATAGTGAGGAATTTTGGCTTCATCGTAATTGACGTCATTATCATATTCTTTTGATTCCCGAGACTGAAGGTCCATGAGGGGAAAAATACATAAGGGAATTACGAGTTTTATTATCTTCATTTGATTCATTAAGTAATCTCAATTCTAGTGCTTTTGAGGAATCGGGCAAGTATGACGGGACAGCTTTTGACTTATTGCGTCAAAAATAAATCCAAAATTTCAATCAATACGTTTTGATAACGGTGCTAACAGCAACTTTTGGGTCGATTATTTGCATGATTTATAATTATATCGTTTGAACTTCGATCAATAAAATGTGATTTTTTTGAATCACATATCAAAAGTGTCAAATATAAAAAAAATAAATATTGTCGGAGCAGGCCCAGGTGGTCTGACCGCTGCTATGCTATTGGCTAAGAGGGGATTTAAAGTCACCTTGTTTGAGAAAGAAAATAAGGTAGGTGGCAGAAATTCATCGATTGTTAAAAACGGTTACAAGTTTGATGTTGGTCCTACTTTTTTGATGATGAAATTCATACTTGATGAAGTTTTTGTCGAGGCAGGGAGGAAAGTAGAGGAATACATGGAGTTCAAAAGACTCGAACCTATGTATCGTCTTCAGTTCGATGACGTTTGTCTTGAGCCGACGACTGTCAAGGAAGCGATGATTCAGCAGCTCGAAGAAAATTTTCCTGGGAGTTCCAAGGGCTACGAGAAATTTCTTAAGACTGAGAGTGTTAGGTTTGATAGGATGTATCCATGTTTGCAGAAGGACTACTCATCTTACTCCAAGTTCCTTTCCCTTGATCTCCTCAAAGCACTTCCCAAATTATCTATAGGAAGATCACTCATTGGCGTTCTTGGAGATTATTTCGATAGTGAAAAGTTAAAGCTGTCTTTTACTTTCCAAGCAAAATACCTAGGCATGTCTGCCTGGGACTGTCCTGGTGCTTTTGGTATTCTCCCTTATGTTGAGCATGCGTTTGGTGTTTATCACGTGACTGGAGGTTTAAGTGAAATTTCCGAAGGCATGGCCAAGGTTTGTAATGAACATGGAGTGGAGATGCGTCTCGGTTCTTCTGTGAAGCAGTTAATTCTGGATGGAAAAAATGTGACTGGAGTCGAGCTCGAAGATGGTGAGAAAGTCATGGCAGATGAGACAGTTTTAAATGCTGACTTCGGATATGCTATGAAAAATCTGGTTCCGCCAGGGGTCCTTAAAAAATACAGTCCTGAAAAAGTTGATTCCAAAGAATATTCCTGTTCAACTTTTATGCTCTATTTAGGAGTTGATAAAGTGTATGATCTTCCTCATCACACGATTTACTTTGCTGGAGACTATAAGAAAAATATTGATGATGTTTTCTCTAATAAGGTCCTCTCCGATGACTTGTCATTTTATGTTCGTAATGCAAGCGTGAATGACCCAACATTGGCGCCTGAAGGGCATTCTGCTCTTTATGTTCTAGTGCCAGTTCCGAATTGCACGGCCAATATTAATTGGCAGGAAAACATTGATACTTTTAAAGAAAAAGTAATTAACGAGATGGAGGAGCGCGCAGGAATGTCCGATCTTAGACAACACATCAAGGAAGAAATTGTTTACACGCCTAAAACTTGGATGGACATGAATATTCAGTTCGGTGCGACTTTTAATCTTGCGCATTCACTTAAGCAGATGATGCATTTGCGGCCACGCAACAAGTTCGAGGAATTGGGAAACTGCTACTTAGTGGGTGGTGGCACTCATCCTGGAAGTGGTCTGCCTACGATTTACGAATCAGGCAGGATTGCTGCTAACATGATATCTAAGAGACATGGCGTTGTGTTTGAATCCAAAAATACCCAAACATAGGATCCTGAAATGAACTGGATTCAATTTGGTAGGCTCATCCATTCTATTTATTCACATAACGGTAAATTACCTAATTTGGAGTGGATCCAGAGCCTAGGACTCTTGGCAGTTAAATTGGGTCAGGTCCATGCGTTGAGGTCAGACTTCCTTGAGCCTGAAAAGTGTGAGCATCTTTCAAAGCTTTTCAGAAACAACGAATCGATGGGGCCTGAAGATTTTCTAAAGTTGGTTGAATTGACTGCGGTTCCAGAATTTATTAGCAACTTTAAAAAAATTGAAGCAGATGCACTTGCAACAGCTTCTGTAGGACAAGTTCATTTGGGTGCCCTGAATGATGGTACTCGGGTCGTGATTAAGGCAGTCAAGAAAGACGTAAGGAAAAATTTCATTGCTGATGTTTCGAGCGTTCGTAGGTTGTTTCGTTTCATTGCATTTTTTTACCGCAAGCTCAAGAGGGTAGGTAATCCCGAAGCCATTCTCAATGATATTGAAGAGTACACTTTAAGTGAACTGGACCTTAGAAAAGAAGTGGATGGTGTCAAGACCCTCGCCTCGATCAGGGATAAAAATAAAGATCAGTATGATTTTTCAAAGTTGTCATTCGCAAGAGTTCATGAGCCGCTCTGTAACAAGAACGTAATGGTTAGTGATTTTATTCCAGGTCCTAGCCTCGATGAATTGTTGGATGAGGGTAAACTTGATTATGACACACTCTTGGAGCTCTTTAAAATTCATGGTTACTACATGTTTTGTGCTGGTATATTTCATGGTGATCTGCATCCGGGTAACGTTCTTGTCGATGAAGATCAGGGCCATTTCTATTTCATAGACACGGGCTACATTGGCCGAGTTGGTCCTAAGATTAGGAAGGGTCTTTTCTACTTCTTCAAGGCCCTCACGGAAAATGATTTTTCGGAGGCTTCACAAGCGCTGAATACAATGTCCGATGACCCATTAATTGGAAAAATCATGGAAAAATTCGAGGCTGATCTTATAATGCTCTATGAAGACTTTCCCGGATCAAAGGTATCAGAGATCAGTTTGACTCGGAAAATGATGGAAACTATCAGACTTGGCGTCGAATCTGGCATGTCTTTTGATCAGGGGATCTTTGCGATCGTTCGCAGTTTGATGTACCTTGATGGCATGGTCCTAAGGTGCAATCCAGATGCTGTTCTTATGGAGGACATGAAGGCTTTCATTGATGATTTTGAGAAATTCATTTGAAAGTATTATGCGTAGATATTTCCAATATTTAGTTATTCTACTTTTTTGTAATGCGTTTCTTATTCAGCGAGTGGAATCAGAGACTCGTTACTCTTTCATCGTTTCGGCTGATCCACAGTACGTAGCCGAGAAGTCGCCGCAGCCAAAGAAGTTGGATCCATTCTCAGAGCAGGCAAATTCCCGTTTTGTGAATCTTATGAAATCCTTTGCCGGTACAAAGATTCCCGATCCGCGTGGAGGTGCAGTAGTAGATGATAAAATACTTGGCATTCTAGTTACTGGTGATCTCATTGATAGTGCGGACAAGAATGGTGGCGATTACCCCGCCATGCAGCATTTTGAGTGGGCCCGTTACAAATCTGACTATGGACTCAACGGTCAGGGCGGAAAGGTCCCCTTCCCCGTTTACGAGTTGCATGGGAATCATGATGGTCCACAAGGAGACACATTCATTATCAAAGAAATCATTGAGAGGAACCGTGTCCGTGCAGGTGTTGTTAATAGATCCAAAAACGGACTCCATTACAGTTGGGACTGGGGTCCTTTGCATCTGGTAAATCTAGGTATGTTTGTCGGGGGCGGAGATGATCGTCGGGAAGGGCACCACTATGCTCCGCGTGGCAGTTTAGAATTTCTGCAAGCGGACCTTGCCAAGCACGTGGCTGATTCAGGAAGGCCCGTGATTATTTCTTTTCACTTACATCCTAACAGTTCGGAATATGATTGGCCAAAAGAGGATCTGGCCGCTTTCATGAATACGATTCAAAAACATAACGTTGTAGCTCTTTTCCATGGCCATACGCATGGGTCGCCTTCGAGGAAGTTACAGTGGAACGGCACGCAGTTCGGTAAAAAATTACCGAGAGGAATTGATGTGTTTAATTGTGATGATTCGGGAGCAGCAAAGACGGACCGGAAAAACCCAGGTAAGGCCGTCGGGATAAAGCACGGATTTCTTTATGTTGAATTAATTGATCGTGACGGGGACGCGAAGGATGAATTTACGGTCCGCTCAGTTGCGACTGATGATAACTGGGCAACGTACCGCTGGGACCGTATCTGGAAAAAACCGGCGAAGATCCCCAACGCTACTGCGAAACCGAAAAGTTCCGAATAGACTGGAACTATTCGAATGAGGTTAAAGTTTTACGTTCCTTGATGGGGTACCAGAAATCAATTTCTTTGACCAGTTCCGCCACTTTCTTTGGGTTGTCTTTAGCGAGGTTCTTTTTCTCATGAGGATCAGAACCAAGATCAAATAGTTGTGGCCTTTTTTCGGTCCTAGGGTGTGTTGATTTGTATCGGTTCACTTCTCCATCATAGGTTAAAAGAAGTTTCCATTTATCCTTAATTGCCCACCTAAAGAGTAGGCTTGCTTCAGGTTTTTTTAGATCAGCAATGTCATGAGAGAAACTTTCACCAAAGATTGTATCTCTCTTGATTGGGCTCTGATTTTCAAGGTGAGGAAGTAGGTTGATCCCAGGTAATTTTTCCGGGATCTTTGATCCTGCCGCAGACAGGATAGTTGGTACGAGATCTATACTACTGACTAATTCATTCCTCTCTGTAGGTTTGATTTTCCCTGGCCATCTGAACATTATTGGGGTTCTTACACCTCCTTCGTAAGGGGTCTGTTTGGACCTTGAGTCGTAACCGCCACGTTTCGGGTTTTGAATCCAGCCGTTATCAGTGACATAGACAATGAGGGTATTGTCACGATCACCATTCTCATCAACAATATTGAGTAATTGGCCACATGTTTCATCGAACCAGTCA
>JABGYE010000172.1:0-10641 GCA_018675395.1 Akkermansiaceae bacterium
AAATAAACCAAACGGCGGAACGGAAACGTCTTCATTGGTAGGGTTTGATGGTGTGGCGGCTACGGATTTGAAGCCATCAGGCTCAGCTACGATCAATGATAGGAGGGTTGACGTTATTTCAAGTGGTGTATTTATCAGTGCAGGGACTTCAATAGTAGTTACTAAGCACGAAGGTTCACGAGTTGTAGTCGAACTGGATGATTCCGGATCCTAGCTATATTTGAAGCTAAGGAAATTTTGTGAATAACTTGTTAAAAACTTCTAAATTAAAATTTGTAAAAAAAATGAACTGCGATTTATTCTTAACTAAATATTGGTTATGTTAGGAGGAATTAAAGGTTACAAAATACTGCTTTAATAATTGGCTGTAATTAATGACAAACCGCTGATTGTGAATTCAGTAGCATAGATTATATCGTTGACGATATTACTATATTTAATGCCCATTAAGGTGTTCTGCTGATGCAGAAGTTAATAAAATACTAAAGACTTTTAATTAATCAGGGTAAGTTATTAGTGTCTGCGATAATAAATTTATTAGGCTTAAAATTTGGATCAGGTGGTTTATTTAGTGCGGAAAAAGAAACATGTTATTTAACAACTCAAAGGATTGTTAATAACTCAGGAATATTACGAGCTATTTAGTTAAGCGCGCTCGTTTTCGTGAGACCGGTCAGCGAATCTCACCTGATTATCGATGAATGTGAGGGGCACGTCGCCGATAGGGCCGTTCCTTTGTTTTGCCACGATGAAAGTGGCTTCTCCTTCTAGGTCATCTCTTTCGTCATCATCGTCAGCGTAGCGCTCTGGTCTCATTAAGAGTCCAACTACGTCAGCGTCCTGTTCAATAGAACCAGATTCTCTTAAGTCACTGATTCTTGGCCTTCCGCCTTTGCGTTCCTCAGGGTTACGGTTGACCTGAGCGATAACGATTACGGGAATGTGCAGCTCTTTGGCTAATGCCTTGAGTCCGGCCGATATTTCCGAGATTTCAATTTGCCGATTATCTTTGCCGCGTTTTGTATTTGAGCGCATTAATTGAAGATAGTCGACAACTAAAAGT
Source organism: Akkermansiaceae bacterium (assembly GCA_018675395.1). Taxonomy (GTDB): domain Bacteria; phylum Verrucomicrobiota; class Verrucomicrobiia; order Verrucomicrobiales; family DEV007; genus EC70. Next base: position 1,064 of record JABGYE010000172.1, read on the forward strand.
TGAATGTCCTCTCTTTGCTTCATACGTCTTGCCTTTGCCCTCATTTCCATGATGCTAATGCTTGGCGTTTCATCGATAAGCATCTTACTCTTCGATAGCTCCCCAGCGGCCTTCATGAGCTTAGGAAAGTCTCCACTATCTGGTATACCGGCCCTAATCTTTTGGCCGTTGACTCGGGCTCTGCTGCACAGTAGTCTTTGAACTAAGTCCTGAGTAGTCATCTCAAGACTGAATACTGCTACTGCTTTTTCTTGGTCCACACTAACGTGTTCGGCTATGTTCATTGCCAGTGATGTTTTGCCCATACTTGGTCTTGCGGCAATGACAATCATTTGGCCTGGATGCATGCCGTTTAATTGTTTGTCAATGTCACGAAAACCAGTCGCGAGGCCTTGAATGCTGCCTCGATTCTCGTACATTGATTCAATGTTGGCGATCGCACTTAAAACATGATCTTTCATGCTCAAATCATTCTCGTCCTTGTCTTCGTTGTCGCCAATGTCTAGGATGCTTTGCTCAACTTCATCTAAGATATGAGAAGCATCACCTTCATGTGTATATGCAGAATTTATGCAACCAGTACACGTTGAAATTATTTCTCTTAGTAGATGTTTTTCTTTAACGATTTCCACATAGAAATCGAAATGGCTTGCGTCAGGAACAAAATCAATAAGCTCTAACACAGCACTTGGACCTCCGACAGAGTCCATGAGACTTTCTCTCATTAAAGCTTCTTGCAGGGTGATTGGATCAATCGGCTTACCTTCATCAGATAAATTTATTATCAGTTCATACAAGGTCTTATGGGCAGGAACATAGAAAGCATTTGAATCTAGTTTTTGGACGGCTTCACCAACGATGTCATCTGGGGACTGAAGCATTGCACTTATGACTCCCTTCTCTGCGTCAGAGTTGCTGGGTAGTGTGCGTGATATTTCTTGAGCAGTGGGCGCTCTATTTCCGGGTGATTCTTTTATGCTTTTAATTTTCGAATCTATGGCCTGTAACTGAGGCGCTGGCTCAGCTAGTTGGGGTTGTTCCTTGTTCTCCATTCTTGGTTGATATTGTGTAATAGGATGAACAAATAATTGTGTATTAGCTACAATTATATTCCAATACTCAACGGAATGTTAATAAGTCGGTAACAAAGAAGTTTATAAGCCGTATTAAAATTAAGAAGATTGAATACGGAGAATATTTAAAGCTACTACAGTTTGGTAGTTCTCTAGTGAGTTGTCAGCAGCGAGAAAGCTTTAAGTGTCCGAACTCTATTGTTCGCCTTCGTTTTTCTGATCTGTCACTATCGCGGAAACTTTAATCTTAAGGGTAGCTGTCACATCAGGGTGGATGTTAATATCTACGTCAAAGTCACCAGTTTTCTTGATTGGTTTTTTAAGAACAATTTGTTTGCGGTCAATGTCCCTGAACTGACGGTCAGTTTCAGCCAATGAATTCTGAATGTCTTTTGTGGTTACGGAGCCAAAGGCCTTTCCTCCTTGCCCTGTAGCGAGTTCAAACTTGAGTCTTTGCTTGTTCAACCTGTTAGCTAGTTTGTTAGCGGACTCGAGTTCATCCGCTTCCCTAATTGCTCTTGATTTCTTTAGAGCCTCAATGTGTTTAAGGTTTCCCTTAGTAGCTTCAAAAGCTTTGCCTGTAGGAATTAAAAAGTTAAGGGCGTACCCACGTCTGACTTTAATCACATCAGCTTCAGCGCCTAGGTTCTCTACTTTTTCTTTTAAGATGACGTCTATTTGAGACATGGTATTTTCTTTTATTTAGGCAGTTTTTTAGTGCTAAGAATGATACTAGCACGCATTAAATGGGGAGATTTCATTACCCGTGATATTCTTTATTGTCAAGATAAGGTCTTTGTAAGAGTTTTAGATTAAATTACAATTTTCAGGTAAAAATATTCCGTTTAGGCTATAATAAAAGTTTATAGCTAGAAAAATGAGTCTTTTTCATAGGAAATCATCCACAGTTTGTCTTCTTCTATTAATTTTCGGTGAATTAATAATTAATGTTGGCTGTAAGGATAGTTTAAAGTCTGGAGTCGCTGTTATTCCGAAAGGTGTAAAGCATGACTATTTATCAGATCCTGGTGAATGGTTAGGGCCGCTTGGTAATTACCGTAACGGCCATTCAGCCGAATCAAATTGGCATCAAGACTGGTTCAATGTTGAGCCAGAACTTTCGTGGAAGATTGAACTTGGGCTTGGAGTGGCCAGCGTCACCTGTGTCAGTGGACGAGCATACTGCATTGGTAATACTGCCGATGAAGAGGTCGTTCAGTGTCTTGATTCCCGCACGGGCCAAGTTGTATGGAAATTTTCCTATCCATGTCCAATAGATAAAAGAATGTTTGAAGGAGGTTCGGCTTCGACTCCTGTAATTGATAAGGTTAGCGGCTCTCTGTATGTTCTTAGCCATCAAGGAGAGCTTCGCTCTTTGGGACTAAATGACGGCAAAGAACGATGGAAGGTTTCCTATATAGAGGACCTAAAAGGGAAAAGGCCAAATTGGGGCTATTCCAGTTCACCATTGTTGAGTGGTGACATGTTAATCACGGTTCCTGGTGGCGGCGGATCAGGTGTTGTTGCGTTGGATCCAGTTACTGGTAAAAAGAAATGGTCTTTTGGTAGTGATGAGGCGGCTTATTCTTCTCCTGTTCAAATCAATGGTGAAGGACAGAACGGTGGCAATGTGATGCTTTTTAATTCCTACGGGCTAAACATCATAAATCCACGATTTGGCAAGCTGGTGTCCAAGGCAAGATGGAAAACCGAGTACGATGTTAACGCGGCCTTGCCTCTACATATTAACGGCCATATTTTTATATGCTCAGGTTATGGTAAAGGAGGTGGCATGGTTCGCATAAATGAAAACAAATTGGATCTTATTTATGAATCAAAGGATACAGTGTGTCAGTTTCAATCACCGATAGAGTCAGGGGGGCATGCCTACATGGTGATAGGAGATAACTCGACCAAGGCAAAATTAGCATGCATGAGTCTTGAGGATGGTTCAATTAAGTGGACAGAGCCATTGTCAGGGAACAGAGGAAATATTATTACCGCTAACGGCAAACTAATTGTTGTTAGCGAGCGGGGAGAAGTCATACTTTGTGATGCTTCGGAGAAGGGTTATATTGAGCACGGCAGATTTCAAGCCTTAGGGGGCCGGTGCTGGGCGCCTCCTTCAATTGCGGATTCAAACTTATATATAAGGAATAATTCAGGCAGATTGGTCTGTTATGATCTTAAAAATACCAAATAAAGTACTATTCTAAGCTTCAGATCGGTTGAGATTGTGGATAGTTGAGGCATTTTTATAAAAATGAGGTAAAGAAAGATTGCGTGATCTATCCTATTAATCTTTAAACTAGATAATCTATGACGAAATTACTCCGACTTACATTATTTGCGGGAACTGCAATTTCATTGATAAATGATCCAATCGCCGCATTCGGGAAGGAAAATTCACAATGGCTTTCATGGCGTGGGCCTGAAGGAAATGGAGTCAGCCATGAAAAGTATAAGGATTGGAGTTTCAATGAGACCCCTTCATGGACTCACAACCTCAAGGGCAGGGGTACTCCAGTCATTGCCGACGGCAAAATGTTTGTATTTGGATATAGGGGAGAAGGGAGTGAAGTTGAGGAACTGATTGTATGTTTAAATGCTGAATCCGGAAAGAAGATCTGGGAGTATGCGTTTAGGGATTACATTAGTGATACGATTTATGACCGTTACTCTATTGGGGCGGCAGTAGTTGATCCGGAAACCAGAAACGTTTATCTGCAGACCACTAATGGCCTTTTTATAGCGTTCACTTCTAAAGGAGAGCCAATTTGGCGCCACTCAATGATGGAAAGGTTCGGACGTTTGACTTTTCCTAACGGACGCACAGGAGCTCCTATCGTGGAGGGGCAATTAGTTATAATGCACTGCATAACGAGTTACTGGGGAAAGCAGGGCCCTGCAAGAGATCGCTTTTATGCTTTCGATAAAAAATCTGGTGATATTGTTTGGGTCAGTGAGCCTGGCATAGCGCCTAAGGACAGTTCATTTTCCACACCTATAGTGGAGAGTCGATACGGTGCGCGTGTATTTTATGCCGGTACAGGTGATGGAAATTTAGTCTGCGTAAATGCTCTTAATGGTAAGCCTTTGTGGAGGTTTCACATGAGCTTTGGCGGGGTCAACTCTAGTCCGGTAATTTATAAGGACACGGTCATTTGTCCTCATGGAAAGGAAAACATAGATACGACCGAAGAGGGTAGAATGGTAGCAATAAAAATGCCGTCAAAGTTCGCCCTATCGGCTCCGCAAGCTGTGCTTCCTGCTAAGTCCGAACTGTGGAGGAATGAAACGGTTTCGTTTACTAGTTCACCGACAATAGTAGGGGACCGAGTCTATCAGGTATCAAAGGTAGGTGAATTACTTTGCATCAACGCTGAAACTGGAGCCGTTCTGTGGCATGAGAAACTAGGCAATGATAATTTGCATTCCTCTCCATTGTTCTGTGATGGAAAACTTTATGTGCCAATCTTTAGCGGTAAATTCTATGTTATTGAGCCGTCCGACAAGGGGGCGAAGATTCTGCATTCTTTAGAATTCGAAGGTAACTTGATAGGTTCACCTGCTATTTGTGATGGCCGGTTATATCTTCATTCAACTAAGAAGCTATATTGCTGGAAGTTCAAACACAGCGGAGTCGAGGGTTCTGAATGGCCATCAGTTTACTCAGGCAAGGCTGGTGATGCGACAGAAATAAGGACGGTACCTTCTGACGTTCTGTTGCAGCCGGGTTCAAAACAAAAATTGCAATTTCAATCATTGGACAGTGAAGGGCACGTCGTTAACTCAGTTAACGACCTCAACTATTCTAAGTTCATACCACCAACAGCTAAGGTTAAAACTGAAATGGATGCGACTTTCAAGGACGATCAAATTAGCGCTTCGGCAAATGCAAAGGCTTCTGCTGGTGCATGGAAAGGTGGTAACGGTAAATTGTCGGGAATATTCAGGGGAAGAGTATTGGACACTATCCCTTTCTCTGAGAACTTCGAATCATACAAGACCGTCGTTGCTTCCAAAATTGATCCAGGTGAGAAGTTCGCTTATCCGCCACTGCCTTGGATCGGAGCAAGGTTCAAATGGGAAGTTAGAGACCTTGATGGTAACAAAGTCTTAAGGAAAACCTTAGACAGAGTTCTCTTTCAAAGGGCAATGACTTTCATAGGGCATCCTGATTTAAGAAACTATACAATGCAGGTCGATGTCATGACTGATGGAAACCGGAGAATTAAATCTGACGTTGGTCTCGTTAATCAGAGGTACTTGATAGTGCTGAAGGGAAACGCAAATCAATTAGAGGTCAGCTCAAACCAAGAGAGACTCAAGGTGTCAGTTCCATTCAAAGTAAAATATAAGACTTGGTACTCGCTCAAGTGTCGAGTCGATGTGGATGATGAAGGCACGGCTACTGTACGTGCGAAAGTTTGGCCCAAGAGTGATGATGAGCCAGACGCCTGGACCATTGAGGTTCCCCACAAGAAAGGTCACACACAAGGGGCCCCGGGTCTCTTTGGTTTCTCTCCTCAGAGCCAGAAGCCAGTATTTGTAGATAACATTTCAATTATACCTAGTAAGTAAAAAGTCGAACATGAAAACCATTAAGGCAATTGCCCTATTAATTACATTTAATCTAACTACATCATACTCTGCCGATTGGCCTGAATGGGGAGGTGATGGAAAAAATAACATGGCCTCATCTGCTAAAGGCATACCTCTAGAAATGGAGCCTGGTAAGAGGAAAAAGGGTACCGAAGACATTGATCTCAGTACTACCAAGAATGTTAAGTGGGTAGCAAAGATCGGTTCTCAAAGCTACGGCACGCCAACCATAGCAGAAGGTAAGGTTCTTATAGGTACCAACAATGAATCCCCAAGAGACGCTCAGCATGAGGGAGATAGAGGCATTATTATGTGCTTCAATGAAAAGGACGGAAGCTTTCTCTGGCAGCTCGTAATTCCTAAACTTGGTGCCGGAAAGGTATCAGACTGGGAATATCTTGGGGTTTGTTCTTCACCGCTAATTCATAAAGGTAGAGCATATTTTATTTCTAACCGTTGTAAGGTCGTTTGTGTTGATATGGAGGGAATGGCGAACGGGAATGACGGCCCACACAACGACGAGGCGAAGTTTATGATGACGTGCGGTAAGACTTTTAAACCAGGCAAGGGCGATGGAGATATCATCTGGGTCTATGACATGCGTGAAGAGTTGGGTGTTTTTCCACACAATATAGCCAGTTCATCTCCAAAAATTGTTGATGGGAAGCTAGTAGTAACAACTTCAAATGGCGTTGACTGGTCTCACCTCAATGTTCCTGCCCCTCAGGCTCCTTGCTTAATCCTTCTTGATTTAGCTACTGGAGAACTGGTCGGCGAGGAAGCTTCCAAGATCGGGGGAAGAACAATGCACTGCAATTGGTCAAGCCCAATGGTAGCTAAAGTAGATGGTAAATCCACGATCTTCTTTGGCGCAGGTGATGGCTATTTGTACAGTTTTGATCCTAAAGCCAAAGAGGATGATGAAGGTTTTCTCGTTATGCCTGAGAATTGGAGAGTCGATGGTAATTTGCCTGAATACAGAAAAGATAAGGACGGAAAAAAGATTAAGTACGCTACTTTTGAAGGTCCTAGTGAGTACATTTCATCTCCAGTTTATCATGAAGGCAATGTGATTTCATTGATTGGTCAGGACCCTGAGCACGGTGAAGGCGTCGGCAGGATGATGTCCGTTAATGCGAAGACTGGAAAGGTTAATTGGGACTATACTGAGATTGAGAGAGGTATATCAACAGCATCAATTGCTGATGGTCTGGTCTATGCTGCTGATTACAGGGGTAGGGTTCATTGCGTCGATGTGAAGACTGGAAAGAAAGCTTGGGTATATGACACTAAGAGTCATATCTGGGGTTCTACTTTAGTGGCAGACGGAAAGGTATTCATCGGAAATGAGGACGGAGAAGTGGTTATTCTTAAGACTGGCCGAAAGATGGAAAAGTTAGGCTTGGTTGAGTTTTCAGCGCCGGTTTATGCAAGTCCAGTCATTGCGAATGGCGTTCTGTACATTGCGAGCCAGACTCATTTGTACGCCTTCAAAGAGGGGGCCAAGACAGCTTCTAAGTAGCGGTAGTTGTATCTGAAACTTTTAAGTGATGACTCCTCAAAGAATAATTATAATATTGGCAATTGTCCTTGGAATTCTTCACCATGACACTTGGAACTGGGGAAATTCTGATCTGGTTTTAGGCTTCATGCCGATGGGTCTGTTTTACCATGCTTGCTACTCATTAGCGGCAGCAATCCTCTGGGTCTTTGCAATTAAATTTGCTTGGCCTAAGGATCTAGTTGATTGGGCAGAAGGAGGTGACTCAGATGAATCCTGAGAATTTAATGCCCTTCAATTTACTTGCGACTTCGACGACGCCGGTCGTTGTCATTGCTATCTATTTAGGGTTGTTATTGGGCTTAGCAATGATGAGCAAACTGCTCTTTAGGGGCACTAGTACAGATTACTTCGTGGCTAGTCGAAGCATTGGCCCATTCATGCTTCTTATGTCGGTTTTTGGTACGACGATGACAGCATTTGCGTTGGTCGGATCGACTGGCAAGGCATTTGAGAGGGGAGTTGGTACTTATGGACTCATGGCTTCTTCTTCAGGTCTCATACACGCAGCGTGCTTTTTCTTGATCGGTATCAAGTTATGGTCATTTGGAAAAAAATATGGCTACGTCACGCAAATCCAGTTCTTCCGAGACCGTTTTGAATCTAAAGCGATCGGCTATCTGCTTTTTCCAATATTAGTTCTATTAGTCATTCCATATCTTTTAATCGGAGTCATCGGTGCTGGAAAAACCATCATGGGTGTTACTGGTCCCAAGGGTAAGGCGCCAGGGATGTTTCCCGAGCTATTTGAATCGACTAATGGTGCGGTTCCAGGAGAGCTGACGGGGCTTATCATTTGTTTGGTAGTTCTCTGTTACATCTTTGCTGGAGGTTCCCGTGCCGCTGCCTGGGCCAATACGTTTCAAACTATTGTTTTTATGGTGATGGGTCTTTTGGCATTTTATCTAATCAGTGACAAATTGGGAGGCCTGGGTGCCGCTATAGCTCAAGCAAATGACGCACACCTAGTCAGGGACGTTTCCGGTGAAGATGGGAAAATCGGTGTACCAAAGCTAATGTTTTTAACTTACATGCTGATACCTCTGAGCGTCGGTATGTTCCCTCATCTATTCCAGCACTGGCTCACTGCGAGGAGTGCCAAGAGTTTTAGACTCACTGTCATTGCGCATCCAATATGCATCATGATTGTTTGGGTCCCCTGTGTTCTTATTGGGCTTTGGGCGACAGGAAAATTACCCGAAGGCACATCTGGAGGTGCTGTTCTCGCTAAGATGGTTGGTATTTTAGTTAAGGATCCAATCGTCGTTGGTTTAGTGACCGCTGGAATCCTTGCGGCGATCATGTCATCACTGGATTCACAGTTTCTTTGCTTAGGTACAATGTTCACCAACGATGTGGTCCTCGATAAGTATGGGAAGGACCGTTTTACTGATAAGCAAATCATACTCATAGCCCGCCTCTTTGTTGTTAGTATTGTGATTATTACCTATGTCTTTTCTATTGTTCTTTTCGAGAAGAGCATCTTTGATTTGGCCGTTTGGAGTTTTTCAGGTTTTGCTAGCCTCACGCCATTGGTCTTCGCTGCGCTTTATTGGAAAGGAGCCACTAAGGCTGGAGCGTTCGCTTCGATTATTTGCGCGACGGTAGTATGGCTTTTCTTCTTTAAAGAATCAGGCTGGGGTGGTGAATACACGGATTATACCGGTGTCTTGCCTGCAGCATTCAATGGCATGATGCCTGTGACATTCAGTTTTGGAGCTGGTTTAGTAGCAATGATTGTTGTTTCATTAGTCACTTCAAAGCCCGCCGAGTCGACCGTAAATAAGTTCTTTCCAAAGTTTTAAACTGCGAATTTGTTGGGCTGGGTAATTAATTTAGATTCTAAGATTAATAAATCTCATATAAGATAATTATGACTAAAGAAGAAGCGAAGGAGATGCTCGATAATCAGCTCCGAGAAATATTAGCTTGGCACTTTTCTGAAGAGACTGGATGTCCATTCTGGTTGGACTGGAAAAAGGAATCGGGTTGGGATCCTAGGGAAGAAGTTCAATCGTTCGATGATATTCATAAGTTTGATCATTTTCAGGACGAATGGCTGAGAGATGAAAAGAACGAAAGGTTCGTGCCAAAGGGAATGGATGGTAGGCCATTTAATGTTTTTGAAACTGGAGGGACAACGGGTTTGCCTAAGCAGAGAGTCGGTTGGGATGATTATAAGCATGACTATGAAATGTTCTCTGAAACGCTATCTGATGAGCAATTCCCTAGGGGTGCAAATTGGATCATGATTGGGCCCACTGGTCCGAGAAGATTGAGATTAGCAGTTGAGCACCTTGCTCAGCACAGGGGAGGGAGCTGTTATCATGTTGACCTCG
>JABGYE010000180.1:0-16573 GCA_018675395.1 Akkermansiaceae bacterium
GAACTGAAAATGCTCGATGTCATGACCGCTAACCGCGATCCAAAAGTTTGGGCAACTGCATTAGGTTCAACCTTTACAGTGGACGACTCTAATGTGCCTGCCGCTGTCCCTGTTAAATCAAATATCGGAGGCAAGAGCCGAAGCTCGAACAAAAGCAAAGAAGGTAATGCGATCTATTCAAGTCCTGAGGAAACCTTGAAAAAATTGAGAGTTCCTGAAGGATTTAAAGTGAACCTTTTTGCTCATGAAAAAATGTTTCCGGAGCTGGTAAATCCTGTCCAAATGTCAGTCGACACCAAAGGAAGACTTTGGGTTGCTGCGTGGAAAACCTATCCGAAGTGGGAACCTCTAAAAGAAATGTCTGACCGTCTCCTGATTCTTCCAGACGAAGACCGTGATGGGGTAGCCGATAAGGCAATTACCTTTGCCAAGATACACAACCCGACCGGTTTTGAGTTCTGGAATGGTGGAGTCCTTGTCGGATCAGCGCCTGACATCTGGTTCCTGAAAGACACTGATGGTGATGATGTTGCAGATGTCCGCGTCAAAATGCTAGGAGGCATTGATTCAGCTGATACTCACCACGCAATGAATAACTTTCAGTATGGTCCTGATGGAGGTCTTTATTATCAGAGAGGAGTATTCCACGTTAGTAATGTGGAAACACCTTGGACAACCCCCCACAAGTCAGGTGCTTCAGCAATGTATCGGTTCAATCCTAGGACCTTTACTTTTAGCCAGCACGCTGGAAACAGTCCAAATCCTCACGGAATTGCCTTTGACCGTTGGGGATACCATTATGCCACTGACGGTACCGGTGGCAGGTCTTATCAAGTCGTTCCTAAAGGCAACGGTTTCGCCATGCGGGGCCTGCTAAAGAAAGAAGTCAGGCCAGTCGCATCTAGCGGCATCATTTCCAGTGCTAACTTCCCAGATGATAAGCAGCAAAGCTTTATGCTATGCAACACCATCGGTTTCCTGGGCCTCAAGCACTACAAACTGACAAGGAATCCAGAAACTGGTGAAGTGAATGGTCAACCACTAGGAGATCTTTTCGTTTCTGATGATCGAAACGTTCGTCCGTCTGATGCTGATTTCGGATCTGATGGTGCCCTGTATGTGTCTGACTGGCACAATGTCATCATTGGCCACATGCAGCACAATGTTCGTGACCCTAACCGCGATCATAATCATGGCCGTATCTATCGAGTCGTTAACACTGCAAAGCCTCTGCAAAAGCCAGTAGCGATTGACGGTGAACCAATCAATGCCCTTCTCAATAATTTAAAGCACCCAATCGATGGGGTTCGTTACCGCACACGCATTGAGCTTAGCGAACATCCGACAGATTCTTTAGTCACAGCAATTAGTAAATGGGTATCCAATTTCGACGCGAAAAATCCAAACGAAGCTCATCATATGCTAGAAGCTCTGTGGGTCTTACAAGCTCATAATGTCAAAGATGACAAGCTGATGGGAACACTACTAACGAGCGGAGACCCTAATGTTCGTAGAGCTGCAAAAACTGTTCAGCACTTTTGGTACAATGTCGATTTTACCCGCGGAGGCGGCGAATTGGCAAAGGTCAAGGAGGACAAAGCGCCTGAGCCGAAGGTCGTTGTTAAAGGCAATCAAACAATCGTTGATCTAGCGGCAATACCTCACCAGCTAAAATACAACTTAACAAATTTCTCTGTGAAAGCAGGGAGCAAAGTAAAAATCACGTTCTTAAATCCAGATGTGATTCCTCATAACCTCCTCATTGTCGAGCCTGGTTCCAAAGCGGAAATTGGAAACCAAGCAATTGCAATGGGAGCAGAAGCAGTTAAGAAAGCGCCAACTAATTCAAAGATCCTGCATGGCACTAAAATGCTAGAAGCGGGCCAAAAAGAAACACTCGAATTCAATGCACCCTCCAAGCCTGGAGATTACGAATTTATTTGTACTTTCCCTGGCCACTGGGCAGTGATGAACGGAATAATGAAAGTGACTCAGTAATCAAAACAAAAAATCAGATTAAACTAAAAAAGCCCCTATGCATTTCAAATGCATAGGGGCTTTTTAAATTTATTAGGCTAACCTTACTTTAACCAAGTGACTTGCAGCGATCCGCAAGTAATTGTAAAGCACGAACAAAATCCCATGCCGGTATATTGGCCTGCATCTCATTAATAAGTAGCATCAGGCGCTTTGCCGAATCCTTTGCAAGATCCAAATCATCGTCCTGAAGCGCTTTAATCAACGCACTTAGTCTTTGGGTGAAAGGCTCATTGAGTTCCTGCATCTTACGCCCATGAATATTATTTAGTCCGCCAATCACATCCGTATAAGCTTTCTGAAGCTCATTAGCTGCATGAGCCAAAACTTTTATTTCTTGATCAACTGTGAGCTGATTATTTACTTGAGCTTCCTCCGCATTGGAAGGTGAGTCAGACGCAATAGCCTCTCCACCTCTAACTAGAGGAGAAGAAGTGGGCCGTAATCGCTTAAGCAGCCACGAGTTCATAAGGTCTGTTGAAATGGTCAAAGTTCCAGTAGCCATGATTTACTAGTTAGATGGGTCGTAAAATCAAAAAGTCACAAAAAAAATAAAAATTTTACAAAATTATTTAATATTTCTAAAATTTCTATAATTTTTGATAATTTTAGCGATTATCACCTGTTTTTCAGTGTTTGTGCAAAGATAATTTCCCAATTACACGAAAAATAAATTCTTAAAACCCCTATTTCAACAGATTCTTAACTATTTAATATTTCTCTCAAAAAAGGAGATGTTCTACTCGTTTTAGATCGAATTACCTGTTCCGGACGACCCTTTGTCACTATCTGCCCTCCCCCTTCTCCCGCTTCAGGACCAATATCTATAATGTAATCTGCTTCGGCCATAATGCTCGTATTGTGTTCTATCACAATGACGGTATGTCCTTCATCAACAAGTGCATGCAAGACCCTAATAAGATTCACCACATCCTTGTGATGCAAACCGATAGTTGGTTCTTCAATCAAATAAAGATTGGAACAAGAGCCGGTCACTCCTTTCATCTTTGCATTGCGTGCTCTGCCTTGGCCTTTACGAATTTCCGCGACTAGCTTAATGCGTTGGGCCTCTCCACCACTCAACGTTGGGCTTGGCTGACCGAGGCTAAGGTAACCTAATCCCGTATCACGTAAGAGAGCCAGAGTAGTATGGATTTTTGTGTGCGCTTCAAAAAATGTACAAGCTTCGGACACGCTCATTTTCATTACTTGGGCAATGTTTTTTCCATTAAAAAAAATCTCAAGCGTTGCTCTATTGTATCTGTCTCCTCGGCACTCTCCACATTCGACCCACGTAGTTGGCAAAAAATTCATCTCTAATTTTATGCGTCCATTTCCGCCGCAACTTTCACATCGGCCGCCATCAGTGTTAAAGGAAAACCGACCAGGATCATATCCTCTCAAGCGAGATTCAGGAACATTAGAATAGAGTTTACGAATCTCATCAAAAATTTTCACATAGGTTGCAGGCGTTGATCGGCTAGTTTTCCCGATCGGACTTTGGTCCACTTCATAGGTAGCGACAATCTGATCCGTACCGGTAATAGATTTCCAGGTCTTACAAATCCGTTCCTTTGGTTTCTTTGACTTTATTGTCGAATCTACTGCCGGTTTTAAAACGCCTCGCATTAATGAGCTCTTACCGCTTCCTGAAACGCCAGTAAGGACAGTCAACCGATTCAATGGAATTGAACAGTCTAAGTTCTTCAGGTTATTGGCATTGGCATTTTTAATTCTAATCCATCCTTCTTTTGATGATAGTGACGGAATTTTACGTCTTTGCCCTGAAATGGGATGACTCATCTGATTTGAAATTGCACTCAGTGTAAGAGATGCCGTTCTCCGATTTGTCTTACCCTTCTTCTGAGAACCAAGGCTTCCCTCAAACACGACTTCTCCTCCTTCTTTACCAGCGCCTGGACCCAGATCAACCAAATGATCAGCGCATTTAATCGTATTTTCATCATGCTCAACAACGACCAGGCTATTCCCCTGGTCTCTGAGAGAAGTTAAAGTTTTAAGGAGTTGTTCATTGTCCCTTGGGTGAAGTCCTATCGTTGGTTCATCCAAAATATAAAGAACTCCTCGCAGATTCGAGCCTAGCTGTGCGGCCAGTCGAATTCTCTGACTCTCTCCACCACTTAAAGTGGTAGCGCTGCGGTCCAGTCCAAGGTAACCAAGACCAACTCTTTGGAGAAAAAATAATCGTTGTTTAATCTCTGCAAGAATATCGCGCGCGATAAGCTTTTTGGTACCCTCTAAGGAAAATCCATCAATGATTTCAATAGCATTCGTTACAGAAACTTTAGTGAGAGTATCGATCGTTATATGGTCGACCCAAACACTTCGCGCTACAGTGTTAATTCTGGCACCGTCACATACTGGACATATATCTTTTATTTTTTCTTTGCTGATTCCGTATCTCCTTTCCTCCTCCAACTCAGCTGCCGTGATAGAATCATGTTTTTCATAATCGGACAGAGAAGGAACAATGTGCCCGTATCCCCGACAAGCGTGACACCATCCGTGAGGGCTATTATATGAAAAGAGACGAGGATCCAATTCATCAAATGCATTTCCACAGTCTGGGCAAGACATCTCCGAGCTAAGTACTATGCTCTGACCGTCTTCCCTAAGAATACGTGCTGTTCCATGACCCCAACGAAGTGCATCATCAATGGACTGGGTAATTTCAGAATGTTTAGATTTTTCGTTCAGTTCAGCGACAAGGCCATCAATCGTGTGCTCCTTGAAACGTTCAAGTTTTTGAAAGCCCTCGCTTTCCATGAACTTGCCATCAACAAATAGTGTTCCGATTCCCTGCCTAAGGGCCCAAGCCGCAGTGTCAGCGTGGAACCCTTTTCTTCCTCTTACTAATGGTGATAGAAGTTTTACTGGGCCTAACTTCAAAACTTTTTTTACTGAAGATATAATTGAATTTTTACTCTTCTTATCAACCGACACGCCGCAATCTGGGCAATATTGCGTTCCAACCTTTGCAAATAATAGACGAAGAAAATGATAAATTTCTGTGACTGTAGACACTGTCGATTTCCCTCCTCCCCTGCTAACACGTTGTTCGATAGCTACTGTGGGCGGCAGTCCATGAACTTGATCAACGTCCGGCCTTTCCATCTGCTGAACAAATTGCCGCGCATATGCTGACATGCTGTCGAGGAATCTTCGCTGCCCTTCGGCAAAAAGAACGTCAAAAGCTAAGGTCGACTTGCCTGAACCTGAAAGTCCAGTGATCACGGTGAAAGTATCATGGGGAATATCAATTTTAATATCCTTCAGATTATTTTCCCGTGCTCCCCTGACGCTGATTATGTTTTTTTGAGGCCCTTTGGATTCAATAGTTTTCAGTAAATTTTTCGGTTTATGATCGCGCCATAAAAATTTTCCTGTATAGCTTTTCTTTTCTTTTTTTATCTCTTCGGGTGTACCAACTGCAATTATTTCTCCTCCTTCCGACCCTCCTTCAGGGCCAAGATCAATCACGTGATCCGCGCATTTTATTACTTCACAGTTATGCTCTATAACTAAGACAGAATGACCATCATCAACTAATCGCTGAAAAACGTTCAGTAATATTCTAATATCATCAAAGTGCAGCCCGGTCGTTGGTTCATCAAAAAGAAGTAAATCCTTAGCCTGACTCTTATCTTTCTTTTTAGGTTTATTTTTCAGTAAGTGTCCGACCAGTTTAAGGCGCTGACTCTCTCCACCACTCAGAGTATTTATGGGCTGACCAAGTTTAAGATAACCAAGTCCCACATCCGCTAAGGGTTTTAAATCAGCAACGACTCGTGCCGCTTTTTTATTCTCAATTGTTTCGAAAAAATGAATCGCGGATTCTATCGTGAGATTCAATACCTCGTGTATTGATTTGCCCGCTAGTTGAAATTCCAAAACTTCAGATCCATAGCGTTTACCCTCACATTCTGGACATTTTACATAAAGATCAGAAAGGAACTGCATCTCGACTTTCTCAAAACCATTTCCCCAGCAACGTCCGCAACGCCCTGCTCCGGAATTAAAGCTGAAGTATCCAGGAAGATGTCCCGAACCCTTAGCTTCTGGTGTTTCGGCAAAAAGTTTTCTTATATGTTCAAAGGCTCCCACGTAAACGACAGGCGTTGACCTGGGATTGCGCGAGAGTGGGGACTGATCAACTAATACTACTTGCCCGAGCTTACCATGGCCCGCAATAGAATGCACTTCCCCTGGCAGCTCCTCTGTACTCTCGCCCCTTTCACGGATCAGATTAAGATAAATTACATCATGAACTAGGGTTGATTTTCCTGAGCCCGAAACGCCGGTCACACAAACAAAAAGGCCCAGAGGAATTTCTACATTTATATTTTTCAGGTTGTTCTGCTGTGCACCGCGAACTTTTAAAACATTCCCTTTTTTAGGTTTTCTCCTAGTACTTGGAATAGGAATACTTTTATCCCCAGAAAGATAATCCAAAGTGAGTGAACTTAATTTTTTTCTGCTCTTTTCATAATCAGAAATGGGCCCCACATATACCAAATCTCCACCGTCCTCTCCTCGGCCAGGGCCAATATCAACTAAATGATCAGCTGCTCTAATGATGCTCTCTTCATGCTCAACAACCAATACCGTATTCCCGGCATCTCTCAGATCATTCATAACATTAATCAATTGATCCGTGTCTTTTGGGTGCAACCCTATGCTGGGTTCATCAAGAACAAATAATGTATTAACCAAAGAAGCCCCTAAACATGTTGTGAGGTGCACTCTCTGCATTTCCCCGCCGGAAAGTGATCTGGCTGAACGGTCCAGTGTCAGATATCCCAAACCGACACGGTTCAAATATCTCAACCTTGAACCGACTTCTTCCCACAAAAGAAGGGCAGTCGAATCTAAATTGGAAAACTCTACTAGTTTAGATTTTTTTCCGTTCCATAGATTCAAAAGATCGGAAATGGGCAACTGCCAAACATCAGGTAAAGTGTGATTGCCAATCTTATAATTCAAAGCATCCGGTTGTAATCGCGTTCCTCGGCAGGCAAAACATGTTGTATATGATCGGTACCGGCTCAGGAAAATCCTCACATGCATTTTGTAAGATTTTCGCTCTATCCAGTCGAAAAAACCTTTCACCCCATACCAAAGACCTTGTTCCCAATTCGATTCCGGGTCACCGCGTTCGCCATAAAGAACCCATTCCCGATTTTTTTTGCTTAATTTCTCATATGCCAAGTGAACATCGACCCCTCTTACTTTCGCACATTGAAGCAAATCGGTCTGGCACTCTGATCCCCGCTCTCCCTGAAATGCTTTCACGACTCCTTCCTTAATTGAAAGCGACTTGTCAGGTAATGCACGATCAAGATCAATGCCTAACGTTCTACCGAATCCCCGGCACTTGGGGCACGCCCCTAAGGGGCTATTAAATGAAAACAGACCTGGGGAAGGGTCCCTCAAAGTGACTCCGCAAGGAACGCATTGCTTCCCGCTCGAAAAGGACCAGTCCCTAGCAGATTCAAAATCAATTAACCGTATCGTTCCCTTACCAAAAAGAAATGCAGTTTCGATTGCTTCATTTAGTCGTGCAAGATTCTTAGCAACTGTGCTGATTTTAATTCTGTCCTGAACGACGTTAACAACTTTAGGTAACGTTTTTTTAGGGTACTTTTCCGGTTCATCTGTCCTATACAAATTCCCCCATACCCATATTCTTAAAAAACCCTGTGCACTAAGTAGCTGGAAAAATTCGGAGGGTTTCATTTGCCTTGGTACCGGAACCCCAAAACTCACGAGAACAGATTTTCCAGCTAAATTCACATTAGCAAATTGAGTAACTGACTCAGCACTGTCCTCCATAATTTCTTCTCCACATTCGGGACAATGCGGCACCGCAATGTGAGGAAATAGCACCTTCAAATAATCATTAATGCCCGTAAGGGTTCCAACCGTCGATCGTGTTGTCCTGACTGTATTACCCTGCTCGATAGCAATGGATGGAGGAATACCATTAACTTCTTCAACTCTTGGCTTGTCCATTCGCTCAAAGAACTGACGCGTATAAGGAGAAAAAGTTTCAATGTACCGGCGCTGTCCCTCAGCATAGAGTGTCTGGAATGCTAGCGATGATTTTCCGCTGCCGCTAGGACCAGTAACGACAATTAGTTGACCGAGAGGCAAATCCAAATCGAAGCCCTTCAAATTGTTCTGCCGCACTTCCCTTAATGAAATAATACCCCTTTGCCATGATTGCTTAGCATTCTTTGGGGTCTTTTTTTTCACTTTATTGCGCTTTGGCATTCTTTAGAAATTAATACTTATATTAAGCATTAAAGGATCTAATTAATTTGCATGAACAGGAAGCATTTTACTCAGCCGTTTGCGTTTTGTTTGTATATGGTCTAAGCATTTTGTGGTTTCAACATGGACAATGATTTAAATGGAGAGTCCCGAACAGTCTCCATTCGACTGGAGGGAATACACAAAGAGCTCGGAACACAACATGTTCTTAGGGGGGTAGATCTCGAGATTTTCTCAGGAGAAACTATAGTTTTAATCGGAGCCAGCGGAGGTGGAAAAAGCGTTATTCTTAAACATATAACCGGACTCATGCGCCCTGACAGTGGCCGCGTAGTGATTGGCAATCAGGACATCAGCGAACTCAACGAAAAGAAACTATCCTTGATACGGCAAAAGATAGGCGTTCTTTTTCAAAATGGTGCACTCTTCGACTCTATGAGTGTTGGTCATAATGTCGCCTTTCCTTTGAGAGAGCGTGGTGAAAAAAATATTAAAATACTCACAGAAAAAGTAACCAAAGCGCTTAGTTTGGTCGGGCTCGAAGAGCATATAAACAAAATGCCAACCGCTTTGAGTGGAGGGATGCGCAAGCGTGTCGCTCTGGCCCGAGCCATGATCGCTAAGCCTGAATCCATTCTTTATGATGAACCCACTGCGGGCCTGGACCCGGTCTCAACAGGTTCCATTGATTCCTTGATCATTCAGATGCAAAAAGATTATGGAATCACCTCAGTCGTAGTCACTCATGACATGAAATCAGCAAGGACTATAGCTGATCGAATCGCTTTTTTACGCCAAGGGTCAGTCTATTTCTGCGGAACTCCTGAAGAAATGGACACAAGTGATGATCCTGTCATTAAAAATTTTATAAATGGTCATCCGACAGAGGAGCTCTAGCATATTCTCTATTTAGGGTTACATTGTATCAGATCGACGCTTTTAATAAGCGCCGGATAAAAATGGAAAGATAATAAAATGAAAGAGAATCGCACTGAACTCTTTGTGGGTTTCTTCTTACTGATAGGTTTACTATTACTGGGATTTTTAGTTCTTAAATTCGGTAACTTTGGAGATCGTTTTGAAGAAACGTATTCACTAACTGTAACTTTTGAAGATGGTGGAGGTTTGATTAAGGGAACGGATGTACGTTTGGGAGGTGTTAAAATTGGTAGGCTCGCAAATGCTCCAACAGTGAACCTAGAAAATTATGGCGGCGCCATCGTTAGCCTTGAAATTTATGATGATTTTCTAATACCTGAAGGAGCTAAATTTTCCATTGGTACGAGTGGCCTATTGGGAGACGCCATGATAGAAATCGAAGTTCCTACCGATAGGACAGGAAAATTCATCGCTCCTGGCTCAGAAATTAAAGGTGAACGGATCACTGGTCTCGGTGCACTCGCCTCTTCAGCTGAGTCATTATCGAATAAGGGTCAAGTCGTTCTTGAAGATGTCAGGTCAGCCCTTGGAGACATTGGCAGTGCCGTTGAGAAGTTGGATCAAAATATTTTGAGGGAAGAAAACCTTCAGAGTTTCAATCATGCGGTGTCTGAACTTGCCGATGCACTTGATGCGATAAACAATAAAGTTCTTGGTGATGACAATACGAATAACCTACGTGACCTATTAGCCAATATGAAAAAAGCCAGTATCAAAGTTGATGCCGCAGCTGAAAAGATTGGTCCAATACTTGATAGTGGTAGTGAAACAATAAACGCCATTGAACCCGGTCTCAAAAAACTCACTGACGCGGCTGAGGGAGCCGACAAAGCATTTGAAAGAATTAATAATGGCGGTGGGATATTAAGTTCGATACTCAAAGATGAAGAACTGAAAAA
Organism: Akkermansiaceae bacterium; assembly: GCA_018675395.1. Lineage (GTDB taxonomy): Bacteria > Verrucomicrobiota > Verrucomicrobiia > Verrucomicrobiales > DEV007 > EC70. The sequence goes on from JABGYE010000180.1 coordinate 10,170, forward strand.
AGATTTTAAAGGCTTCATAGCAAATCTTCGCCGCAACGGTATTTTATTTTACAAAGACAATTCCATCAAAAATACTGAATCGCCGAATCCTCGCAAAAGAGGCACTTTCAGCCCCCGTTAAACTAGAACGAAAGAACTTTATTTTTCATTCGTCAGTCTTATACCAAAGCATATACTTATCCCCCATCAGTTCAGCATAGACTGCGATTATCTAAATGTTTGAAACCCTCTTAGTAATAGGAACATTATTTTTAGCCTATGGTTGCCGCTCATTTGAGTTTGCAGCTGTACGCAAGTTCGGAGCATTTTGCGTCATCATTGCGACGTTCCTCACCGGATACTTTTTGAGTGGTCATAATGTGAAATGGGGCATCGTGACTGCGTTAGGTTGGTTCTTCCTTCCCGGCATCGATATTATGACGCGTATCCGTAAAATGCGCCTCCCACTTGATAAGAAAATGCAGAGCCGGTTCCCCCCGAACCGTGATCTTTTCCCTCAACTAAGGGAGTTTACCAACGAAGTAAAAATTGCAGGCTTTGAACACATTCAAGACTCAGGATGGGAATGGGGTGGTGTTGATCAATTCGTTCGCTTTTTTTATGATTCAAAGTCTAAATCTCAAGCCACAATCAATTTGAACAGTCAAAGCCATTTAGCCTTTAATTATATGAGCGTTTCTTCTAGGACTGCAGACGGAAAAACCCTCATAACGTGGAATTACCCTTTCAGCTATGCAATGAAATTGACACCGGACTGTGTTGTTAATTGTGTGCGTAGCACTGGTTCATTTAATGAATTAATTGAAGTGCACCGTAAATTCTTAGATAGACAGGGCATCCTCAAAAGCAACCTTCAAGAAACTGATCCTGATGAACTTAGTAAGTTAACAGAAAAGGAAATGAGAAACCAGGTCGATCATAACCTTGATCGTGGTTTGCTTAAATTATCTGGGAATGGAACCTTCTGTTATTCATGGAAGGGTCTTTTTTTTCTTTGGTATCAGTCCATCAAAGACATGATTCGTTTGTCCTAGTTTAATCTACAAAACAACAAACCAGACCCTTGGTAGTGAGTTCACTTCTAACTAAAGTGCCCCTAGTCTTGATGGCCGTGCAATTACTCGTTCGCAATCTTGAGTGCTGTTGTCTTGATCGCTTTCAAGTCTAATTTACCACTGCCTAGATAAGGTAGCTCGTCCACTTTGAAAAATTGATCGGTTTTTGGTTTCCATAAATTAGGAATGTCCGCGGCTCCAAGTTGATCAGTAATTTGCTGAAGGTTTTCTTGTTCGAGAGTATGTAATACGACTAAACGTTCCCCCTTTTTCTCATCAGGTATCCCTGTTACTGCAAAGCTCTGTTCTGTTAATTCAGCAATGGTGTGTAGCAATTCTTCTATCTTAATGTGAGGAACCATTTCTCCACCTATCTTGCTAAATCGGCTCAACCTGTCAGTGATCGTAATGAAACCTTCTTCATCGACAGAAGCAATGTCACCAGTATTATACCAACCATCTACCAGAACTTCAGCTGTTAGGCTCTCCTTCCCAAGATAGCCCTGCATAATATTAGGCCCTCTGACCCACATCAATCCTGATTCATTAAATCCGCAAGGTTCTTCCGTGTCCGGATCCACAATCTTAATACTCATGCCCGGTAATGCACGGCCGATAGTTCCTGGGCGGTTTCCAGTTTGACTCAAATCATCGGTAATTAGACTCGGCGTATTAACAGCTACGCCAGGTGAACATTCGGTGCATCCGTATGCTTCTAGGGGTTGGAGACCAAACTTTTCTTCAAAGGCAGTGGCAAGGCGCTCCGGTAATTTTTCAGCACCGACAACTACTAAGTTAATGCTCTGCATTTGTTCAGGTTTGATGCCCCTAAGATAAAGCTGAAGGAACGTTGGTGTCGCTAGAAGCAAGGTCAATTTATAATGAGGAATGAGTTTACCGATGGATCTCGTATCAGTGGGTAAGGGGTGATAAGCTGCGCCCACTCCAATTACTGCAGGGCCAATCAGTGTTGCGGTGAACCCTAGTGAATGAAAAAACGGTAGAACACCAAGGAACCTGTCATCGCGTTTAAAATCATAAGCCTGATTCAGCTGCATCATATTAGAAACAATATTATAATGGGTGAGCATGGCTCCTTTGGGCTCCCCGGTACTACCGCTACTAAATATAATTGTCGCAATATCATCTAATGAGGGCGGATTGCCCTTAGAGAGCGTCTTTAATAGAATCCCCCTCGGACACAAATATGCCAAGAACGCAGCACTCATTTTTTCCATGAAGCTTGGATCCTTTGCAATATCTTCCAAGGCAAGCATGGGAACTCCAGGATCAAGTTTGAGTTTGCGAATGACTTTTTCAGATGAAATAACACACTTAATATCACATTGTTGAACACATGAGCGTATCCCTTCCTCTGAGAGCGTATAATTCAGATTAACGACGGTCTTGCCCATAAGTATTCCGGCAAGATTAGTCAGCGCTCCACCAACACTAGGCGGGATAAGAATCCCAACCTTCTGTTGCCCGTCCCAGTCCTTGCGCAATCTCTTGATTAGAACAATTACTCTTACAAGTGCGCTTATATAACTTAATTTCTTGCCGGAGCTATCAGCAAAAGCCATTCTGGTTCTGGCCCTTCTTGCTGTCCGGACAAAGGATCTACCAATGGTTGAAATGCGCCCCTTCCTTTGAGCCCATGCATCGGCCCCCAGCGCTACCACTTCTCGTCTAACTTCGGTATGTGATGAATCAGTTGGCATAGGATTTCCGTAACTTACAGTGACGGGGTATGGTATCTGACGTGGGACTTTCCAGTAAACCTTTTTCTGATCAAAGCTGAAAATGCTCCCCCACACATTATCCAGATGAACAGGTATTATCGGTGCATCCTGCTTTCTCATGATAAGTTCCATTCCTTTCTGGAAGGCCAAAGTTTGTCCGCCGATCCTGCTGATTTGACCCTCAGCAAAGATACAAACCAGTTCACCATCTTTCAGACAATCGCTAGCTTTTTTCAGTGATTTTAACAATTCTTTAGGACCAAAATCAGACGCTATAGGGATGACTCTCAGCATCTTTGCTATAGGTTTGACCCACCACCTGTTGAACTGATCCCTGTGCATGATGAATCGAATGCGGCGGCCCGTTGACGCGATCACAAAGAGTGCATCGGCTAACGAAATATGATTGGAAACAAGAAGCGCTCCTCCTCTCTCTGGTAAGTTATTTCTTCCTAGGACCTTGACCCGATAAAGAGTATTAGTCAGTGCCCATAGAACAAATCTTGCCAGCGAATCCGGTACTAACCAGACTGCATAAATTGTTCCAGCAATGGTAGTTAATCCAATGACCCAAAACATCGCTTTGGCATCAATTCCAAGTTGAACCTTAAAAAGTAAAAAAATCCCTGCCGCCAAGCCCATTGCCAGAGCAGTGAGCCAACCATTAGCCGCAATGACGGAACCCTTATTCTTTTTTTCTGGAAGTTTTTGAATGAGGGCACTAACCGGAACATTGAAAAAGCCCCCTGAAATACCTAGGCACACTAGTAAAAAACTGATCTGAACAAAATTAAGATCGAAAAAACCTAAAACAATTGAGCAAATCGCAAGTCCCAATGACCCTAAAGGTATAAGACCATATTCTACCTTGTTTTGCGAAAGGTATCCGGCCGAAACACTACCTATAGAAATACCTATTGCCAGACACGCACGCATTAGGCTGATCTGAAAATCTGTCAGTTCCAGGTCCTTACCAAAAACAACGAGTGTGGGTTCATAGAGCGCAGCGACTAACCAAAAGTAAATGCTACCTATAATGGCCAGCCCTAATACTCTGCTCTTTGCGGCTTCCTTAAGATTGTGAATTAAATCGCCTATGAAATTAATTTTAATTCGTTTACCGGGGCTCGCTGCCGGATGACGTGTGATCCAACGTGAGGCTATAGCACCGGCCACTGCAAGAATGATTAGTATCCCTCCGCACTGCCATACATCCTCTTTGAACCAAGAAGACAGTAAGCCGGCCACCGTTCCTCCGGCAATGATGCCACCAAATGTGCCTAAACCAATCACGCCGTTGCCCCAACTTAATTTTTCATTGGGCAGCAATTCCGGCAATGAAGCATATTTCGCAGGGCTAAAGATCGCGCTCTGGATGCTCATTAAAAGGATCACTCCCAACATGTAATTAAACTCTCCGGATTTAAGAGCAAAGACCCCCAAGATCATAATTCCAATTTCAAGCCTCTTGGTCCATGTAATGACCCTTCCCTTCGAATAACGGTCTGCTAAGCATCCTGCAGCCATTGAAAAGAACATGAACGGCAAAGCAAAGACCGCCACGATCAGAAACAAACGGAAGTCCCTTAGTGCATCTTGATCAGCGCCCAAACTGTTAATGCTGGAAAAAATGACAAGAAACTTGAATAGATTATCACTGAAAGCTCCCTGATACTGAACCAAAAATAGAGCCCAAAAACCTTTTAATGATTTGGGGTCTGTCGAATTCACTGTTTGTGGGGCTGCATTCATACTGCTTTTCTCTCTACGAATATGTAAATTAGCCGCATATTAAAATTTTCCCAAATCGATAATTTTATTAAAAACATTGATTAAAACAACGTTTCTATAATCGGATTATTAATTTTTTAGATAATCATTTATTTAAATATCCAAATACAATGATCGCTGGGGGCTATAGCATAATAAAATATTTTAGATCAATTGACTTATAGTATTATAAACATGTTAGTTTAGGCAATGCTTAAGGTTTACGGTAATTCCAAAGGTAACCTTTGTGACGGCATATCCCGCCGTGATTTTCTAAGTATTGGTAGTATCGGAATGGGCGGGCTATCATTGCCTAGACTGCTTCAAGCTGAAGCCATAAATAGTGGGAAATCCTCCCATAAGGCTCTAATTATGATTTATATGGCCGGCGCGCCTCCGCATCAGGATTTGTGGGACCCAAAGCCTGACGCTCCTTCAGAATATCGTGGGGACTTAGGGGCTATCCCAACAAACGTTGATGGTATACAGATTGGCGAACTCATGCCTCGCATGGCCAAAATCATGGATAAGTGCGTTGCTATTCGCTCAGTCATTGGAGCTCCAAACGGCAGTCATGACTCTTTCATGTGTTATACTGGTAGGAAGGGCTCTACCCTAAACTCTAAAGGACAGCCCCCCGGTGGATGGCCTTCTATCGGATCAGCCCTATCGCGGTTGATGGGCTCTTCTGACACTAGAACACCTCCATTCATTGGTTTGGCGCCAAAGGCTGGGCATCCTCCATACGGTTCTTCAGGAATGCCTGGATATTTAGGGGTTCAACACAGCCCGTTTAGACCTTCTGGCCCCGGAATGGGGGATATGGTTCTGAATGGTATAACCACGAAAAGGCTTTCTATGCGCAAGGATCTTCTACACTCATTTGATCAAATGCGCAGGGATCTGGATGCGACTGGCAAGATAGAAGGACTCGATGGTTTTACGCAACAAGCTTTCAGCCTGCTCACTTCGAGTCGCCTTGCTAATGCTCTTAACATCGACAAAGAAGACCCCAAGCTCAGAGAGCGTTATGGGAAAGGGGATCCAAAGAACGTTGGTGATGGTGCTCCAAAAAACAATGAACATTTCCTAATTGCCCGACGCTTGGTCGAAGCCGGGGCACGATGCGTTACCCTTAATTTCGGTCGTTGGGATTTTCATTCTAATAATACTAAAGGCATGAAAGAGCATGCTCCGATTTTTGATCAGGGCCTCAGTGCGCTCATAGAGGATTTGCATGAGAGAGGAATGGACAAAGATGTGACTGTGTGCGCCTGGGGCGAGTTTGGGAGAACTCCGAAACTAAATAAAAATGCCGGCCGCGATCACTGGCCCAATGTTTCATGTGCACTTCTCGCGGGTGGTGGAATGCCTACTGGGAAAATTATTGGTTCTACTGATAAAATAGCAGCAGAAGCAGATGACCGCCCAGTTCACATGGGCGAAGTCATGGCTACGCTTTACCACAATATGGGAATTGACCCCAACACCACTACTCTTCCCGATTTAACGGGCAGGCCCCATTATCTCGTGGACGGTTGGAGGCCAATGCCGGAGCTTATTTAAAGCCCATCTATTATACGATCATTAGTAGAATTGGATGATATAAATTCTCCTATAGATGAAAATGCATATTTATCCATAAATCATGCATATTTATCGATAATCCATCCATTCTCATACATCGATCTTAATCCATCTTTATCGATAATATCATGGCTTTTATCCATACCCTTATCCTATCCCAATAGTTCATCCATAAATCATGCATATTTATCGATAATCCATCCATTCTAATACATCGATCTTAATCCATCTTAATCCATCTTAATCCATC
>JABGYE010000074.1:0-3885 GCA_018675395.1 Akkermansiaceae bacterium
AACTAGCTTAGCGTTAGCTCCATCAAGGTCACTGACCCAAATGCGCATCACACCGCTCCGATCAGAGACAAAAGCAATTCGATCCCCTTTTGGTGAAATGGCCGGCATCGCATTACTATGCTTTAATTGTTCCTCATGAGTAAATAGTTTCCGGCTTTGGCCAGTTTTAAGATTCATGATATGAATCTGTGCATTGCGGGCAGGGTCTTGTTTTTGTTGTTGAGGCTTCACTTTCATCCAGACCAGATGCTCTGAGTCAGGTATCCAAGAAGGCATCAAATTCATACCCTCTCCTATTAACGTCTTGGTATTATCACCATTCAGATCGGAAACCCTTAAAGCTAACCCATGGCCGATCTGCTCAACGTAGGCAACTTTCTTTCGATTTGGAGAGCAACTCGGCATGCGGCATCCGTTCTTTGAACGAGTGATCTGACGACTGTCAGTTCCATCTTCATTCATACGATAAAGTTGGAGAACTCCCTTCTCATCGGTATGACTCACAATAACTTCACGCAATTGATCATCCGCTAAGACTGTTCCTACCTTCTGAAAAAATCCGATAGCAAAAAATACAATGATCGGAAAAGAAGCATTGAGTATTTTCATTTTATTAAAGCTAATCATAAATTCTCCTACCGTCCCCTCTCCTGTACTGAAAGGGTACCGAATTGACCACGCCCAGGACCAAAGCAGAAAATTTCATATCATTGGATTTCAAAGACTTTACTATATTTTCCAAAGCCAGTTTATCATAAAATTCTGTCCCTCTACCCAAAGCATAAGTGAGCATCATTTCACTGGCACATTTAAGAAAATCATCGCGCTTTGCAGTTAGAAGAATTTTTTGAAATTCTTCATGTGTTTTGAAGGACTCTCCGGACACCAGTTTTCCAGAAGCATCAATAGGTGCGCCTTCATCATTTTCACGCCATTCACCTATCCCGTTAAAGTTTTCATATGCTAAACCAAGAGGATCCATCAGAGCATGACAGGAGGAACAGTTCGGATCCTCCCGGTGCTGCTCCAATCGCTGACGAAGATTGCCTTTGAGTTTCTTATTACCGTCAAGCTCATCGACACCTGGAGGAGGATCAGGTGGCGGTGTGCCTAAAATATTTTCTAAAATCCATTTACCTCTTTTTACAGGTGAGGTTCTCGTAGGGTTTGAGGTGATCGTTAGAATACTTCCATGTGTCAACATTCCTCTTCTCCTCGTTCCCTCCAAAGAAATTTTCTGAAATCCATTCCCCTTAACACCTTCAATCCCATAATGCCTGGCCAACCTTTTATTAAGAAAACTGTACTCAGCACTTATTAACTCTGTTATTGGTAGGTCCTCTTTTAGTACATGCTCAAAAAGCATTTGCGTCTCACGCTGCATGGAAGATTTAAGATGAAAATCTAACTCGCCGTATGTCTTTGGATCTGGGTCAACTGTTGGGACATCTCTTAACTGTAACCATTGACCCGCAAAGTTATTTGTCAGCGCTTTTGCTTTTGGATCTTTTAGCATTCTAAGGACCTGAGACTTAAAATTCTTTCTCAGAGTCGATTGAGTCGCATGAAAAAACAATTCATCATCAGGCATGCTAGACCAAATGAAATAGGATAGCCTTGAAGCCAATGCATATTCATCAATGCGATAAGTCGCATCCGGATCATTAGGATCAGGCTGAACCTCACCCCGAAAAAGGAAAAATGGTGAAGTTAATACAACTTGGCATGCGAGCTTAATCCCATTTTCAAAGGCATAATCCCCTCCCTCTTCAATTCCTATCCTCACGAACTTCATCAGACGCTCAATCTCAAACTCGGGTACTTTTCTGCGGTAAGCACGATTAGTAAATTGCCAGAGAATTTTTTTTGCCTCTTTGATTCTATTTTCAGGAATGATTTTAAGACTACTTAATGTCTTCTGATGGAAATCCGGCAACTTGTCATTTGATTCACCAAGGGGCCCCTCCACTTCAATGGAACTAACGTATAGGTTTCTGTCACGCCTCCTCGGGTCTTTATTCTTGGGATCATAAAAATCATTAATGAACTTTATTTCAATCAATTGGATCCCGTCATCTAATTCATATTTGCGAACAAATTCCTCTTCATCTATGCGTAGCCGGTACTCGTAAACTTGCATCTTTTCAGGTCTATTCTTTACCTCAAATGTAAGTCTTTTTTTACCTCCAGAATATAATGGCATCTTTGCCGGTTCGTTCCCTGCCTGATCAGCCCCTGCACGAATTTTTACTATATATTCTCCTCCTTGAGAAAACTTGTGCCTGACATTTATGGAACCATATGTAGGTAAGATGCGTGCCCCTCCCCTAGATTCACCCCCCTTTAGCTTGTTGGCCCCATAATTTTTAATTTTTTCAGGCGGATCCGATGTTCTAATTGCAGTCGAAGTAACTTGTTCCGCTGCTTTTAAATATTTCTCTAAGAGGACTGGGGAAATGCTCAGAACGTCCCCAATGTTATCAAAACCATAACCACTGTCATCAGGGGGAAAGTCCTTCGCGGGCTCGAAATCGACCATCATCAAGTCTCTTACCGTATTATTATATTCCTGCTTATTCAGACGACGAATCGTAACTCGTCCAGGATCAGGGTTATCAGGATCCAGACGAAACACTTCATTTTCAATCCAATTGGTAATTTTTTTTCTTTCCTCATCACTCGGCTGTGATTTGCGCTTAGCCGGAGGCATCAGTTTTAATGACACGTTCTTTAAAACATCCTTCCAAGTTTCAATGTCAGAAATTCTTTTCCGTGAAGATTCCCACGAATCAAGGGAGATATCCCCCTTCGCTGTTCCATCTCCATGACAATCAAAACAGTGCTCCTCTAGTATTGGTAATACTTCCCTTTCGTATGAAACCTTTTGAGAAAATATAGCGTTACAGGACCCCCACAAAAAAACTAAAAGAATCACAAAGAAGGACGGTCCTGAACCTAAGGAATAGATCCTTTTTCTATGGTTAATAAGATCCATCTTCAGTAGATATACTACCTCATAAGGTAAACATCACTCAATCATGATGAATTAATATTTAATTCAGTCGCGCTGCGTAGCCTAGACCGGCCAACATTTTAATGACAACCTCATCCTGGGCCACAATGACCTTCAAATTCTTCATCTGTAGGCATTCTTCCATTTTCAAATACCAAAGAAATCCAACTACCAAGAGTCTGATGAATGCTTTGAATTGATTCCTGAGCTTTAACGAAGCCATTTGCCACTTCATTCTCTAGCATTTTATCCCTAATCTTATTGTATTCCTCAACCTCACCTGCTGTCAGTTCTACCCCAGATTGTTGTTTCATTTGCAAGGATTCTCCCTTGGTCTGCATTTCACTGAATAGTTCCTTAGCCTCATCATTGTCCATAAATCTATCGATAGACCCAAAAACCTCTTTTAAGCTAGGATCGTCGAGCAAGGACTGACAAAGTTCCTTGGCCTTTGCTTTGTAATCAGCTTCCGTTGAGGAAGATTCACCAATAATCATAGTCATATTTTGATGATCGATCCACTAAGAGCAATAGTCAACAATAGTAAATTATGAATGAAGTAATGCCATTAGTTGCAATGCTTCAAGAATTCGTATAAATATTTGAAATAACCGCTAATAAAAAAGCGGCAATTGACTAATAAATACTATAATTTTCATCTTATAACATCATGTCCGAACCAACTAATAATCAATTTTTCAAAGGCGAAGCCTGGGCCTGTTTTTTTCTTCGCATGTGGATAGGAATGCGTCTCATGTTTGCAGGACTCACTAAATTTCTAAACAAAAATGATGAGGGAGGCTGGAGTTTCGATCAGGAAAAGGCAGGAAAAGTCATGGGATCAATTACTGAAACCATGAAAGCAAATACAG
>JABGYE010000195.1:0-2798 GCA_018675395.1 Akkermansiaceae bacterium
ATGTTCATCGCATAGGTCGGACAGGAAGAGCAAATAAAGAAGGCGATGCGTTTACCCTCCTGGCTGCTGATGAATTAGACCATGCAGCTTCAGTAGAACGTTTCATTGGTCAAAAAATTGAACGCCGGAAAATAGAAAACTTCGATTATCATTATACAACACTTCTTGATGAAGATGCCCCAACGCCAGAAAGATTAGCTAAGGTCTTTAGTCGAAGAAGAAAAGGTGGTGGCCGAAGAAGAAGGCGGTGACATTTGATAATATCTATATATCACCTAAGAGCTGCCTAATCTGATACGTTTTTGTGAAAATCTTATCAATAGATCCAGGTCTAAGAAAAACAGGATTCGCTGTTATAGAAAAAAAAGAAGCTCAAGATGGTGTAAAAGCTCTAACGTTTGGCGTCATTCGAAATCAACAAAAAGCATTACAATCATCTTGCTTGGTAAATATTCGCAATGAACTCAACCTAGTCATTGAAAAATATAAACCTGAAGAATGCGCCGTAGAATCAGTCATATACGTACAAAGTTATAAGACCGCAATTACCATGGGAGCAGCTAGAGCAGCTGCAATAATCGCTGCAACTCACCATGGTATTCCCGTTTATGAATACGCCCCAAAAAGAATTAAACAAGCCGTCGTCGGCAAAGGAGCCGCTAAAAAGGAACAAGTCGCTTTTATGATACGCGCCCTACTATCCTTAGAAGAAACTCCAACCTCTGATGCGGCTGACGCTATCGCTGTAGGACTAGCTCATTTGTATACAGCTGAAGGGATCAATATTTCCACAGGAAATAAAACAGGCCCAATCTAATATATAAAAAATATCTGAAATAATCTTATGGAGAAATATTTCCCAGTTATTGAAGAAAAGTGGCTAGGTCGTATCTCTTATAGTGAAGCACTTGACATTCAAAATCGATTTGTTACGGAACGTTTAGAGAATAAGATAAATGATACCATTCTACTACTTGAACATGAATCCGTTTATACAATTGGCCGTACTCGTGATAAAAGCAGCCTACAAAAAGAAGAATCAGACTTGCCCTATCCAGTGTTTGAAACTAATCGCGGAGGACAAGCCACCTATCATGGCCCGGGACAATTAGTTGGCTATCCAATATTGGATCTAAAATTATATAAAAAAGACCTCCATATTTATTTGAGAACATTAGAAAATTCTCTCATAGATGCATGTCACCAATTTAAAATTAATGCAACAACTCGCAAGGGACTGACTGGTGTCTGGTGCAATAACCGAAAAATAGCGTCAATCGGAGTAGGAGTTAGACAATGGGTATCAATGCATGGGTTTGCAATTAACGTTTCAGGTGACCTTTCTCCCTTCAAAGAAATCATCCCATGCGGAATCAGCGATGCAGAAATGACCAGCATTCATAATGAATCCAACCAAAAGGTAAGCGTTAAAGATTTTTCAAAAGTAGTTAGTACATCAATAAAAAATGAACTCCTGCACCTACTAGAAGAATAATCACACGTATATAAAATCACTAAAACCTAACGACTAATCGAACGAGAACATTAACGTCCTCTGGTTTCAATGGATTCTCCATCCGGTAAGTAACGACTTCAACACCATCAGCCACCATCTTCGGTGGTAAAGCAATTAAGTTCAGCCCTTCACCTGACCAATTAGTACCATCATTCGATAACTCTACATCGTATTTCAATTCAGGATCGGAAATGCGTTTATGGTACTTAATTGTTAAATAATCCTCGCCTTCCAAAGTGATTAATCCGGGAGAAGGAACAGCATCTTCAGAGCTTAAATTTGAAATATCTAAGCCAAATGCATAAGTAAATAAATTATTCAAAACTTCGCCCTGCCGGACAGCCAATGGACTCACTTCCCCCCGCTCCTCCAACCACATGGAAAATGCATTAACAGTTTCAGCTGCCCCTGGAGATCCTCCGACAGTGATACTTGGTGACCAGTTTTCCGCATTAGCAACGCCTCCAGATAGAGGATCAGATAGCGTCAATGATGTCCCGTGCTCATCCGGGGAAGTTGGCCAAGGCTCAGAATCACCATATTCAAAAGATAAGACCGTCAGCCCTCTATCATCGAGAAGCGTAATGACCTCTCCACCATTACTCAAACTTCCTCCGTCCCATTCTCCAGCAATAATAGAATTCAAACTCTCTCCATATCTACTTTGGAAGGTTTCTTTGTCATTAACTACTACTAAATAAGATCCTGCCTGCATCTCAATATCACCAAAAACAAACTCGTCAAATGGTTGGCCTTGAGGGAATCGGAAGCCTTTCAGATTAATAGAGGAAGTACCCGCATTAAATAGTTCAATGAATTCATATTGATCTCCGCCATCCGGTTTATACATGATTTCAGATACAACTAACTGATCAAAACTAGACGAAGCGGAATCAGACAATGAAAGCAACACATAATCAAACAGGACATTAAGCTCTAATGGAGTCTTAGTTGCCGCAAAAGGACCTCCGTCAATGACTTTAGTTCCTTCAGGCAAACTCAGGCGATAGACCTCTTCAAATTGCTCTTGTGGTCTCCATTCAAACACGAGATCGTTTGCTTGCCGCTTCACTCTAACAGTCATGTCATTCGTTAGCGCATATGGCAGAGAGAATAAAGTGCCGGTAGTCGCAGCAGGAGTGACCTGCACAACAGCAAGTTGATCACCTCCTTTATTGCCAATAGCGTACCGGAAACGCTTATCATTACGCTCCACTTCAACCATCAAACCGGTAACAAAATCACCAAACTGTAAACCGTACAATTCAAGATTTGTCTGAAG
>JABGYE010000242.1:0-6353 GCA_018675395.1 Akkermansiaceae bacterium
CGCTAAAAGACCAAAGCACTTAGGGGCCACTTTAGGACCAACAATCTGCTCGACCTGACCATAAAGGAACTCGACAATGAACTCGAAAAAATTCTGAAATCCGGATGGAATCCGCTCCACTTTCTTTGTTGCCTTACGAGCTGACCACAACACAAGTAACACGACAATAGTGGCCACAAAGAGTGAATTGGTTAAAAAAGGCAAGAAAGGCAAAAGGGGCTCTGCCGTCATTGACACCTCTCCAAGCAGGAAAAATGAGCTTGGATCGAATAGGCTAGAGGAGTCTGGCACAACTTTAATCATTTAATTACGTTCTTCTATGATCCAGTACAGGACTTTTGCTTATGAGTGGCAACCCATATCCAAACCACAGACGCGGTCGCATTAAATCACTTATCACTTTTTTTTCAAAGCCAATTTACATAATTTTTTCCTCTTTTTAGGGAATGTGAAATGCAGGGAAATCTTAAGGAAAATCACAAATCATGCTCATTCCTTAAATTGTAATGACAATCCAACGCTCAAATATGGACATATCATGCATTAAGACCATTAATTGTCGGGAGTTTCAGAAGGAAATCCTGATTTTTCGCAGATTATTTCTCCTACCAACCTCTCAATAAAGGACTACAATAGTTCCCTCAAACCCTTACTATGCGCATACTTGTCACTGGAGGAGCCGGTTTCTTAGGCTCACATCTCTGCGACCGACTCATCGACAGCGATGATGAGGTCATCTGCGTGGATAATTTCTTTACCGGCAGAAAGGAAAATATCGCCCACCTTATACCCAATCCCAAATTTGAATTAGTCGAGCATGATGTGATCGAACCTTTCAAATTTGAAGTGGATCAGATCTATAATCTAGCCTGTCCTGCCTCACCGCCCCATTATCAATTCAATCCGATAAGAACCATTAAAACCTCGATCATGGGGGCCATGAATTCTCTGGGGCTAGCAAAAAGAGTCAATGCTAGGGTCTTACAAGCTTCCACATCAGAAGTTTATGGTGACCCTGAAGTTCATCCTCAACCTGAAACTTACAAAGGAAGCGTCAATCCTATTGGGATACGGGCCTGCTATGATGAAGGAAAAAGATGCGCCGAAACGTTGTTCTTTGACTATTACCGAGAAAATAAAGTCGATATTCGAGTAGCCAGGATCTTTAATACTTATGGCCCACGAATGCTTCCAGATGATGGCAGGGTCGTTTCCAATTTTATTGTACAGGCCCTAAAAGAAGAAAATATCACCATCTATGGGAATGGAGAACAGACCCGTTCCTTCTGCTACGTTGATGACTTAGTCGAAGGGCTCATCAGGCTCATGAATCAAACCGATCAGACCGGACCCTTTAACATAGGCAACCCGGGAGAATTCACTATCCTTGAATTAGCTGAACAAATACTGGAAAAAACACAGAGTAAATCCAAGATCACCTTTCATCCTCTCCCGGGAGACGATCCGCTTCAGAGGCAGCCTGATATTGCATTGGCGAAAAAAGCACTGGACTGGGAACCAAAGATCGCACTTGCGGAAGGCTTACAGAAAACAATCAATTACTTTAAAGAAGAGCTCAATTCACATTGAGAATCATTCAATTCGCTTGTAATTAATCATATAACCAAATCACTTTATCCGTTTCCATCAAAGAAATGGCAACTAAAATACATAAGATATGCTGCGTTGGTGCCGGTTACGTCGGCGGACCAACCATGGCAATGATTGCCAATAAGTGCCCGGACATTCGAATCGATGTTGTTGATATCAATGAACAGAGAATCGCTGAATGGAACTCAGAAAAATTGCCCATCTATGAACCTGGGCTTTCGGATCTGGTAGCTGAAGCGCGGGGACGCAATCTTTTCTTTTCTACTGAAACAGAAAGGGCAATCAGAGAAGCAGACATTATCTTTATTTCGGTAAACACTCCAACTAAGACATATGGTCAGGGAGCTCACCGGGCCGCGGACTTGCGTTATGTTGAATCAGTCTCAAGGACCATCGCAGAGAATGCTGAAGAGTCTAAAATTGTCGTAGAGAAGAGCACAATTCCTGTCCGAACTGCCGAAGCGATCAGAGCAGTCTTCGATGCAAGTGACACCCAACATCACCACGAAGTCTTATCAAACCCGGAATTCTTGGCAGAAGGGACCGCCATTTCGGACCTCGAAAGTCCTGATAGGATCTTGATAGGAGGAGAACAGACCCCAGGCGGCCTAGAAGCAATCAATCAATTAGCTGACATTTATAATCACTGGATCCCTGAAGAAAGAATCATCAAAACAAATCTCTGGTCATCCGAACTATCAAAACTTGTAGCAAACGCTTTCTTGGCTCAGAGAGTATCTTCCATCAATAGCATCTCAGCTCTTTGCGAGAAGACAGGAGCGGACGTGGATGAAGTGGCGAAGGCCATCGGTTCAGATTCTAGGATTGGTCCAAAATTTTTGAAAGCATCCATAGGATTTGGAGGATCATGCTTCGAAAAAGATATATTGAACCTCGTTTATCTATGCGAACACTTCGGACTGCCCGAACCTGCCCAGTACTGGGAATCTGTATTGCAGATGAATGATTGGCAAAAACAGCGGTTCGCAGATCAAATCGTTGATTCATTTTTTAATACTATTAACGACAAAGTCATTTCAATCTTAGGTTTTGCTTTTAAAAAAGACACCAATGATACGCGCAAATCGCCAGCCATTGATGTTTGCAAACGCCTCCTTGAAGAAAAAGCAACGCTGAAAATCTATGACCCAAAGGTCGAACCGACTAAAATTTACGATGACTTAGAAACGGACGAAGGAAATCCCAACGTCGTTATTTGCTCGGATCCCAATCAAACCTTTGAAAAGGCTCAAGCAATCGTCGCACTCACTGAATGGGATGAATTCAATGATATCGATTTTGAAGCCGCCTATCAGGCCATGCAGAAACCCGCATGGATCTTTGATGGGCGAAACATTCTGGATCACAAGAAACTGGCTGAAATTGGATTCAAAATACGATCCATAGGGAAGCCGAACGAAGATTAAGAAAGCCTTCGTTCTAGATACTTAGGCAGCATAGCAACGGTTTCTCTTTCCATGTCGCCATTCATTTTTCGGTTATAAGTACCAGACTCAAAGTCAACGTCTTCAGTCATCGATTCCTGTGCGCGATCAATGGCAAGGGGCAACATTTCAAGCTGAAGTTCATATAACCTTTCCGAGAGATCAAAGATCGTATCATCCTCATGCAAATCGATGGTGCGCCGTTCCAGGATTTTACCCGCGTCTACCCTCTCATCAATGAGATGAGAAGTGACTCCCAGAGAAATATCGTTCCGAATGGACCAGAGCAAGGCATCCAAGCCTCGGGCCTCAGGAATCATCCCGGGATGAAAATTAATGATTCCATTACGAAAGCCATTGATAACATCGGCCTTAAGTATACGTGCTCCGGCAATAATTCCGATCTCTGGATTAATCTCCTCAATTAACGTATTAATCTGAGACCCTTGATGAGGAACCTGATGATATTGCGCTCCTATAGATTTTGCCACATCAGAAGGATGTAATTGGGTACAATGACGGATCTTTGTCCTGACCTCTGAAGGAGGAATATCAAGTTTAACAGCATCCGCTGCAAATACATGATTGACCTTAATTCCACACGCGAAAAGATGAAAAAGAAAGTCCTGCGTTTTCCTGTGAGGAAAATTATAAGCAAATACAACGACTTCTTTCATCAAACTAATTTTCTCAGTTCCCATTTAATGATTCGAGAACTCGAACAACTTCTGCTCCGCTCCGCCCGTCTGATAAAGGCTCTTCTCGTGATTTGATGCAGTGAATAAAATGTTCCATTTCAAGTCTTAAGGGTTGGTCAGATCCCTCAAACAATTTTTCTTCACCTTGATCAATATTTTTGAGATCATTGCCGATTCTTTTTTTATGAAGAACGACAGTCTGTTCCATTTCATTATAAACTAACATTCCTTTTTCTCCTATAATCTTTAAGGATCTTTTGTTTTCTGGCCAAATCCATGAACTGTGCAGATGAGCAATGATCCCTTCATCGAACGTCATGTGAACATATGCATCATCTTCAATTTGCTGTTGAACACCACAGTGCCCAGTAAAATCTACGCTCTCAGGAGAAGAGCCGACCAAATAAAGAAGGACAGCAATATCGTGAATCCCCAAACTCCATACCACATTCTCTTTTGATCTTACCCTTCCCAATTTTAATCGATCCTGGTGCAGATGATATATTTTTCCAAGGTGACCCTGTTCTAAGTATGACTTAATAAATTTAATAGCCGGTTGATAGAGCAGCATATGGCCAACCATAAGAACAGACCCATTATGTTCGGCTTTATGAACCAGATCATTGGCCTCCTCACTGCAAAGAGTCATTGGTTTTTCGATAAAGACATCCTTTCCTGCCTTTAAGAATTGTGAAGCAATCTCATAATGAGATGCAGCAGGTGTGGCTATCGCGACAGCATCAATATCTGAACTCAAAAGAGAATCGTAATCATGAAGAAATTGGACATCCGAAATCTCTTCCGAAACCGCATTAACAATCTCTGAATCTTTTTCCACAACATGTGACAGGACGCCCATTGAATGCAAGTTCCGAACCAAATTGATTCCCCAATGACCTGCGCCTATGACAGCAATCTTCATGCTTTGGTGACTTGACCTTGCGTCGTTGGAATTCCACTCATCGCGTTCCTTGTATCCACAATACAGTCAGACCATTCTGCTAAGTCAGAAAAACTGACCTTGTCATGTGCTGTTGTAATAATGACACAATCAAATTGGGATATGACTTCTTCTTCCCAGCTAATGGATTCTAATCCTGTCCATTCCTTATGCTCCCTAGTTGAAGGAATTTTCGGGATATGCGGATCATAATAACTAAGCTCAGCCCCATCCGACTTGAGTGAATCCATTAGATGAAAGGCAGGAGATTCCCGCATATCATCGACATTGGCTTTGTAAGCCAATCCTATAATAAGAATCTTACTCCCATTAATGGATTTCATCTTTTTGTTCAAAGCTTGCATGGCCATAGTGACCACGTATTCGGGCATGGCTCTGTTAATCTCACCCGCAAGTTCAATGAATTTGGTGTTCACTCCATATTCTTTTGCTTTCCAGGTCAGATAAAAAGGATCGATAGGAATGCAGTGACCTCCAAGTCCTGGACCAGGATAGAATGCCTTAAACCCAAACGGCTTTGTTTTAGCTGCATCTATGACTTCCCATATATCAACACCCATCTTGGAAGCAATGATCTTCATTTCATTGACTAACCCGATATTCACGGACCGGTAAATGTTTTCTAGCAGCTTGGTAAATTCAGCAACGGCAGTCGAACTGACCTTGATGACATCAGGAAATACAGCAGAATAAAGAGCATGCCCTTCCTCCAAGCATTTTTCAGTTACCCCACCTAGTATTTTTGGAATGGATGTCGAGGAAAAACTTTCATTGCCCGGATCTTCTCTTTCCGGTGAATAGACCAATGACAAGGATTCACCGACACGCAGTCCGTCGGACTCAATAATGGGCTGAACAATTTCGGTCGTCGTCCCAGGATATGTTGTACTCTCAAGAGAAATAATTTGGCCACTCTTAAGGTGTGGAACTATCTGTGTTAAGGTCGCTTCAACGTAAGAGAGATCCGGTTCCAGATGCGCATCTAGGGGAGTTGGAACGCACAGAATAACAGCATCCACTTCACTAATTTTATTAAAATCGCTCGTTGGATGCAGAGATCCTTCAGTGACATGTTTTGCAATATCATCTGATGGAATGTGTTCCAGATAACTCTTCCCCGCAGATAATGAAGTTATCTTTCCCTCATCAATATCGAATCCAATGACCCTGATTCCCTTACTAGCAAAACCAAGTGATAGAGGAATACCGACATACCCCAGACCAATGATCCCCACGGCATATCCGTTCTCTTCAATTCTCTTGGTAATGTCAGAACCCATATGATTTTGTTATATGTCTCAATATTGTGCCTGGGTGAACCATCACTCCAAAGCATGGAGCCAATTATAATACATATAATCCAATTAGTAGCATATCTACATCAAATAATTGCATCCACATATCAATTATTAACAATAATTCGTTAAATTAATGAATGAATAAACAGAGGCTAATCATTCGTTGCTGAACCATTTTGAAGCATTTAAAACTTAACACCTCAAAACCATACTAAAAACAAAAGACGAAAAATCTCTTAGATCGAGCTATCTAACTATATTTAAAGCCAAGATGGAATTTGCTCTATTCATTGAGCGAGTTAAAATCTCATCTTAATGATGAAAGAAGGTTCAACAGTCA
>JABGYE010000066.1:0-6955 GCA_018675395.1 Akkermansiaceae bacterium
ATAGTTTCCAATTGCTTTGTCGTAATCTCCTGTCCTCAAAAACACCTTGATGGCAAGCCTCTCTCTGGTCTTAAGGCTAGTCTCTCCTCCTGAAGACTCCATTTCTTCTGCTACAGAATCATAGTCTGCGCTATCAGTGATAACCGTTACTGCATTATAATTTTTGGATGCGGCTCTCAGCATTGCAGGGCCTCCAATATCAATTTTTTCTATTGCATCTGATAGCGTGACTCCGTCCTGCGCAATCGTTGCCTCAAAAGGATATAGATTAACTATTAGTAAATCAATTCTAGGAATATCATGTTCCTCCGCCTGACCAGGATCATCTGGATGGTCCCTCCTGAAAAGTAATCCCCCGTGTACTTTTGGATGAATGGTTTTGAGCCTACCGTCAAACATTTCTGGAGCTCCAGTATAGTCAGATATTTCTATCACTGGTATCCCCTCATCTGAAATAACTTTAGCAGTTCCACCCGTTGAAAGAATCTCAACTCCTAGCTTGTGAAGCCTTTTTACAAAGGGAATTAGTCCGTCCTTATCTGACACAGAAATTAGCGCTCTCTCTATTTTCATATATATTTTTGAAGATCTGCAGATTCCTAAAAAGAACGTACTTAAGCAAGTTCAAAGAGCACCAAACCTTCAATAAGATCAAAGTTCTTAAGTCATAACTACAGATATGTACTATAAAAGTGTAAAACTAGCTATTTCCCCTTATTTTTATAGCTAATACAGTTTGACACTTGAGTAACGCCAAATTAATATCCACCCCTCCAAATTAGGTAAATTAGTCACAATTAAGAAGATGAAGACTTTCTCAGCAAAGGCAGAAGACATCAGCCGCGAATGGTATGTTATTGATGCAGCTGACCAAATATTAGGTCACGTCGCAGAAAAAGCAGCGTGCCTTTTACGCGGCAAAGGGAAGCCAATATTTACACCTCATGTTGATACTGGGGACTTCGTAGTTGTCATTAATGCAGATAAAGTGCGATTAAGCGGCAGAAAAGAACAACAAAAGATTTACCATCGTTATTCTGGATATGTTGGCGGCCATCACCAAGACACGCCTGAAACATTACGCCAAAAGGCCCCAGAAAGGCTCGTTGAGTTTGCAGTTCAAGGAATGATCCCAAGGAACCGTCTCGGCAGGCAAATTGCAAAGAAACTTAAAGTATACCCGTCCTCTGAGCATCCTCATGAAGCCCAGAACCCAAAGACGATCACCGTCTCATAACTTTGTAATTAAAAAAAAGATCAAGAGATTAACTCGATGAGTGACAATTCCACAATTAATTCAATAGGCAGAAGAAAAACTGCCGTTGCAAGAATACAGATGAAGCCAGGCAGCGGAACTGTAACCGTCAACCAAAAGCCTCTGGAAGAATACTTCCCAACAGTTGCTCTACAAAATAGCTTACTCCATCCTTTTGAAGTCGCCAACCAACCTAAAAGTTGGGACATGAATGTCACGACCAATGGTGGGGGAACTACTGGTCAAATTGGCGCTGTAAGGCTAGCGATCGCAAGAGCATTATTAAAGAATGACCCTGAACTTCGTGATGCATTTCGAGCTGAAGGCCTTCTGACCAGAGACTCGAGAAAGAAAGAAAGAAAGAAGGCTGGCCAACCTGGCGCAAGGAAGAGATTCCAGTTTTCTAAGAGATAATCTCATCTCTATAACTTCTTTAGGAGTAGATTGCGAAACTCTACTTTCCCTGTCCCTTCATTACGAAGAACAATTTTTGATGGCCTTGCCTCTTTACTTAGGGCCCGGTTCTGGACCTCTCCATTCACCTTAATTTCTGATTGTCCATCTGACACTCTAATTTCCATTTTATTCCATTCGTCCTTAACTTCATTAGAAGCCTTGAATTTAGTGGACCTAAATCCCAAGGGATTCCCATCATCAGTTAAAATTTGGGCAGCACCAATCTTATAAAGGTCACCAGATGTTTGATTGTAGAGTTGGATCTCTAGATATCCTTTCTCAGCGTCTCCAGCAAAGATTCCGACACCGCTGTCACTTGTACCTTCGAGAAGTTTATATTCCAAGGAAAGTTCATAATTGAGAAAGCTCCTTTTAGAAATAATTTCACTGCGGAACCCCCGCTTAGCAATGAGGGTTTGATTTTCAATGCCCCATGTATCCTTATCAGGGACTTGTCCTTTCCTCCCAAATATTACGCCAGGACCACCTCCCAAGTTGCGGAATTCCCACTCTTCGAAGTTCTTTCCATCAAAGAGTGCAACTACTTGATCATTGTCAAGAACTCCAAAATTAAGTTTAGCTGAGTCGGTAATTGCTTTGATCCAGTCTTTCCATTTAGTAGCGGGCACTGACCTTTCCTCTGCATTACCAGCAGCATAATATCCAAACTCTTGCCCTGTAATATTTCTTAATGATTCAAGGCTTCTCCACCTTAGCCCAAAATCTTCATCACACATGAGCAGCTCCGCTAAAGGCAGTAGGCACTCTCTTCTGTGGAATTTCATGAAAGCATTAGCGCATTCCCACTTAATGTGCGGATTTTGGTCTGTTATGTTTTTAGAAATGAATGGCAATGATCCTTCGCCTAATAGACTTAACAATGCCTTAACTGAAGAGTACCTAATCATATCATTATCACTGATCAGTTTAAGCTTAAGCAATTCCAAGTCCGTCGCATTCGCAGTCACTACAGAAGCTTCAGCAAATGATCTCCACATGCCACCCATTGGATACTGCTCTCTATCCTCAACCGAACCAAATAGATCACTTAAAAGCCCCTCATGTTTCCCTCTAATTATTTCGTAACTCAGGGCCCTTATCATACCATCGAACCGTTCTTTGTTATTTTGTTTTAGTATACTCCTGATCCTGAAACTGACTTCAGGAGTTGATCCCTTCAATAATTCTTTAAGAAACACTCGATCAATGACCGGCAACCGAGAAAGATTACGAGTAGCCAATTCTCGCTTGGAGAAATCATTCGAATCAAGTTCACTTACATATTTAGCTAATAGCTTGCGATCCTGCTGTTGATTCAAAAGTCCGAGCAATGAAAGAGCCCCATCCTTATCATCACTATGCCCATACTCAGATAAGCGCTTTTCTTTTGAAAATGATATGCAAACTGGAATCAATAAAAGGACCAGCCAAGAAATTAACTTCAATCTAGAAAGTGATATTAAATTCAGCATTAAAACTTCAAGGTAAAATGAGATATATCACTGAATATCTAGGGTTAGGAGATTAAAATACCATTCAAGTAAATCAGCTCCACAGAAAAGCCAAAACAACGCACCAACCGCCAAGTAAGGGCCAAATGGGATCCTAGTAAAATCGTTGCCCTTGCCAAGAATTTTACCTGGAAGATTAACAGATGTTCCAATTATGGATGCTGCAAAAAGTGCAAAAAGAACGCCCTTCCAACCAATGAATGCACCAAACATAGCAAGGAATTTTACATCGCCTAATCCCATGGCTTCACGCCTGTAAGTGATTTCGGAAGAGATCCCATTAAGTGTTTGCCATTCTTCAATTGGTATCACCGTGTCACCTCCAACAACTAATCTGTCGTAATATATAATCAAGTCACCTGGACCATACTCTTTGCCATTTATCTCAATTGCCGATGAGTCAAAAACTAACCTCTCAGTTCCCACAAAAAATAAATCTTCAAATGGCATCTCACTGTCGCCGACATTCAAGATTGGATTCTGCTTACCTTCAATGATGCCCCAAGTCACTTGATCACCTGAACTTAATGTTTTCTTCCCAAAAAGTATTTTGCCAAATATAACAACCGAATATAAAACAATAAATCCACAAGCTATTCCAGCTAGAGACCAGCCGACGGCTTGCGCCCTAGCCCCGAACCCTTGATAAGCACTCATTTCAATGCTCATAAATACTTGAACGAGATTAGGAAAAATGAACGCACTAATTATCCCGACTATGATTCCACATCTGTTTATTCGATCAGGTATTATCTGATGATCAATATCTATGAACGAGGCAGCAACTAAAAGTGACACCAAAAACCAGGACACGATAACTAGATGTGGATTGTTATAGAAAATCTGATCAAAACTTCCAGCAAATGTTAGCCAAGCCAACAGGAATAGAAGTGA
Source organism: Akkermansiaceae bacterium (assembly GCA_018675395.1). Lineage (GTDB taxonomy): Bacteria > Verrucomicrobiota > Verrucomicrobiia > Verrucomicrobiales > DEV007 > EC70. The sequence goes on from JABGYE010000066.1 coordinate 4,117, forward strand.
TGTTAAGGCCTCAACAAAACAGTACCTAAACGAAACAGCTCCAGAACAGTTTTTACATTTTCCCGTTAAAAAAAACCAACTCAGAATAGGAATGTTCAAATGGAGCGGGATTTTATATTTACAGTTAGGGCAAAAGGATCGACGAGGCTCGTTAACTGACAACCCTAGAGGGACTCGGTAAATGACTACATTGAGGAATGACCCAACAGTTGCTCCAAGAATTGCAGACACAATAGCGAGGAATACTGGCAACTCGATTATACCCATACCTTTAAACAGGTCGCATATAAAATGAATATATGAAACCCAGCTTTCTTAATTTTTCTCATTTTAATACCTCAAATATTTGCACTTACTGAACCTCTGGGCTTTACAAAGCTTTCTATAGAGCTTGAATATATAATTCAGTGGATCAACTAACTATTGCAGATCGTAAATTCAATTCGCGTCTCTTTATCGGGACTGGAAAGTTTTCCTCTAATGAGATAATGAAGGATGCTCTGAAAGCATCAGGCACAGAACTTGTTACCGTGTCACTCAAAAGAGCCAACTTATCAAAAGAGCCTGATCAATTTGTAAATATTCTAGATTATATCGATCCAGACCAATATTTAATCCTGCCAAATACAAGTGGTGCAAATACTGCTGAAGAAGCACTAAGGCTTGCTCGATTATCACAAAGCGCAGGCTTGCCAAATTGGATTAAATTAGAGATCCATCCTGACCACCAGTACTTACTTCCCGACCCAATTGAAACCCTAAAAGCAACTGAAGCTCTAGTCGCCGAAAACTTCACGGTCCTGCCATACATTAATGCTGATCCTGTACTAGCTAAACGTTTACAAGATGCTGGAGCTGCCACGGTAATGCCGCTCGGGTCCCCGATCGGATCTAACAGAGGGCTACAAAATGAGGAGCAAATAAAAATCATTATAGAGCAAGCGACTGTTCCTGTAGTAATCGATGCCGGCATCGGTAAACCTAGCCACGCAACCTCAGCTATGGAACTAGGAGCTGACGCAGTACTTATAAATACGGCCATTGCAATCTCTGACGATCCAGCACGATTAGCAGCAGCATTCAAAGATGCCGTCAACACTGGTCGAACCGCTCATGCAATTGGGCTAAATGAAGAAACAAAGATAGCGAACGCCACCAGCCCTCTGACTGGATTTCTCAATGAATGAAATTAAGAATAATAGAATGATTAAATAATGACACCGCTTTTCCGAAAATTTCTCGGAATGAATTGGTTCGTCGTTGCCGTAACGGCAACCTTACTAACTTTTGGTGTTTATTCTATTAATTTAGCGACTGCGTTCCTCACTGGTGAGAACATCACATCAAAATGGTACGATCAAATATTATGGATTGGCATAGGAACAATAATATTCTTTGCCGCAAGCTTAATTGACTACCGGTGGATCAAGTGGGCAGCGCTGCCTTCATACATATTTTCATTAATATTACTACTATCTACCAATACAATCCTCTCCGGAGCAAAGAGCTGGATCACCATCGGAGGGTTCACCTTTCAACCTTCTCAACTAACAATAGTTTCAGGCATTTTGCTGCTTGCTATAATATTTGGTGAATTACCTAAACGTTTCCCTCTGCTCAAGCACTCCCTACTAAAAATTCTTCTAGCTGCTCCGGTCGTAGGCATCCCATGTCTAATTATACTTAACGAAACTGATTTTGGGTCAGCAATGGCGTGGCCAGTCGTTTTCATGACATCACTAGTTATAGGAAAAGTCCTACTACGTTATGTTATAGTAATAATCGAGTTAGGATTAATTATCGTTCCTATTTTTTATTTCTTTGGCCTTAAAGACTACCAGAAGGAAAGAATCGAGACTTGGCTTGGTATGCTCTATGAAAAGCCAGTAGATGAACAGGGAGCTGCCTGGGTACCAAAACACAACATGATTGCCATAGGCTCAGCCGGGTACCTAGGAAAAATGCATCAAGACACCTCAATTACGGATTCTCCAATCCATTCATCCGACGATTCAAGCGACAGCACGTTGAGTCTTGTAACCGAAATGGGCTTTGTCCCATCTAACGTTTCTATTAATGATTTCATCTTTGTAACAATAGCTGAAAGGCACGGATTCAGAGGCGCCGCTATCCTGATCGGTCTATATTCAATACTATTAATCCTCTTACTACTGATATGCTATTCAGCGAAAGACATGACCGGAAGAATGCTAATTGGCGGATTCATAGGACTTCTTTTTTATCATGTTTTTATGAACATTGGGATGTGCATACTCCTAGTCCCAATCACGGGCATCCCATTACCTTTTATCAGTTACGGCGGAACATTCCTATTGATGATGATGTTTATGCTGGGTCTATGCCAGAGCGTCTGGGTCCACCGTACAGATCAATCTTCAAATTGACGCTCAACTAATTAAAACGGCGGCGTGGTACTCCTCAAATAGGCAAATAAATCTTTCAACTCAACATCACTGATGCCATTCAGAAGCCCCTGAGGCATCAAAGAAACACCAGTGCTCGCAAGTGACTTTATCTGTTCCCTTTCAAACATCCTGGACGCACCTGACAGCTCTCTAATTGCGACATATTTAGCAGTGTTTTGGACAAGAAATCCTGAATGCACGGTGCCCAATTTTGTTTTAATTATAACATTTTCATAACCTTCTCTTATCTCAGCGCCAGGCGCCACCAAACTCATCAACAATGCGCCCTTATCGTTTCTTTGGTAACTTGTAAGATCAGGACCAATCACTCCTCCCTTATCGAACATTTTATGACAACCAATACATAATCTAGTAAAGGTCTTCTCACCATTCTTTGGATTGCCACCACCTGC
>JABGYE010000062.1:0-24755 GCA_018675395.1 Akkermansiaceae bacterium
CTATGGCTTCGAGGCCCACCTACGACATTAATGTTTGGGTTCCTTCTATTAGCAGTAAGCAATTTAAAACCCTTCAACAAGATTCAAACTTACCTCTTTTTCCGCGAGCTTTTAGGGGGCAATACCCTCCCGCTTCCACATTTAAAATTTCTGTAGCTCTCGCGGCTTTGGAAAACGGAACGGTGGATCAAGATACGCTCATTGATTGTCCGAAATCACTTCAAATTGGGGATAAAACATTTCGTAATTGGAGTAAGAATAAAGAGGGGAAGCTTAATGTTATGAATGCCATTATGCGTTCTTGTAATACTTGGTTTTACGTGGTCGGAGGAGATTCCGGAGGAGATAATATTGCTTCAATGGCGCATCGTTTTGGATTCGGGGCAAAGACGGGAATTCCTTTAAATGCTGAAGAAGATGGATTCATACCTACAGATGCTATTTTACGAGAAAAGTATGGGCATGCATTTACTGGCGGGTATGTTGCACACGCTTCAATCGGTCAAGGATATGTTCTTGCGACGCCAATTCAGGTGGCTCAGATGATGGCTGGAGTAGGTAACGGTTATGCTGTTCCTAAGCCTAGGCTGGTTTTGCAGGTTCAAGATCTAAATAATAATATAACGGAGTCCTTTGATCCAGAGGAACGGAATGCGTTAAATCTAGATTTAAAGAATTTATGGTTAGTTCGTCAAGGGATGATCGATGTTGTTAATGCCAGTGCAGGAACTGCTAAGAGGGCAAGGAACGATCATGTCACTATGGCAGGGAAGACAGGGACAGGGCAGTGGATTCAAAATGGGGAGGATTTGTTAATTTCTTGGTTTGCTGGATTTGCGCCTGCAGAGGATCCGAGATTTGCTTTTGCTGCGATATGTGAAGGGAATCCCGGTGAAGAAATTTCCGGTAGTAATAAATCGGCTCCAATGGTTGGTGAATTCTTCAATGCTCTTTACAAGTTGAAAAGTGAGCGAGGCGAATTAGATGGGAATTCGAAAACAGCGGTTGCTTCTTCTTTTGAATTGCCAAAACCAGGGGAAGACCAGCAGGCTGAGGACAACCAAGCGGTGCGATCTGAAAGCCCTTTTCGAAGAATATTTAATCCCTTTAGAAAAAAAAGATAAACTGCTATTTATTTTAGTTACGGTCTATGGAAGTTCAAGTTGCTACCCTTTGTGATTCTGCGCATGATTATAATCACAAACTTTGTATCATTGGTACATTTGATACAATCTGTTCAACGCACTTGCCCGTTGTGCATCCCCAGTGTGCGATAGCTCTTAGAATTTGTTTTAAGCCTGGAGATGAAGGTGATCACGAAATTTCAATTAATTTTATAGATGACGATGGCAAGCCCAAGATGCCATCTATTCAATCAAGGATAACGGTACAGCTTCCTCAGGATGCATACTTTCTTACTCGTAATCTTGTAATTAATATGCAGCGTCTTCACTTTGACAGTGTTGGTCAGTTTTCAATAGATGTGAGTGCGGACGGTAATATGCTTACGAGAATTCCTCTCAGGGTAATGTTGGTTGATAAAAAGAAGACCAGTTCATAATTATTCAAAGTAAGTATCTTCATGAGAATATGGAGGAGAGCAACAGCACAGTAATCTGATTGGGCCGTCTCCAGACGCTGTGATTTGGTGCCATGATCCGGCTGGAATTAAAATGGCATCGCCGGATGATACTTCTTTGCGGGAAGTCTTGCTTCGGCAAGGCTTTGATTCTTCACGGGAACATTACTCTTATCTAAAATGCTTATAATTGTTGATCCGTCCTTTGTAGTGAATGATATCTGCTCATGAATATTATTGATATGCATAAAAATAATTTCAGGGAATAATGATAGAGGTTGCAAGTTTGACTTTCAGACTGATGCTAGTGAGATATTAAGAATGATGCCAACTGATCAAAGTCATCGTCATTTTCATTTTATAGGGATTTGCGGCACTGCAATGGGTGCAGTTGCTGCGGCCATGAAGGATCGTGGATACACGGTCACTGGGTCTGATCAGAACGTTTATCCGCCAATGTCTGATTTTCTTGCTGATAAAGAGATCGAGATAACCAGTGGTAATAGTCCTGACAATATTCCTGAAGGAGTCAGTTTGGTTGTCATCGGCAATGCAATGAGCCGTGGCGATGTTGAACTGGAAGAGGTGCTTGATCGTAAAATTGCCTACACTTCCTTGCCGGAACTTCTCAAGGATGAGTTTTTGAAGGGGAAAAGGAACATTGTTGCTACGGGAACGCATGGGAAAACAACAACATCTTCCATGGTGGCTCATATCTTAAAGTTTAATGGACATGATCCTAGCCATATGATTGGAGGGATTCCTTTGGATCTTGGACAAGGAGGTAAGTTCACTGATTCTGATTTCTTTGTACTTGAAGGCGATGAATATGACACTGCATTCTTTGATAAACGATCGAAGTTCATTCATTACCTCCCTGAAGTTGTCATAGTAAATAATATTGAGTTTGATCATGCTGATATTTTTGAGGGCATAGATGATATTAAATTGAGTTTTAAAAGGATGTTGAACATTGTTCCTAGGAACGGGGTCGTGTTTGTTAATGGGGATGATTCAGATGCTGTCGATGTTACTTTTGGTTGTCCCGCTCCAGTCATCAGAGTTGGAGTGAATGATCAATGCGAAAATCGCCTACAAGGTCTGGCCTTTTCCTCAGGCTCGTCGTCTTTTACTTTAAATGGCTTTGAATATAAGGTTCCTATGGATGGTGAGTTTAATGTTCGTAACGCAGCCATGGCGGTCAGCGCTTCTTTGTTCGTTGGTTTAGGGGAATCTGAGATTGCAGAAGCTCTTGCTAATTTTTCTGGAGATGCACGTAGGCAGGAATTCAGGGGAGAGGAATCAGGAATCAAGATCATTGATGATTTTGGGCATCATCCTACTGCGATTGGATCGACCATCGATGCTATTCGTCAAAGGTATGAAGGTTCTCGGATCTGGGCCCTTTTTGAGCCGCGCTCCAATACTAGTCGGCGCAATTTGATGCAGGACCAGTTGGAATCCGCTTTATCAAAGGCGGATGGTATATTCATCAGCGAAGTTCCTGATCCGGAGAAAGTTCCTTCAGGTGAATTGCTCAATGTTGATGCAGTAATTGAAGGGCTGAAAACAAAAGGAAAGATAGCCTTCCAGGGTTCGGATTCTGATGACATAGTAGAAAAATTAATACCACTCACCGAGCCTAACGACGTGATCATTGTACTAAGTAATGGAGGCTTTGGAGGGATTCATTCAAAATTGCTACAAGGGCTTCGGTGATATTTTTAAAGTAAATGATACGGTTGCTTTGTTTTTTTCTTTTAGGGGGATTGGCTAGCCCTTTTGATGCTGAAGCCGGATTAATCTTTCGTAATCATATTTTGAAGGATGTTGATCAACTCGTAGTTGTTGTGACAGAGGGGTGGAATAGTTCTGAGGGGAAGTTGATGTGTTATATTCGTGAAGGCCGTAAATCATGGAGGCCTGAATGGAAGGAAGCAGTGCCTGTTATGCTTGGTTCTAAGGGGCTCGCTTGGGGAAGGGGCGTACATGCAGAGAATGGGAAAAGAATGAAAAAGGAAGGTGACGGATGTGCACCTGCGGGAATATTTAAAATTGGTAAGATTTACGGAGAGTCTAGGACATTGCCTGCGAGATCAAATTATCCTTATCATAAAATAACTGAATTAGATGCTTGGGTAGATGATCCTAAGAATCCTTTTTATAATAGGCATGTCAGGATCGGTTCCGAAGAGAAGGAGCCTATTTGGTTTCAATCCCAGCGAATGAGGTTAGGTGACCCGGCGTACAAATGGCTCATTGAGATTCGACACAACAGTGATCCTCCTAAGCCAGAATATGGCAGTGCAATATTTTTCCATGTTGAGAGAGGTCCTAGAAGAAAAACTGCAGGATGCACTGCAATGAAGTTAATTGATTTAGAGCGTCTTATATCTTTTTTGAAGGAAGATAAGAACCCGCATTATGTACTTCTTCCGAATTCTGAATATAAAAGAAAAAGAAAAAAAATGAACTTCCCTGATTTTTCTTATTAGGCATGGATTTGATTAAAATACTTTGCCCAACATGTTTTGAAGTTTTTGAAATTGTTTCTCCTCCTTTCTCAGAAATACCAGCGGAACTTGATTATGACTGTGAGGTGTGCTGCTCTCCTCTGATAATTGATCTACACAGGAATGGTGATGAAATGACAGTTCAATCACGTGCTTTGAGCAATTGATATCATGCCGAAAGTTTCAGTTATTCTTCCTGTATATAATGCAGATAAGACTCTATCCCGTGCCGCGAACAGTTGTCTGGATCAGACGTACAAGGATCTGGAATTAATTATTATTGATGATGGATCAACTGATAAGAGTGCAGAGATTTCTAATGATCTTTTGAATAAAGATCAGCGTGTCTCTTTCATTCAGTGTAATGAAAATGTTGGTGTGTCTATTGCTATAGAGAAGGGGAGGAGAATGGCCAGTGGATCATTCATTGCTAGAATGGATGCTGATGATGTGTCATATCCAAACAGGATAAAGAAACAGGTGGAAGTCCTAGATGCGAATCCATCCCTTTCAGGATGCGGGACTGCGGTCCGATTGATGAATGCACCAAGGACTGACCCTGGCAGAGGATTTTCCGCATACGTTTCTTGGTTGAACGGGTTAAATGATTCTGAGTCTCTTGCATCACAGAGGTTCATTGATAGTCCGATCGCTAATCCCTCGAGCATGGTCCGATCTTCTGCTTTGGATTCGGTAGACGGATTTCCCAATCCTGAGTGGGCCGAAGATTATGATCTTTGGCTTCGTTTATTGGATAAGAAAATGAAATTAATAAATATTCCTGAAGTTCTTTTAGACTGGTATGATTCGTTGAGTCGTTTAACGAGAAGCTCTGACCGATATTCTTTAGCAAAATTTTCCCAGGCCAAGGCCCATTATATTTCTAAATTGGAATTAGCCGTTGATAGTGGTGTTGATGTCGCTGGAGCAGGGCCTATAGGAAAGAGGATTACTAATGATCTTATTTCTGAGGGGATTACAGTGAATCGTTTTTATGAGGTTAATGAGCGGAGGATAGGAGAATTTATTCATGGAGTCGAAGTCTTTGATTATTCCTCTCTCAGATCAGGATCTTCAATGCTTATTAGTGCGGTGGCTCGTCCAGGTGCACGTGAAATTATCCGTGAATTGGCTATTAATTCAGGATTCCGGGAAGGCGTTGATTATTTTTGTGTGGCCTAATCTAATTGTCTGATTCTATATCAAGAACACAACGGAATCCGGTATGATATGAAGCACTAATGTCATCACTGAGTTGTCGAGCGCCGACCCTGTACCCTGTACAGTATCCTTCACTGCAAAGGAAAGATCCTCCACGAATGATTCTCTGGAAAACAATAGGGCCTTCCCCTTTTTTAACGATTGATTGACCTATTCCTCCTTTAGGTGATTCGATAGGGCTTCTTGCATAGTAGTCTCTCTCATATTTATCCACGACCATTTCCCATACATTTCCTCCCATATCAAATAACCCATAGCCGTTTGGAGGAAATGATTTAACTGGAGCGCTTGTCATGTAGCTGTCTTCGTTTGTATTTTTGTTTGGAAAATCACCTTGCCAGAAATTGGCCATTATTTTCCCCTTTGGTGATAGCTCGTCACCCCAAGGATATAATTTTTCTTTGAGTCCTCCACGTGCCGCATATTCCCACTCAGCCTCGGTAGGAAGTCTTTTGCCTGCCCACTTTGCGTAAGCGAGTGCATCTTCATAGGCAATGTTAACTACTGGGTGATTTGACCGTCCCTCAAGATTTGATTCTGGTCCTTCTGGATGCTTCCAGTCGGCTCCATTGACTAGTTTCCACCAAGTCCAATGGGATGCGGTATTTATGTCGACATTGCTTTTTGGAGGAGCCATCACGAAGGCCGCAGGCAATAGATCTTCTGGCTTTGCCTTTGGGTAATCTTTTTGATTGAACGGTCTTTCTGCTTGAGTTTTATACCCAGTCTCATCCACGAAATTTCGAAACTGAAGGTTGGTTACTTCAGTTTCGTCCATATAAAAAGGCTTTAGAATGACTCGGTGAGGAGGAGATTCCTCTGCCCCACTCCTGACCGGTTGTTTCTTGGGTTCGAGACTTGTTCCCATAATGAATGACCCACCCGGTATGAAAACCATTCCTTCTGGGGGGAGTATTTTTACTTCTTTCGATCTTTCTTGTTTTCCGCAACCTAAAATGCTAAAAAAACAGATTAATATTAAGAATGGGTTCCTGATCATGTGCCATTAAAGATGCTGGAATTTAATGAGTTTGTCCACTTCATTGATATTCGTTTGACAGCGAGGCTTCTACATCGCTTGATACAGTTAGATGACTAAGTTCCGCCCATGCATTGATCTTCATGATGGACTTGTTAAGCAGGTCATTGGAGGAACCCTTGCCGAGGATAGAGACGAAGCACCAATAGAAAATTTTGTCAGTGAACGAAAATCAAGACACTTTGCCCAAATGTATCGCAATGATAACCTTGTTGGAGGTCATGTTATTATGCTTGGATCTGGCAATGAAGAATCAGCGAATGATGCTATAAAAGAATATCCACAATGTTTTCAATTAGGAGGAGGCATTACTCCAAAGAATGCCGAGGGGTGGCTTGATCGTGGTGCTTCGCATGTGATTGTAACGTCATACATTTTTGAGGGGAGTTTTTTTTCGGATGAAAGATTATCAGAAATGGTTAAATCAGTAGGAAAGGACCGGTTGGTAATTGATCTTAGTTGCCGAGTTTGCTCTGAAGGGGGATGGAAAGTTGCAAAAGACCGTTGGCAAACAATTACTAACCTTCCAATTAATCATGAGACACTGGATAAGTTGTCTGATAGTTGTTCGGAGTTTCTTATTCATGCTGCTGATGTTGAAGGAAAGTGTGAAGGGATAGATGTCGAACTGGTTAAATTGCTTGGGAGTTGGGGTAAAATTCCTTTGACTTATGCTGGCGGAGTTAGATTCATTGAAGACTTACACAAGATAGATGAGCTGAGTTCAGGTTGCTTAGATGTTACCGTCGGTTCTGCTCTGGATATTTTTGGGGGAACTGGAATCAGTTATGCTGAATGTGTAGAGTGGAATGGCCGCTGAATGAGAAAATTCATTGCCATGTTTTGGCATCCTGAACGACGTCCCTGTAGATTGATTGCAGTTTTTGTGCCATCACATTTAATTCTTTAGGATGCTTTTCAGCCAGATTATTCATTTCACTGATATCTTTAGATATTTTATAGAGCTCGAAATCCCCTAAATTTGCTGTCTGTAGCAGGGATCGGGTTGCTTCTGTTATTGATCTTGCCTTGATATTTTTCCCGTCAGCAGATTTCAAACTGGCTAGCAATTTCCATTCGCCGTCCCTGATCGCAATTTTGGCTTTGTTTAAAGACGAATAGTAACACCAGAAAAGAGGTTGTTTTCGTTGTACGGAAGATCCTCCGAGTGCATTGACTATATCAGCACCGTCTAGCTTGAGGTTAATTGGGATTTCACCTGCTGCCAGGCTTGCAAATGTAGGTAAGAGGTCCAATGCGCTAACAGGTGAATCACTGACTTGTTTATCATTTATTTGAATTGGCCAGCGCATTATTCCGGCAACTCGTATTCCAGCTTCGTGAGTGTGAAGTTTCATTCCCCGTAGAGGGCCAGGGCTTCCGTGAGAGCGCCACGCGCTACGGTATCTATTCAGAGTTTCGGGGCCATTGTCCGAAGAAAATATTACTAGTGTGTTTTTTGTGAGATTTAGGCGATCCAGAGAGAGTGTTATCTGGCCGACTGCAGAATCCATGTTTTCTACATTTGCATAATAGAGAGCCTCTCCCTTTTTCTTTGCTTTGGGATAGTTTTCAATGAGGTGCTTGGGAGAGTCTATTGGTTCATGAGGTTCATGGAATGCTACGTAAGAGAAGAAAGGTTGGTCTGGGCTATTTTTCACATGCTTGGTTATCCAGTCCACAGCTTCTTGGGCAACGATTTGGCAGCTAAAGCCTTTGCTTATACCTACATTTTCTCCGTTACGGACAAAGTTTTTCGGATCCTTATGGCTCGGAGCGGCATTATTTTGGGTGGCGAACCAATGATCAAATCCAAAGTCACCGGGCTGCGGTTGATTTTTTCGATTAAAGATTCCATTGCAGTGCCACTTTCCTGACATGCATGTTGCATATCCAGTTTTTTTCAGCATGGCTGGAATAGTGAATTCTTTTTTGCTCATATGCATTCGATTGCCTCCAGGTATCCAATCATAGACTCCTGCCCGGTTAGGTGTTCTGCCAGTCATGAGCCCAACGCGTGACGGTGAACATACCGGAGAAGATGAATAGAAACTGGTGAAACGGATTCCTTCAGAGGCTAACTTATCGATGTTTGGAGTTCTGATAACTTTATTTCCGTAACAGGCAAGATCTCCATAGCCGAGATCATCACATAGGATGATTATGATATTGGGCCGTTCATCGGCCATGGCCCAAGAAAAGGACGATAATAATGTGAGGCCTATAAGTAGAGCCTTGGTGAATCGAGAAAGCATAACGATGTTGTTTATATTGATCGACAGTTATTATCTGCTGAATCTACAGAATAATGCACAATTTATTATCAAAATTAATTTCAGGCGAAGGAATAAGGATAAATAGAACGGTTTACAATCATTTAGCCCTTTTCTGATTTGGGGTAATAATCGGTAATTTTACTGGAAAAGTGATAATAAGAGAGGGAATTACATTTTTTTGATTTTTCTTCTAAGACTCTTGTCTCTTCAATCGTTGTTTATGATGTAACAAATTAATGTTAGAAAATAATACAGCCGACGAGCGAGAAGAACTTGTTCACAGAGGCCTCATTGAGTTTGAGTCAGCCTTGATTGGTTATGCGGCTAGTATCGTTAAGGATGAGGATCGCGCTAAGGATGTCGTTCAGGACACATTCATAAAGCTTTATGAACAAGATCCTGAAAAGGTGAGAAAATCCCTCAAGGCATGGCTTTTTACGGTCTGCCGGAACCGTTGTTTTGACGTTATAAGAAAGGAAAAACGTATGATTAATGTAGAAGATGATCAATTGACAGTCATTCGAGATGTGGCGGATGACCCATCACAATCCGCAGAACGAGCGGATGAACATAGTAATGTTATTAAGTTTTTGGACCGGTTGCCGCAAAATCAGCGTGAAGTGATACGCCTGAAATTCGAAGGAGATATGAGTTATAAGGAGATAAGCCAGATCACTCAATTAAGTGTGAGTAATGTCGGTTTTCTTATTCATGCGGGGATCAAGCGATTGAGGGGTCTTTTATCTGATCAGGTCGCTTAGAAGGAATGACAAAGTTTAATAAATGATTTTATAGAAAGGAAATAATAGAAATGAAAATTAATTCAGAAGATCCTAGACTTACCGCTTATGCACTTGGTGAACTTGACCCGAGTGAAGTTGATGATTTTGAGAAGATTCTTGAAGAGTGTCCTGAAGCAAAGTCGGAAGTGGATGCGATTAGAGGCACGATAAAAACTATCAAGGAAGAATTTGCAGAGGCTCCTAAAAAGAAGCTTTCCAAAGAGCAAAAACAAATACTTTTTAGTAATGAAGAGGATGTTATTCTGGATCCAGGTCCTGGCACTTTCAGTAAGGTTAACAGGTGGTTAGGTGTTACCGCAGCTGCGGCTTGCTTTGTAGGAATGGGGATAGTTGGCCTGAGATCAGTAAAACAAGAGCTTCAAGAAAATTCAGATGGGGAGAGTCAACCAGTTTATACCAGAGCTGTGGATCCTACTGGACCAGTTCCACTAGATTCAAAAGAAGACTCAAAGAAGGGTTCTATTAAAGAGTCAGATTTGTATTTTGCAGAGGTAACGGAAGAGGCAAAAGTAAAAGAAGAATCCATATTTGAACAAATAAAACAAGTAGAGAAGGCAAGTGTACCGTCTTCGAAGATTGCGAAATCTCAAAGTGCAGATCAAAGTGCAAATGGACCTATCCCAAAAAGATTCGGCTTAAGTACTCAAAATGCTGCTCCCTTTGCTTCAACTGAAGGTGATGAATTAGCCAGTGTCGCGGGTATAGGACGGAAGGGGAGCAGTAAGTCTAAGCTGAGTATTAGGACGATCGAGTCTAGTGCGAGATCGCCACTGGATCTGAAATTGGGTCGAGAATTTCAGGATGGTTCCGACAAGAGATTTTTCAATAATATTAAAGAAAAAGATGGTCGGGATGACGCTCAGTTCAGAGATAAAGAATTGGAGGAAATTAATGGTGAGCAGTACCAAGTTTATCATGACACTCCTTTCTTTCCAACTATTGAACGGCCCTTATCTACTTTTGCGATTGATGTTGATACGGCCAGTTATTCGAATGTTCGTCGTTACATCGGACGCCGTGGGCAGCTCCCTCCGGTTGATGCTGTTCGTGTTGAGGAATTGATAAATTACTTTGATTATGATTATCCTTATTCAGGTGATAAGCATCCTTTTTCGGTGCATCTTGAAACTTCCTCAGTTCCCTGGAAAGCTGGTCATCGGCTCGTGAGGATAGGATTGAAGGCTAAGGACATGCAATTGGACAAAAGGCCGGCATCCAATCTCGTATTTCTAATAGACTGCTCCGGATCCATGGGCAATAAGGAAAAATTACCACTCTTGAAAAAGTCCCTCGTATTATTAGTTGAGAATTTGACTGAGGATGACCGTATAGGGATTGTTACTTATGCTGGTGGAGCAGGAGTGGAGATGGATCCGCTGCACGGTGATCAGAAAGATAAGATCATTGAGGTCATTAACGGACTCAGAAGTGGCGGTTCAACGAATGGTGAAGGAGGAATTCGTGTTGCATATGATCTTGCTTCGAAGAATTACATCGAGGGTGGAACGAACCGTGTAATCATAGCCACTGACGGCGACTTCAATGTTGGAATTTCGAATAGTAACAAATTAATTGAATTGGTTAAAGGTCGTGCGGATAAGGAGAAGATTTTCCTTACCGCACTTGGTTTTGGCGAAGGTAATATCAAGGATGATCGGCTCGAGCAGATTGCCAATAATGGCAACGGGGAATATTACTATATTGATTCCATTAAGGAGGGAAGGAGAGTCCTTGTAGATAAGATGAGTTCGACTCTAGTCACTGTTGCCAAGGATGTTAAGATTCAGGTCGATTTTAATCCCAGGAAGGTCAAAAGCTATAGGCTTATTGGTTATGCTAACCGCAGAATGAAAGCTGAAGAATTTCGTGATGATGCAAAAGATGCAGGGGAAATCGGGGCCGGCCATGCAGTGACTGCCCTTTATGAGATTGTTCCGGCAGGGTCTACTAGTGACGAGGGAGACGTGGCAGTGAAGTCAAAGTACAGGAAACTAGCCAAGAAAACTGAGCGGTCGGACATTGTCGAAAGTGAAGAATTACTTACTGTGTTTTTGCGGTACAAAGATCCTGAAGCTGATATCAAAGATGAGGCGGAAGAGTTTTCTGTGCCACTCACCGATTCAGGCAAAGGATGGGAGAATTCCAGTAAGGACTTTCGGTTCGCTTCATCAGTTGCAGGGTTTGGAATGCTTTTGAGAAATTCCAAGTTCAGTGGTCAGGTCAATTATGATTTACTGCTGGAAATAGCATCTGAAGGGATAGGAAAAGATAAGAATGGTCTTCGTAAAGAATTCGTTGAGCTAATCAAAAAGGCAAAGTCCATTACCCAAGCGAAGAGTACTTCTGAATAGTTCCGGTTAAAGATAAATTAACGTTGGCGAGTTCGGCGACTGCGAAAATCACCAGTTGGCCGGCCCCTGCTAGGCGTTTCAAGAATCGCCGTTTGAGTTTCTTTTGGTAATCCGCTGGTAGGTAGCCATGCTTTGGCTGCATCGGGGTCCGTTCGAATCCAGGGCTGAGCGATTTGCTTGAGCGTACTTGATCTTGTCTCTTCATTGTCAATTGTTGCGGCCCAAGTAGCTGCGCTTTTTGGATCCTCACGGTCAAGTGAAGTTGCGAATGAGCTGATAGCTGAGTCCCTAGCCTCTGAAGGTTTCATTTCTACGAGGTGATTGCTTGCAGCTTCAGAATCATTTCTTGTCCAGTTCTCCATGACCTCCCGATAGGCCTAGTCTTGTGCATTTGTTGGAAGCGTTGAGGCCCATTCTACAGCGTCTTGTGAATTTTTTCGGGTCAAATGTGAAGCCACTTCATTTAACCGCTCTTTGTGCATATTCTTTTTCAGCGTTGCTTGAAACCCATTTTTTTGCAGCATCAATGTCTGACCGTATGTAGCCTTCAGTTACCTGATCAAATGCGGATGATTTTAATTCGCCGTCCGGAAGCGCTTCTGCCCATTCTATTGCTGTGCTCATGCCTTTCTTTAATTGTTCGGATGCAATCTGACTAATGTAACGCTGTGTAACATCACCTCTGCGTTGAAATCCTTCTGGTCTCTCTTCCGTTTCATTCCGGTTCGCTGAAAATTTCAATACGTAATCAGTTGCAGCGCGTGCATCATTTTTGGCTAAGCCGTTAATGAGTCCATAAGTAAGGAAACTTTTTTGTCTTTCATCTTTTATATTGGAAATTGTTCTCATTGCGGATTCCGGATCAACTGATGCCCAGGCAGATAAGGCGGAATACGCATATATGTTGCTTCCTTGACCGCCTCTGCCCCATGATTGACGTAAATTATTCTTGAGTGCCGTTTTAATGGCAGACTCTCCGTCCGCTTTTCCCCAGGCCTGAAAGAAAAGTTCTATTATTCTGCTTCTTTCGCGTCCGTCCAGATTTTCATTCAATGACTCATAAATTTCTGATCGGGTTGCGATTATTATTATTCGTTACAGTGGTAGGCGGCTTAGTTTTTGCCTCTTTCTCAGTCTGCTTTAATTTATTTTTTTCAATTTTTAATTCGGTTCTTTTACCCACAGCGAATGCTGTTATAGCGATGAGGAACCAAATGGCATGAGGAATTATTTTTTATCCATGCCTTTGAAATAATTATTAGATTTAAAAAAAAAGAGTGATTGTCTATAGCAAAAGCCCCGAGGACTATGAAGTCCTCGGGGCCAGATTGTTTTTTAGATATTTTCTAGAGTCTTGAACCTGCTTAAATTATTCAGCAGGTTTGCGAGGGCCTTTGGGACGACCACCTTCAGGGCGTTTTCCTTTGGGGCGTTCTCCTTTAGGGCGACCACCTTCAGGGCGTTCTCCTTTAGGGCGACCACCTTCAGGACGTTCTCCTTTAGGGCGACCACCTTCAGGACGACCACCTTCTCCTCGCTTGCGCCTTTCGCCCATTTTTGCGATTACGGCTTTTATTTCCTCATCAGAAACTTTTCCATCTCCATCGCTGTCTGCACGTTTAGCGAACATTTCTGCAAATTTTTCGTTTTCAGCTAAACGAGTTTTAATGGCTTTGAGAACTTCTTCAGGTGAACGTTGTGCACGTTGTTTCCGAGGGCCTTTTGGCTTCGCTCCTTCTGGGCGTTCAGCTGCAGGTTTCCCTTTTTTCTTGCCTTTTTTCTCTTCATCTTGAGCGATTGCTGAAGAGGACAAGAGAGCCAGAGCTATTGCACTTGCGGCTAGTTTTGTGAGTTTTGATTTCATTATGTTTATTTTTGGTAGTTAAAGGTTGTGAAATATCTTAGTCTTAGAGATCTCATGAATTTATATTTAAGATAGTAACAGACTTAGATTACCTTAAGATGATCTGACTAATTTTTTATATCAGCTCTAGATAATATAAATTTGATTTGATCATCCTTTATGAGTTCTGCTTCTAAATTTAAGCCTAAGCATTTTGAGCATGCTTTTGATAGGGCTAGACCTAGTCCGCTATGAGATCCGTCAGTTCGGGAAACATCACCCCTCCATAATCTTTCAAAGAGTTGACTCAACATTTCATGATCAATATTTTCAACTGAGTTGGAAATGCTAAGAATATGCCCTTCAGATTCATGGCTTCCGCTGATATTAATAATTCCTTCTGAGGGCGTATATTCTGCGGAATTTGAAAATAAATTATTGATAATTAGACGGAGTATTTTGGGATCCGTTTCAATTAAATGTTCGTTGGAAATGTTTATGGTTACTCTAATATTTTTTTCTTCAGCTTTTTTAACGAATGGATCCCAACAATCTTCCGTGAATTTTTGGAGTAGTATTTTTTCACATGCAGGATCCTCGTCACCATTTTCGTATCTGCTCAAGGCTAATAAACTTTCAATTATTTCCTGTAATTGTTGTGCGATATCTAGAGTTTCATTGGCATGGGATTCTGTGTTATTTTCTGGCCAGCGCAATGCGACTTCTGCCATCATTTTTAATTCGGCGATAGGGGTCCTAAGCTCGTGTGCCAGATCTCCACTAAATCTCCGTTCTCTTTCAAAACCATTCTCTAATCTTTCCATTAGTTTATTGAGATGTCCGCATATAGGAGAGAGTTCTGCCGGTAGATCATTTTTTGAAAAACGATGACTCAAAGAAGAAGAGTCTACTGAGGCTAATTTATTACCCAGTACATACAGAGGCTTTAGACCATTCTTTAATGCAAAGTGAACTAAAAAAAATGAACAAAATCCTGCAGCGATACCGATAGCTATTATTCCAAATAATAGGGTATTAAGAGATTCTTCCATAGGTTTAGAGCTTAAAGCAATGATTCCTGTTAGTGATGTGTTTCGTGGTAGATTCTGTTCTTGATTTTTTGCTGGAGATTCATGGGTAGGCTCACCTTCATGCCTCTCTCTATCATTCTTCCCTCTTTCATGATGCTTTGATTCTAATTCCCTCAATTTATGCATCAATTCTTCTGCCTTTCGCCGATCACCATTTTCTTGTGACTTACGAATATCTCGGCGCAATTCATTCATTTGATGCTCCAACGAATTATTTTCTCTTCGTATGCCTTCATTTCCTCTTGGCCTTGGTCTGCCAAATCCAAATCTACGGAAAGTCGAGGCCAGGGCCCGCATTGAGTCTCCATTTTGGAGCGATATATTAAAGAAAATAGGGCTGTTAGAATCTGTAATTTCAGGAAATTTAAATTCTTTTGTAGTCAGTCCTTCGGATTGCCGGATTACTGTATCTTTATTTGACCATATTATGTATTTAGGACCCCTTTCACTTAATAGATCCGGCCATCTTTGGGCTATGCGATTTTCAGAAGTGGTGCGAATTTCGCTTGGTTGAAAGTTTTCTCTTGGTGGCCGTACAATCAAGTGGTCAGGCCTTTGAGGTCCAGTGTTTCGAGAAGTGGATCCAGCAATAAATCGAAGAGCACCTGCCATTCTTTGTAACTCATAATCGATTTTGGCTATCTCACTTCGCTTAACAGATAAGTATATTCCTGCCCCTGCAATGGCCCATAATAAGGTTAAGCCTAGCAACAACCAGATAAAGAGATTCTTCCTAATTGAACTCATTAGTTCTTTGGCATGAGTATGTATCCTTGGCCTCTTCTTGTATGGATTAGTTCGTCGTCATCAGGTTCTTTTGCAATTTTTTTCCGAAGGTTACAGATTGCGGAGTCGACTACGTTGCTCATAGGTGAAACAAGTTCATCATAAATGTGCTCTTCTATTTCTGATCTTGAAATGACGGACCCTTGTCGCATTGCCAAATATTCAAGAATTGCATATTCTCTGGCAGTGAGGTCTATTAAGTTACCATCACGCTTAACTGTTTTAGCGGAACTATCAATGATTAGATCATTTAAGGTAATAGTTGATGTGGACTTTTTATATGAACGTCTACAAAGAGCTTCTATTCTTGCTAGAAGTTCTTCAAGTGCGAATGGTTTTATCAGATAATCATCGGCTCCCTTTCTGAGACCTTTGACTCTATCAGCAATTGTGTCTTTAGCAGTTAATAATAGGACCGGAGTGTCACGCTCTCGTCCCCTTAACTGTTCAAGAACACTTAATCCGTCGAGGCCCGGCAACATGATATCTAGAAGAATGACATCATATGTGTTCTCACAACTCATCCAAAGGCCATCATTTCCATTGTCAGTGGAATCTACAGCGTAACCTGACTCTCTGAGCGCTTTTTCTATTGCTTCTCGGAGTCGGTTTTTGTCTTCTACAAGTAAAATACGCATAATTGATAGAACTGATTAGATTGTATGCGAAGAATATGACCGCACCATTACGTGAGTCATACTCTATTATTTAGTTTGATTGGTTGTTATAATGAAACACCTCTCTTCCAGGGTAGAAAATCATCCTGCCCTAAGATAACTGCTTTTGGTTTATATGTACCGCTAGCCGTTTCAATGAGCAAATCGAGAAGATTATTTCCTAGTTCTTCTATCGAAGATTCGCCTCGTATGATTGATCCAGTATCAAAGTCAATGAGATCAGGTAATCTTTGTGCCAGTTCACTGTTAGTTGAAATCTTAATTGTCGGAGTTATGGGATTTCCAGTTGGAGTTCCTAGTCCAGTTGAAAAGACCATAAGATTGGCTCCTGACCCGGCCATAGCAGTTGTTGATTCGACATCACCTCCTGGAGTGCATAATAATGAAAGGCCTTTCTTAGTCGTGGGCTGTGGATAATCAAGAACCTCTATAATGGGTGAAGTTCCGCCCTTCTTTGCAGCTCCTGCTGATTTAATGGCATCAGTTATTAAGCCATCTTTAATATTTCCAGGGGAAGGGTTATCTTTAAATCCTGACCCATGCGCTTCTGCTCGAGCATTATAAGCTTTCATTAAAGAGGCGAATCTGAATGCGGTTTCCTTATCTATGCATCTGTTACATAGGTCCTGTTCGACGCCGCAAAGTTCTGGAAATTCAGAGAGTATTACGGAGCCTTGAAGACCCACAATTAGGTCTGCGCATTGACCGATTGTAGGGTTAGCTGATATTCCTGAAAACCCATCAGATCCACCACACTCGACGCCTAAGCAAATATTAGAAAGGTCAGCGGGTTTCCGGGTGATTTGATTTGCAGAGATCATTCCTATGAATGTTTCTCTGATAGCCGAATTTAACATTTCTCGCTCCGAGGTGAATTTCTGTTGCTCGAAAATCAATAATGGTTTGTCGAATTGTGGTGAACGAGAATGTATCTCTTCTTGCAAAATGCTGACTTGGGCATTTTGACAACCTAGACTCAGGACAGTTGCACCAGCAACGTTAGGGTGATTAATGTATCCGGCTATCAGTCCGCACAATGTTTGTGCATCTTCACGCGTTCCGCCACAACCCAGGCCATGGTCCAAGAATTTTAACCCGTTTATATTTTTAAATAAAGGTTGTTTTTGTTTGGTTAATTTATTCGATTGAAGGTCACGTAATTTTTTTTCATTGGATCCTCCTTCGTAAGCTTTTTTAAGATCTTGAGCAAATGAAGTGTAAGGATCGTCGAATGAGTACCCGAGCGTCTTTTTTAATGCAGATTTCAGCATTTCAAGATTCCGTGATTCACAAAATACTAAAGGTACAAAGATCCAATGATTGGCGGTTCCTACTTTTCCATCGGACCGATGATAACCATTAAATGTTTTATCTGAGTATTTTGAAATGTCTGGTAAATCCCAACTTGTCTCAACGTTCTTTCCTTCATAAGGGGAAGATTTGTGCGCAACATTTTCAGTGCTAATGAGTTCACCGGATCGTATTGATTTTTTAGTAGAACCTACTACGACTCCGTACATAGTGATATCATCCCCACCATTAAAGTCTTTCCCAGCTAACTTTTGTTTGGCAGGTATTAATTCCTTGGTAATTAATCCCGGCTCAATTTCTTCAGAACTATTGATGTCAGTAAGTGCAACCAAAACATCATCGTTAGGATCTACTCTAATGGCAATTTTACGGGGCATTATTGGAATAGGAGATTAATTTGCTGAGAATCTATTAAGGATTTGAATTGGTCCAAGCTTTATATGGTAACCGTCTATTATTGTGTTTCATTAAGTAATCGGTTTATTTTCTATTAATATGTCAGTTTCGGCAAAAGAGCCTAATTTTAATGACGCATATGAGCGGACTAGAAAAAGTTTAATTGAGCGTCTCAATGATTGGGAGGATCAAAAGAGCTGGGATGATTTTTATAAGACTTATTGGCGTTTAATTTACGGTGTTGCTGTAAAATCTGGTTTAAAGAATGAAGAGGCTTTCGATGCAGTTCAAGAAACTATCATCTGCATCGCCAAGCAACAAAAAGAAGGTAAGTATGATCCAGACAAAGGTTCATTTAAGGCATGGCTGATGAATATGAGCCGTTGGAGGATAGCTGATCAGTTTCGTAAAAGAAAAAAGCATAATGCTGTCGTTGATTGTCATGGATTGGACGATTCAATAAGGACAGCTGTCATCGATAGATTTGAGGATAAAAATGGTCCTGAGATTGAAAGGATTTGGGAGGCAGAATGGAACAAAAGTATTACCGATCGGGGTTTAGCAAAAGTGAAAGGTAAAGTTTCACCTAAACAGTTTCAAATTTTTGATTGTTACGTTGTCCAAGGCTGGTCAGTGGACAAGGTCAAAAAGGAACTTGGAGTTAGTATTGCTCAAGTATATTTAGCGAAGCATCGAATTGGTTCAATATTAAAGAAGGAGATCCAGAAACTTGAAAAGCAGCTCTTCTGATTTTAGCGAAAGGACCCCAGTGATTCCTGATCACGAAATGATTAGAATGATTGGGAAAGGATCTTATGGAGAGGTTTGGCTTGCGCGAAGTGTCACTGGATCTATGAGGGCCATTAAAGTAGTCAATCGCAAGGACTTTGAATACGATAGAACTTTCGAAAGAGAATTTGAAGGTATTAAAATTTTCGAGCCAATATCTCGCACTCACCCTGGCCTGGTCAATGTTTTGCATGTTGGGCGTAATTTGGATGATGGCTTCTATTACTATGTCATGGAATTGGCAGATGATAAGGTTAGCAAGTCTGAGATCATTGATGATAAATACACTCCAAGAACATTAGCATCTGAAATAACAGACCGACAAAGAGTTTCAATGGACGAATGTGGGGAATGGGGTGCAACTATGGCGGATGCTTTACATCACATCCATGAGTCGGGATTGACCCATAGAGACATTAAACCTTCAAACGTGATTTTCGTCGATGGGATCCCCAAGATTGCTGACATTGGTCTTGTGGCACTTTCTGGGCAACGCACATTTGTTGGCACTGAAGGTTTCGTTCCCCCTGAAGGGCCGGGTGATCCTAAAGCGGATATTTATAGCTTGGGTATGGTTCTCTATGAAATGAGTTCTGGTAAGGATCGTTTTGAGTTCCCTGCAATTTCAGATCCAAATGGGAATGAAGTGGAGAGAAGGAAATGGCGTTCACTTAATGATATTATTTGCAAGGCATGTGCCACTCTGGCGAGGCAACGTTATGAGAATGCTCACAAAATGAGTCAAGATTTGCAGTCTTTGGATGAGGGTGTGCGATTTGGTATGTTTGTTGTTAAGTTCATCAGAACTTTACTTCTCATGACTTTGGTTGCTATTGCCATTTTTAGTGTATCAAATATTGATTTCTTTGGACCTATTCATATTAAACAAAATGAAGGACCTGATGACGTTCCTACTAATGGGAATAATACTATTACCGGGGTCGACGATGAGGAGAATGAAGAAAAAGAATCTAAAATAGGTGAGGAAAAGTTTGGAAATGTTCGGATCACTTCTGTGCCTAGAGGAGCTAAAGTTTTCAAGGTCTTTGAAAATGGCAAGGAAAGGTCATTTAAAGGGATCGCTGCACCAGATTATTTTGAGTCGGAGGTTCCAATTGGTAAGATCAGCTATGAGTTAGAACTGGAAAGTTACCGAACCAAGTTAGCTCAAGGTACTGTTAAAACTGATGAAACATTATTGCTAGGAGGTCATTTGGAATTTTATAAGCCTCCAATTGAGGGGAAGGAATGGCAAAACTCACTTGGGATGAAATTTAATTACCTTCAAAAAAATCATATTTCGGAGGCCCCTTTCCCATTAATGAAATTTGAGGAGTACATTGTGAGTCTACCTAAAACAGTTGATTACCATAAAGCTCAATTAATTCTTCCTAATGAAGAGCCTTCAGTTCTTTATGAAACTGCATTGGTTGGAGCTGATCTGGCTGAGGATTATTTTAAATGGATGACCCTAGAAGAAAAAAACAAAGGATACTTAGCTGAAAATCAGCGCTATGAATTAAGAGTGGGCGTTGAGCATGAGAAAAAAGATGTCGTTTACGGAAAAGATGTTTTTGAGGACAGGGTCCCACTTTTTGCGTATGTGCGAACGCAAACTTACGCAACATTAACTCTGAGTTCAGTTCCGGAAGGAGCTTCAATTTATATTAATGATAAGTATAAAGGAAAAACAGGATTGAGTCTCTCTGGTTTGACTCCTAATCCCGTTGAGGTTCTCTTCCGCTTAAAAGGTTATAGAGATGAGAAACGATGGATTGATCTGCAATCCAGTATTGATCATCCTGTAAGTGTAAAAATGCGGGAGAGTGAAGGTGTTGATTTTGCTAAGGAATGGAAGAACTCTTTAGGCATTCCTATGTTGCCACTGAGGGATGCTGTCATGATGTCAGCTTGGGAAATCAGGGTTAAAGATTTTGATGTTTTTTGCTCTTTGACAGGGGAAAAACGCAAATTTAAGCCCAAATTCCCTCAAAAAGACAAACATCCTGTGGTCTTAGTTGATAGGAATGAGATCGAAGAGTTTTGTAAATGGCTGACTGAATATGAGAGGGATAAAGGGCTAATAGGATTTAACTTACGATATGAATTGCCATCTGATGAGGATTGGAGTTTCGCTGCAGGACTAAGAGTTGAAGAGGGATCCAGTCCTGCGGAAAGAGATCGTCTGGTCAAAGGGGTCTTTCCATGGGGTGATAATTGGCCTCCTGAAAAAGAAACGGCTAACATTGCAGATTCATCAGCTTTGAGTTGGTTGTCTGAGACTACTGTTGTCGGTTCGTATGAGGATGGTTTCTCTCACACTTCACCAGTTGGTAGTTTTGATCCAAACGGTAAGGGTTTTTATGATCTTGCAGGAAATGTTTGGGAATGGGTTAAGGATTCTTATGGTGGAGAATCTAACTTTAAAGATTGGTCAGTTGCACGTGGTGGAGGATATGATTCTTATTTGGAGCAGCAATTTTTGTCATCTTATAGGAGTGTCCAGCCGTTCGGTCAGACAGGAGTAAGTCATGGATTTAGAATAGTTTTAGTTATAGATTCCCAAGGTGAAAATAATTGAAGTTATGCGCTCTGTTATTTAGGATTGAATGAAGTATTAACTCGTTTTTAGATATGGTAGAAATAGAAATTAATTATGATGGAGATTTGCGATGCAGAGCCAAGCATGGTTTGTCAGGCGCAACTATAGAAACGGATGTGCCTGTTGATAATCATGGTTTAGGAGAGACATTTTTTCCAACTGATCTATGTGCAAGTTCATTAGGAGTGTGCATGTTAACAATTCTTGGTATAGCTGCAAAGAATCATGGAATTGATGTTGGTGATGTTAAGGGAAGAGTCATAAAGGAAATGAGTTCCGATTTGCCTCGCAGGATTGCGAAAATTACAATTGAGATACATGACTCCTTACCGGATGATCACCCTAAGAGGGAATTAATTGAGCAGGCGGCTATGTCTTGCCCTGTCCATTTTTCCCTGCATCCAGACATTCAAAAGGAAATTTCATGGAAGTGGACTAATGAATAATTTCTTAATTCTTTTGTTTTAGGATAAAATCACATATCAGCATTCGATGATCTGAATGTACTGTTCTAATAGAGCTGGAGTCAACAGGTTGGAGGTCCGGGTTAGAATAGATATGATCGATGCGAATGACTGGAAAATAGTTAGTGAATGTATTGCCAATCCCTTTGCCGGTGGAGCTGAATGCATTTTTATATTCACTTGATAATGATTTAAACAAATTACTATTTGGGGGGGAATTGAAGTCACCGCCAAAGACCTTAGGTCTATCGGAGGCAAACTTTTCATATTGTGATAATAGCTGCTGTAATTGATCGCGCCTTTCTTGGCTTCTCTTTTGATGTTCTTTCCAGCAATTTTTATTCCATAGATCCCAGCGAGTCACTGCGCTCTCTAGGTGAATACATAGAAGCTCTATAGTTGATCCATTTTTAAGTGTTAGCATCGCGCCAGTAGCGTGGTTATAGAAAATAGAGGAGTAATTTCTTTTCGTTAGTTTTCCTCTAGCAATGATTGCACAGTCCCATCCTCCAACGATCTGGATCGTTGGGTCTAATAATCTATTTTTTATGATCTTGAGGTTTTCTGGTGATGGAGATTCCTGCAAAAAAATAATATCAGGATTGTAATCGATTAATTCTAGTGCTGCTTCAATTTTACGACCGTTACAATTGATCGATGCAACACGTAACGTTTGAATGGGGCTTGCTAGATCAGTTCCCGTCTTTATTTTTTTTAATGTTGGAGTGAATCCTCGTTTTAACGATATGATTTCATCTGATTCTAGTAATGCTGTAAATATCCATGCGCCAAAGAACCACAGGAGTAGTTTTTTCTTTAGGCATATCATTGAAATGAAAATGAATCCTAAACCGATCACGGACCAGAGCCAGATTGGAAAAACTGTAAAAATAGATAATTGATCGCTATTATAATTGAAGCTAAAGAGAATCAATAAATACAATATTGTGGAAATCAATAATGCAATCCAGCCAATGGCACGTGCTATTTTGATTGCAGAATTAATGTCTCTTAGCCTCTTTGAGTTCACCTCTGTTGACTCAATAGTATGGCCGGTTGCTTGTTTTATGCAAACTACTCTGCTCGGGTCTTCTAATTAATGTGATTCATAAAACAATCACATTAGGGATGTATTAATAAGAAAATATCTCATCCTCACCAAAGAACCGTTTCAATTCATTGGAGGCAGATTCTTCTGAATCTGACGCATGACAAACATTCCGCATTGTATCGACCCCAAAATCTCCACGGATCGTTCCCTTACCTGCAACAGTTGAATCTGTTGGTCCGAGTAATTCCCGAACACGAGCGATGGCATTTTCACCTTCTAAAGCCAAGGCAATTACCGGGCATGCTTGCATAAAGTTAAGTATTTCAGGGAAGAATGGCCTGTCCGCTACATGAGCATAGTGTTCATTTAGGATTTCAGTTGAAAGGGATATCATTTTTATGCCTCTAATTTTAAATCCTTCGCTCTCAAATCGTTTAAGAATTTCACCGACTAAATGTTTTTCGACACAATCAGTTTTGAATAGTATGAGGGTTGTTTCTAGTGACATTATAGAATTGATTTAAATGGGACGTTTAATAAATGCCGCAAGCTAGGAAAAAGTCAAAGAAGTGTTCACTTAGATTAATCTGTAAAGTCTAATGGCTAATAATAAGTTTTGAGTCTATTTCTCCAGCCCTTAAGCCATTTCGTTTCATCTTTAGGAGCATTTATAACTCTTTGTGTCAAAACGTGATCAGCTGCTCTGGCAAATTCAGGCGCTGCTTGGCTTGAAGGGAGATTGGAGCGCATCTCTTCAAGCACTTGTAGCATTCCCCAACCCTTTCCTTTGTAACGTTCTTTTTTGTTTGTTCCTTCTCCCTTAAAGTTCACATAGTCCATTAAGGCGTACTTTCCTTGTTGGCTCTGTAATAATGTATAGAAATTATGTTTAATTTTTTTCTGCTTATTTATAGGAGCTTGAATCAACATCTTTGGTAAAGCCTGTTCGAGGCGAGTTAGAATGAATGAGGTCTGTAAAGGAATTGTTCTATGAAGGAATTGCCTTAATTGATTCATTTGGGGGGAATTTTTAGCATTAATGAACTCTGTTCTTGAACTCCAGGGGCAGTCGGCTGTTCTTGCTATTTCTGGGACTCTGATCCCTTTTGAAGTTATAAATTGAATGAGTTTTGGGAAACTTTCTTCAAAGGGTCCTTCTTTGACGCGGCTATACCATATGAAGTGACCTATACCCAGAGAGGCAAAATATTCACCTTTGTTCCAACTTGTGAGGCCTTCTAGCGTTCCTCCGCACTCATTCTTCCAGATTTTATTACCAATTTTTTTGGCTTCTGGTGCAGAAAGGCGAATTTGGCTGGTTCTTATAGCATATCTTTTAGATTCAAAGGATAGGGCTTTTGGCTCATTTTGTGAGCATGCGACGATCATCAGAGCGGATATAATCACAAGATAACAAAGGGGCTGAATTACTTTATGTATCAATTTATTAGGAGCTTTATTATTTAATGATATCCTTTTATATAAGATATAGAATATTTTTGTTGGAATCGACAAATTTCATTTCAGCGTTAGTTTGGCATGATTCCAGTATATAAATTGGACTAGTTGATGATAATATTTGCCCCCAAGGAGACTGATTCTAGTGAAACTAGGGCAGCTCTTACTCCAACAACAGTTAAGAAGTTAGTTGATATTGGATTGGAAGTGGAGGTTGAATCCGGAATTGGGGCTGGGTGCGACCATTCTGATACTGAATATTCCGAATCTGGAGCAAAGATCGTTACTGACAGGGGTTCGTCCTTATCAAATGCTGATTTTATTTTTCGCGTTAAGAAGCCTCCGAGTGAAGAAATAAGCATCCTCAAAGAGGGTGCTATGCATCTTAGCTTTCTTGATCCATTTAATGATATTGAGTCCCTTCATGCGATGGCGTCTTGTGGCATCACTGCAGTGAGTTTGGAAATGATTCCAAGAACGACCCTTGCTCAAAAAATGGATGCGC
>JABGYE010000248.1:0-3938 GCA_018675395.1 Akkermansiaceae bacterium
ACCCGAAACCAAAGCCCAACAAAGTTGATTCAATGAATTTTTCCCTCGTTCTAGAAACTTAGTTCCTTCTTCAATTTCCTCGGTGTTCGGCTCTCTTCCAAGAATTAGTTTAAATGATTCTTTTACTTTATTAACGTTAGATGTCTGCTCCTTAATAATTGATAGAGTAACATTATCATCAGAAATAAATAGCTCCTCTATCGTTTTATTATTACTTAGATAGAGGGCTTGTTGAACAGTTGGAGAATAAACTTCAGGAAAGAGATCAGGAAACTTAACTGCAAATTCTCTACGTATTTTTTCTGCATCTACTTTTTTAAATTTTCCATCATTGTCAGGAAAATGCCCCATAGCTATTAGAACTGATTTAGAAAAGGCCTCAGCAGAAATAGGCTTAACTATATGATAACTAAAAGTTTGAGGAGTTGGTTTGATTTTTGCTGAAACATAAGATGACAACTGATAAACACGACTCATTAAAATCGATCGCATGAGTTGGCGAACATCGTAACCAGATTTTGCAAACTCGCGGCCCATCCATCGTAATAACTCAGGATGACTCGGAGGATGCGCCGAATCCATTAAATCTACTGGATGAACTATGCCTCTACCTAAGAAAAGAGCCCAAACACGATTCACAAACGATTCAGCAAATGAGGAATTATTATCACTGAAAGCCAACTCAATCAGTTTCTGTCTTCTAGAAAATTTTGGAACAGGAGCGTTATCAACTTTAATTAGGTTATACCCCTTCTTGCCTTTATTATTTTTTTCAAACCATGCCTTGGAAGGAACGGACACATAAAGATCTGAATTATCCTTATCTGATGCATCTATAATTTCCTCAACAAGTTCACTTCCCAAAAGAACCAACTCACTCGCGTAACTCTTTCCACTAAGATCAGCATATTTGGAATGACCTCCGGTAGCACGCTCAGCAACACGCATACCTTTATTTGTCTGAACATTTACAGATCTACTAAAAAAAGATACCATTCCCCAATAGTGCCGCTGTTCTATTTCGGGAGACACAGGGTGATCATGGCACTGAGCACATTGAATTTGTTTTCCCAAAAGAGCTGACATTGTTAATTTAGCCATCTCCGAATGATCATTCTTTTGCTCAAAGAGAAACCATGAAGCACCTGATTCGACACCTTCCCCTGGACGGGATAAAACTAGATCCTTAGCCACAAGATCCCATGGGCGATTGGTTCTAAATACCCATTCTAAATAATCCAACCAACCATTTTTTTCACGTTCTCCTCGATCCTTTTTCCTTACCGATTCACGACCAAGAAGAATAGCATTGAATGTTTCTGCCATGTAAGCGAAATGCTCATTCTTCAGGAGAAGGTCATCTATTAGATTGACCCTCTTATTTAAAGATTTATCTGCAAGAAAATTATCCAACTCCTCACGAGACGGAATCCTCCCGATAACATCCAAATAGACTCTTCTGCAAAACACATCGTCTGAAGAATTTAATGATGGTTCTAACCCCAGTTCAGACCAGGACCTCTTCATAGCAAAATCGATGGCATCCACGAAAGAAATATTGTCAGGCATTTCAAATTTTAATGCGGGCTTTTTATTTACTACTGGATCTTCATTCAACTCATCAATCCAAGATCGCAAATCCTTAATATTCTTTTCATTTAGCTGACCTTTGGGTGGCATATGAGGGTCACTACCTTTTAAAACAACTTTAAACAATTCACTCTCCTCAGCAGATCCATACACGATCACCGGGCCACTCTCTGCCCCCTCAATTAATGATTCATAGGAACGAAGATCGAGCCCTCCTTTTTTCTTAGCTCCTCCATGACACTTCACGCAATTGGATTGAAACATAGGAGCAATATTCTTGTCCCAAACATCACCAGACAAAGAACTCTGAGCTAAAATTATTGTAGCTATATAAAAATTAATTCGAAGCACCTGTATCAAATAATAATCCTCTATTATAATAGTTCAAATTCTGGATTCTTTTAAAGCCTTAGAATAAATTCTTCTCTTCTTGTGAGTTCGATAATCATATCCATTCCACATAGTTAAAACTCTTGAATTGGTCTCTAGCTCTCCATTCGTTTCAGCCCACTTTAAGCCATTATTCAGAGCCGTTTTATGCATTTCATGCATTATTATAGAATTTAATCCCGCACCACGAAATTTGTTAGCAACAGCTACTAAGCACAAATCAAGTACCTCATTATCTCGCATTGCCAAAAACATTTTCAACCAACCAAATGGTAACAGTTTACCTCCCGATGACTGTAACGCCTTGGACACAGACTCCATGGCAACCCCAGCAGCCACAATATCACCTTTGTCATCTACCACAATTTTCACATATTTAGTTTCAATAAACGAAAAGAAATGACCAATTAAATAATCAACCTCCTCACCAGAAAGAGACACAAAATCATGCAATCCGGCATACGCTTCATTAATTAAATTAAAAAATTCTTTTCCCCTCAATATAAGTTCTTTCTTAGATTGAGCAGACCACAAGGAAAGGCCTTTTTTCTTCAAAACATAAGACGAAATTTTTTCTACCCTTGAATCGGACTCTTTAGATATTTTTATTCGATGTTCTAGGTAATCAACTTCTTTGAGGTAACCATTACTCTCGATGTGCTTTCCATAATAAGGATAATTATAACTGGATATAGCTGTCGGCAATTCATCAAAGCCTTCAACAAGAACACAATTCCTATCAAAATGGCTAGGACCTAGCGGCCCCTCAATTAGGTTTAAATCTTTTTCACGCGCCCAGTTCTCGACTTCTTTGAGCAAAATTCCACAGACAGATACATCATCAATAAAATCAATCATACCAAATCGAACTGCCTTCCTTTCTCTGATTTGGTTATCTTTTCTATTAATGAAAGCCGCTACTCTCCCGACTATTTTATTTCCGCGAAAAACTAACCAACATGCATAATCTGATTGATTGAGGGAAGGATTTCTTTCGGGGATCAAACTCTTAATTTCTTCCATCATTAATGGCGGAACCCAATACTTATCCCCCTCATACAAATCATAAGGGAACCGAACAAATTTTTTCAAAAGTGCCTTTTTATTGACCTTAACAATTATTAGATCAGAGCTCACAGGAAAGAATCAAAACCTAAAGCCAAAAGAACTTCAACACTCCATAAAACTTATATACCTATCAATATTGAATATTGACTATAAATAGGTAAATACTCCAGAATTCACCTATAATGCTGAAGCAAATTAAGAAGTCTAACCGACGCAATTTTCTTAAAAAATCCGCCGCAACCATCCCATTACCTCTATTCATTCCTTCGTCCGCTTTCGGAGCCAATGAACGGATCAATTTCGCAGGTATAGGAATGGGAGGAAGAGGAAGAGGAGATCTGAATTCATTCCTGGGCTTCAGTGAGATCCAAACACTCGCTGTATGCGATGTTGTTCAATCACACGCAGAACAAGCTAAGAGTGCAGTGGATCGACGATATGGCAACAATGATTGTAAAACCTATGTCGATTATCGTGAAATCATCATGCGTGATGATATTGATGCTGTCCTAATAGCCACCCCGGATCATTGGCATGCAAAGATAGCCATTGAAGCAATGACCTCGGGAAAGGATGTATTCTGTGAAAAACCCGAAACCTTAACCATACGCGAAGGTCAAATGATGCGAGACACGGCTCGAAGATTCGGACGCGTTTTTTCCGGTGGCAGTCAACGGGTCTGGGGTGATTACAACTGGTTTCATCGGATGATTTACGGCGGAGCCATCGGTGAAATCAAAGAAGCATGGGTCAATGTGGGGGGACCTTCAGGAGAATGTTACCTTCCTCCTGAGCCATTACCAAATGGGGTCGACTGGAACCGATGGCTCGGACCAGCCCCATGGCGTCCATATCATCCTGCTCTAACGAGAGGAGGGTTTAGACCTTTC
>JABGYE010000187.1:0-4107 GCA_018675395.1 Akkermansiaceae bacterium
CTTCTGCTAGGTCATTAATGGAAGAGGAATTTTCTAATTTCACTGGCGTCTATCTCTCTTATCTTAACGATAATTTCCTTCGTGATTACATAGAGAATTACAAAAGGACTGAGGGCGTCTATTATTTAAAGGGAACATTCACTGTCACTCATTCACGCCAATTAACTAAATCTGATCTTTTCACTAAAGGCACTGTGCTGAGTGGTAGCTGTGACTCATTTCCAAAGGCATACATCGAACTCGTACTTCCCTCAACATCTCCAAGCCCTGACACTTCAATCCCTATAGGAACAAAATTTTCTCTTCAAAATGATGACTTTTCTTGCGTTCTACATGTAAGAAAGCCGACCGATGAGAGCATCTGCTTCACTCTCATTCCCATCACTTATAATAAAATCTCAGTTTCAAAGACAAGATCCATTGGAATTAATCCTCCAAAAACCCTTAATATTGATGGTACTTGGCCCCTCATTAAGGACTCTGACCTAAAATTAGAGATTGAGCCACAAAAGACTTCTTAAAAACCTCTGTTAAAATGTATGAATGAACAGGCCCGATCTTAATTTGGGCTCAAACCATGTACTCTTAGGGGGCATTATCTCACCAGAATCAGCAATAGACATTAGCTGTGATACATCGACTGGATACATTGAAAAAGCGACAGACGCATCCCCGCCTTCAACTCTGTGAACCAATTCCTGAGTACCTCGAATGCCTCCTATAAAGTCTATCCTGTTATCGGTTCTGGGATCATTGACGCCTAGCACAGGACCCAATAACCGGTCCTGGAGGATACTAACATCCAAAGAATTCACCGGGTCATCCCCGATCCGATCCCAAGTCAAACTATACCACTGCCCACTTAAAAACATTCTCGTTTCACCCGCGCCATCAGGATCACCATCATCAACCTCCTTCAGAGTCACTAAAGATTTAACCTTGCCAAGGAAATCAGAATTTGAATAGCCGTTAAGATCTGAAACTGTCCTGTTGTATGGCAACACACTGAGTTGATCGTCAGGAAAAAATACAGTGAGAAACCAATTATAATCCTCTTCTCCAGTATGCGATTCATTCTCTTCCCTTAACTCTTCTCCAACCCTAGCCGCACTAGCACTGCGGTGATGACCGTCGGCAACATAAGCGGAAGACAAGTGCGAAAATAAATCTTGGAAATTGCCACCTCCAGGGACTCTCCAGATAATATGCTCAACACCATCATTAGCGGTGAACTTAAAATGGGGATCAGTATTCTCAGCCACTTGATTAACTGCATTATCAATTCCTTGATCCTTTTTATATGTAAGAAAAACAGGGCCAAGATGAGCCCTGAGCTTCAAGGCAAGCGCAGTCCTATCATTCTCTTTTACAGGCCTAGTTTTTTCATGTTTGAGAATCGATCCATCTCGGTAGTCATCGATATGAGAAACGGCCACTAAGCCAGTCTGTGAATGATCTCCCATGACTTGACGGTAAAGATACATGCATGGCCCACTTTCCCTATTTAGGACTCCATTATCCTGCATTTGTACGAAGTTATCTTTGGCCTTCAGATAGACTTCATCTGAATAAGGGTCAGCAGTTGCGGGTAAAGTAATTTCAGCCCTAGAAACATTCAATAAACTCTCAGAATTACCTTCAGCAAGAATCGAAGCTTCATCACGATCAACAACGTCATAGGGAACTGCAGCTACAGATTCAACTTTGTCAGTTGGGGGTACGAGTCCCGAGAAGGCTTTTATTCGCATTGATGAATGTGATAATTAGTTATTAATCTTTATAGCAATCATGCTCTAACCCAAACAAACAAAAACAACAAACCATTTACTGAGATTTTGCATGAAAACAACTTGTCTGATATTACCCTCTCTCTAAATTCAAATTATTCATTAATAACCTATGATCGCTTTCTCAACTTGCTGGAACAGTCAGAAGCACTCTGACGGGTTGTCTATGGTTGAGGAAATTCTTGAATTAGGTTTCGACACCATAGAAATAAGCCATGGTCTCAAAGTCTCTTTACTCCCGGGCATTATTCGCGCCTTCGAAGAAAAAATCGTCAAAGTTTCAGGAGTCCACAATTTCTGCCCCTCGCCCGTTGAAGTCCTCATTGATGCCCCTGACTGTTATGAATTTACTTCACACAGACAACGGGAACGTAAACGAGCAATCGATCTGACTTTAGCCACAATACGGACCGCCGAACGGTTCAATGCTAAATACATAGTCATGCACCTAGGGAGCATACCGATGAAAAGAATTTCTCCAAAACTGGAAAAGCTTGCATCGAATGATGAAAAAGAATCAAAAGCATATGAAAAGCTGAAATCTAAACTGATTAAAAAACGGCAAAAGATTGCTCCATTATATATGGAAAGATCAGTATCAGCACTGGACGAGGTCCTAGATGAAGCCTCAAAAAACAATATCATTTTAGGAATCGAGAGCCGAAGCGCTTACGAGGATTTGCCAAACGAAGATGAACTCGTGACCCTCATGGAGCATTACAAAGACACTCCAACTATTGGCTATTGGCATGATTTTGGACACGTTCATAGAAAGCATAACCTGGGCCTACTTGACCATGAAGAGTGGCTATCAAAAATGAAACACTACATCAAGGGATGCCATTTACATGATGTCAAATGGCCGCATCGAGATCATCAGGTTCCATTTAAAGGGGAAATAAACTACTCAAAACTGTTTAATCAAATCCCTAATACTATCCCAATCGTATGGGAACTAAGCCACAGAAGAACAAAAAAAGAAATCCTTGAATCTCTTTCTGAGTGGAAATCAGTTTTTGACAATAATGCTCAGTAAAATCCATGATCTTCTCAATCAGAGCTTAATCTTCTATTCGAAGAAAGGACTCAAGAGTTCTCTGAACGACAAAAACTCCCCTCTCCTAATTCAAATAATTAAGTATGGTTTTTGTGGTCTTCTGACGACAATCGTACACATTTTTATTGTCTATGCGTTGGGATTAACCATAAATCCCGCAATCGGCGAACACATTTCAAAAGACCTGAAGGAGTCGAGAACAATTATTAATAATGTTTTCACATTCTTAATATCGAATACAATCGCATTTAAGCTTAATGTTAAATTTGTCTTCAATAGCGGCAGACACTCTAAGACTAAAGAAATAATATTATTCTTTACCGTTTCTGGTGTCAGTTTTTTTGCAGGACTGTTATCTATCCCACTCGTATTTGAGTTAGTTGATACCAACAAAGGCATAGAGCATTTAGCAAATGGTGCATTCATAATAAGCTCCGCTTTAATGAATTTTCTATGTAGAAAATATATAATATTCGCCAAGTAAGTATCCAAAAAAAATAAGCTCAGCTGATGCCGAGCTTATTCGTTTTGGACAATAAAGAAATTAAGATTGGGGGATCTCGCTGTATCTATTTTATATTTAATTTGATACCATGCTAAGGGTTCATGGAAATCGTAAAATTACCCTGACTTGCATTTTCTTTTCTTCCTTTTCCAAACTTTTTAGCAACAAACTCTCCCGACCCTCCCTTAGATAAAAATGTCAACTCATAGACCATTGTCTCAAAGCCTCTCCTAGTTGTAAACGTCAGGACTAACCTGACCTTACAATGATCTGGCTTACTAAATGTATAAGAAAATGGGACCACCATATTACCTCTGTCACCACCTTCAACCATTTCACCTCTACGATTACTCCTGAACATAAGCTTTTTGCCCTGTCCCACTGAAATCTCCCGGCCCCTCAATGAACTTGGCACATTACAATTTTTATTACTCTTCTTCCTCGGCGGCTTATCTGCATTCATTGTTAAGTCAAGATCGACTCCTTCTACGCCGACCCTCACCATTGCATTAATAAAGAAACCATCACTCGGCAGTGTAAACTCCTTATCCTCGCCATCCCCTTGTACTGCTTCTCCTAACTTCTCCCATCCGGCATTTTCTCCTGTCGCATTAACTTCGAGAAAGAAGTTTTTTCCCCTGCAGGTACTAACAGTAATGACCATAACATTAGAACTTGCATCATGGCGCATCCTGAGAATTTTAGGCAATACCCTAGCATCTAAAGGGTTCCCATCTTTTGAATGCTCTAGACCATCA